>JAZUNW010000126.1:0-42872 GCA_045604325.1 Faecousia sp. | reverse complement strand
GCCGAGGGATCTTGGCACCGATTTTAATGCAAATATAAACGAAATGCGTAGATTCCTCGACTCGCTGACGCTCCCTCGGAATGACAAACTTGGTGGTGCTTACTAAGATAAACGATCATTTACCATAATGAAAAGGAGATTTTTATGGATGCGATCAAGTTAGCGGGCCTGCAGCCTGCTGCTGTATTCGGTTATTTTGAAAAGCTTTGCAGCATTCCCCACGGCTCCCGCAACACCAAGATGATAAGTGATTATCTGGTGTCTTTTGCCAAGGAGCAGGGAATTCCCTATGTGCAGGATGAACTGAATAATGTCCTTATGTTCGGCGAGGGCACTTGCGGCTATGAAGCCCATCCGCCGGTCATTTTGCAGGGCCACATGGATATGGTCTGCGAAAAGGATGAGGATTGCCCCATCGATATGGACACTGAGGGGTTGGATGTGACCCACGACGGCACCCATATTTTTGCCAAAGGCACCACTCTTGGCGGCGATAACGGTATTGCAGTTGCCTATGCCCTGGCATTGCTGGCGGATAAGTCCATTCCCCACCCGCCGCTGGAAGTCATCATTACTGTAGACGAGGAGATCGGCATGGAGGGCGCTGCCGGTGTTGACCTTTCCGGTCTTAAGGGCCGCACTATGCTGAATTTAGACTCTGAGGATGAGGGTATCTTTACAGTTTCCTGTGCAGGCGGTGCACGGGGCACCATCCATCTGCCCCTGCAGCGCAGAGTCGTCTACGGCCCGTGCGTGAAACTGGTGGTGGAGAATCTGCAGGGCGGTCACAGCGGTGTAGAGATCCACAAAAACCGTGCCAATGCCAATAAGGTCATGGGAGAGCTTCTTTCCCGAGTTCAGCAGAAGATGCCCATTTGCATTACGAAACTGCAGGGTGGCGCAAAGGACAATGCCATTCCCAGATCCTGCACAGTTACCTTTGTTGCCCTGGGCATGCATCCGGAGCAGATCAATGAAGTTTGCGATACACTGGAAAAGGAAATCCGTGCTGAGTTTGATGAGCCGGAGTGCATTATCCGGGGCGACGATGTGGACGCTATGGGCGGCAACGCCCTCACTACCGAATGTACCGCTAAGGTGATCGCTCTGCTGAACGCAGCGCCCAACGGCGTGCAGAGTTGGAGCGAGGATATTGCCGGTCTCGTGCAGACTAGCTTAAATCTCGGTGTTGTGTCCATGAGCGAGGAGCTGACCCTCACCTTTGCGGTCAGAAGCTCCGTCAATCAGGAAAAACGGGAGCTGCTTGGTAAGCTTAAGGAATTGGCCGAATTCCATGGTGGCAGCTACTCTGAAATGGGTGACTATCCTGCCTGGGAGTACCGTAAGGATTCCCCCTTGCGGGATACTATGGTGCGTATCTTTAAGGAAAAGTTCGGCAAGAGTGCGGAAGTGGTTGCCATCCACGCAGGCCTTGAGTGCGGCATGCTCAGCGAAAAGCTGCCGGGATTGGATTGCGTTTCTATTGGTCCGGATATGCTGGACATCCACACCAGCCGTGAAAAATTAGATATCGCATCCACGGCAAGAACTTGGGAATTTCTGCTGGAAATTTTGAAGGCGCTGTAAACGCAACAGCTTGTTGCGCAATTGGAAAGTGCTTGCGGTTTCATTTGGGAAAAATTTGCAGTAAGATGATACCCAAAGGAGGGCGTTATCATGGAATTTCATCAGCGGCTATACGAGGTTAGAAAACAGTCCGGTATGACCCAAAGCGATTTGGCTGAGAAACTGGATGTTTCCCGCCAAGCGGTCTCCCGGTGGGAGATGGGAACGGCAAAACCGGACTTCGAGAATTTAATTGCCATCAGCAAGCTGTTTGGTGTTTCTATTGACTATTTGCTCAAAGGGGAAGCAGAGGAGAAGACCGTTCCTTCTCAGCCGGAACAGCAGGAGGATGAAAACAGCCTTAACTTCTGGCAGAAACTATGGCTTGGTGTGTTGATTGCCTATTTTGTCATGGCATTGTTTTTTGGGATCGCCAGCGGTGACATCATAAACGGACTTATCATGCCGGCGATCATCCTGTTTGAAATTGCCGTGATAGTGGGCATTATCTGCGTGGCTGTTATTATCGTCCGTGAGATCCTAAAGCGCTTTAAGTGAAAAAATCAAAAAATGACCTGCAAAAGCAGGTCATTTTTTGTATATCAGCCCTTTGACCCACGCGATATCGTTTCGGCTGAGGATTTTCAGCAAAAACAGCAAACAGCCAAGAATCGCCACATAAGCGCCTGCACGCAACACGGGTGCGCCCACAAAGCCTGCGGCCCATATGGCCGCAGCAGCCGCAGAAACCGTCAAAAGGGGCACAGACAGCGGGATGCGGACGCGACTGATCTTCAAAAGCCTTCGAATACTCAATGTAAAATTGATAACATGGGTCACAAGAAAGCTGAGGAAATACCCTCCGATGCCGTACCGTGGCAAAAGTACATATAAAAAAGCCACATCCAAAAGATTGGTGAAGATATTGTAGCGGACAGATGCCTTTTGCTGTCCCAAGCCTTTAATCATGGCATCGGTGATGGCGTCGCAGTACAACATCACCGCCAGCAGGGAAAACCATCTAAGATATACCCCCGCATCTTCACTCCCATAAAGGGCCATGCACAGCTCCTTGGCGCAAAGAAACAGAATGCCGCCGCACACTGTGCCGTAAAGTAGAGCCACACGCAGGCTCTTTTTTACAAGATAGCGCACTCGCGTTTCGCTGTCTGCCGCACGGCAGCGGGCAAGCTCCGGGATCAAAAGCTCCGTTAAGCCAAATAAAATGGCGGCAGGGAACATGAGGATGGGAAATACCATACCGCAAACCATGCCGAAAGCGGCCAGTGGCGATGTAACACCGGGGTACAAAGCCAGCCGCTTTGGCACCATCAGATTTTCTACGGTGGTGATACCGGTGCGCAGGTCGTCTGCGATTGCCAGCGGTACGGCTGTCTGCCAAAGTCGGTACGCAGTGGAAATTCTTTGACCGGTAGTGGGACGTTCCAGCAATCTTAAAATGATAAGGCATATAAGGGTCAGACAAGCCCCCATTGCGCTGCCCATAACAACGGAAAGGCAGGCTCTGCCCGGATCGTGTCCCGCCCAGAAAACCAGCAGTGCCATGGTGCAGGCCATGGAGACAATCTGCTCCGCAACTTCTACGGCAGCCAGTGTGCCGATGCGGTTTGCCCCCGTAAAATAGCCCACCATGACTCCTGTCAGGCAGTTTACCGGCAGGAACGCGGCAAACAGACGGATAGCCTCAATTGTCTGCGTGTTGCCGATCCACTTTTCGGCGATGACCGGGGCAAAATAGTAGACTCCGACAGCTACAGCACCGCTGCAGAGGATGCTGTATAGGGTGCAGCCGGATAATACCCATGTGACGTTTTGCGGCCGTTTTCTGCCGATCTCCTCGGCGGTTAAGTACATGGTGGCGGTGCGGATACCGGCCATGCCGGCAACCAGTGCCATAGAGCCAACACTCAAAACAAGCTGCAACAGGCCAATGCCTTCCGCACCGATCCGGGAGGACAGATATACCTGAAAGGATGTCCCTACAAACCGCAGCAGCAGGTTCACGCCCGTCAGCAGCAGAGCGCTATAGAAGATTGGAAGCCGTTTGCGCAAAATAATTCCCCCCTTGTCCACAGTCTATGGGGACAAAAGGGGGGATAGAACGATTGAGATAAATGATCGTTTATATATGCATGTAGGGACCGGCGTCCTCGACGGTCCGGTGATTTTGCAAAACAAAATCACATCGCCGCAGGCGATAAATTAATGTTTTCCTACGGAAAACCCCGAAATTGCACAGCAATTTCGGATGGACTGTCCAGAGGCCAGTCCCTAAATTCTGTTAATGTTAGTGCGCTAAACGATCATTTTACGCTGTTTATTTCATTGCACCACATGGCAAGGGGGCATTCTGTACACTTGGGGCTGCGGGCTGTGCAGACTTCCCGACCAAACAGCACAATGCGGTGGCAAAAGTCACTGCTTTCTTCCGGCGGTAGGATCTTTCGAAGCTGCTGCTCGACTTTTTCCGGCTCCTTGCCATGAGAAAGCCCCAAACGGCCGCAGATGCGGATGCAGTGAGTATCGCAGACCACACTGCCGGGCACGGCATAGAGATCGCCTAGCAGCAGATTGGCAGTTTTGCGACCCACACCGGGCAGCTTTAACAGCTGCTCCATAGTGCCGGGTACTTTGCCATCATGCTTTTCAATGAGCATTTGGCAGGCTAGGACAATGTCCCGGGCCTTGTGCTTGTAAAATCCGCAGGAGTGGACATAGTTCTCCACATCAGGGATCGCGGCATTTGCCATGGCCTCCAGGGTGGGGTAGGCGGCAAAAAGGGCAGGGGTAACGAGATTTACACGGGCATCGGTACATTGTGCAGATAGACGAACTGCGATCATTAGTTCATAATCCTTGCTGTAATGCAATGCACAGACCGGGTCTGGGTACAATTCTTTCAAAATATCGATAATGGCAAGCACCTTTTCATCCACGACAAGCACCTCCTTTTTGCCATAATACCATAGTTTCCGCCAAAAGAAAAGATACATTTTCTGCACAATTCGTCACGGGGGTGGATAGAATGGCATAACGAATTTCTGGAGGGATGTGTATGGCTTTGGATGGGTTACTTCCGGGGCAGTCCGGCGTTGTGATGGATATGGCAGTTGATCGTGGGCTGAAAAAGCGGCTTTTTGATTTTGGGATGGTTCCTGGGACATTTGTGCGTTGCTGTTACAGAAGTCCCGACAGGACCGTGACGGCCATTGCCCTGCGGGGTACAGTGCTTGCCTTGCGGACGAAAGACCTAAGACACATCTGGGTGCAATGCTGATGGCGGCCAAGGACCGGCGGAAGATGACGGTTGCCCTTGCGGGCAATCCCAATGTGGGCAAAAGCACGCTGTTTAACGCCTTGACCGGACTTCGCCAGCACACCGGAAACTGGCCGGGAAAGACCGTTGGCGTTGCACAAGGACGGTGTGTGCAGGAAGATACGGAGATCTTATTTGTGGATCTGCCCGGTACATACAGCTTACTCGGTGACAGTGAGGATGAGCAGATTGCGGCAGAGTTTATTACATCGGAGAGTGCCGATTGTACTGTGGTTGTTTGTGACGGCAGTGCCTTGGAACGCTCCCTCATTTTGGCTCTTCAAATACTGGAAAGAACGGATAAGGTGGTTGTCTGTGTCAACTTAATGGATGAGGCGCAGCGCCGTGGGATTTGTGTGGATGCAAAGCTTCTGTCAGAAAGTCTTTATGCACCGGTAGTGCTGACAGCGGCAGGGACTGGGGAAGGGCTGGATGATCTTATTCAGGCGACCCTTGGGGTGAAGAAGCAGCCTGCCCGCCATTGGGATGACCCCATCGCTGCCGCTGAGGAGATCGCGCAGCGCTGCACCAATTGCACTGTCGACAAAACAGCCCAATTACGGCGTCGGTTGGATGAAATACTGCTGAGCCGTCAGTGGGGAGTGCCAATTATGCTTTTGCTGCTGTTTGGCATCATTTGGATCACAGTTTGGGGCGCAAATTATCCGTCAGAGCTGTTGGGGAAGCTTTTAGACCTGGGCTATTTTCTGCTGAATCGTTTTCTTGCCGGCGTACCGGCATGGCTTCGCGGATTGCTGGTGGATGGTATGTATGCAACATCCGCCCGGGTAATATCCGTTATGCTGCCGCCTATGGCGATCTTTTTTCCGTTGTTTACCATACTGGAAGATGTGGGGTATTTGCCTCGGATGGCCTTTTTGCTGGATGGGAAAATGCAGCGCTGCGGTGGATGTGGCAAGCAGGCGCTGACCCTGTGCATGGGCCTTGGGTGCAATGCGGTGGGTGTTACCGGCTGCCGTATTATCGAATCACCCCGGGAACGGCTTTTGGCCATTTTGACAAATGCCATGGTGCCCTGCAACGGACGATTTCCCGCCTTGATCCTGCTGGGCAGTCTGTTTTTTGCTGGCACCGGTGGGGCGCTGGCGGTGGCTGGGTGCGTGGTGCTGGGCGTATTGGGAGCGATGGCAACCTCCGGTGTACTGAGTAAAACGGTGTTACGGCACGAAGAAAGTACTTTCATAATGGAAATGCCCCCGTTCCGTCGGCCACGGGTGGGGCAGATCCTCCTACGCTCGCTGTTGGACAGAACGCTCCATATTGCCGTTCGGGCACTCTTGGTGGCAGCACCGGCAGGTGCGGTGCTGTGGCTGCTTGCCGATACGGCTCTCCTGGGGAAAATAGCTGCGTTTTTAGACCCTTTGGGCTTGACATTGGGGATGAACGGAGCGATCTTGTTGGGATTTCTTTTTTCACTACCTGCAAACGAACTGCTGATTCCCGTGATTCTGATGGTACTCACCGGCGCGGGCAGCCTGCAAGGCGTGGTATCCGACGGTGGCGGGGTGCTGCTAACGGCAGGCATGACATGGCAGATGGCAGTATGCACTATGGTGTTCAGCGTTTTTCACTGGCCCTGCGCCACCACTCTTATGACGGTGTATAAAGAGACGAAAAGCATGAAAAAAACAGCGGCGGCATTTGTGCTGCCGACCGCTGTGGGTGTAGTGCTTTGTGTTATACTGAATCTTGTTTTACAGGATCTCGTCTAAAATGTCTGCAGTCAGTGCGGAGATCTCATAGGCGGTGCGCTGCTCCGGGCCGTCCTCGGTCAGCTTGGTGTAAATACGGCTTTGCAATCGACCCACCACGCGAATACAGTCCCGTGTATGGCAATCGGATACCTCTTGCGCGGTGCGTCCCCAAAGAATGCAGGGCAGGTAATCGGCCCGCCGGAATGCCCGTGGAACGGCCAGCATCACATCGCAGATTTCCCGGCCCAAAGGCGTGCGGCGATAGGTAGGCTCTTTGCACAGCGGGCCTTCTACTGTTACTTCGTTAATGGGCTCGCCGTCTTCGGTGATAATGTTCGTTGCAAAAACAAAAATAAGTAAGTGCCGTATGCCGTCCGTGCGCCGGTTATGGGAACGAACTTGTCCGGTGACCGTCAGCATTTCCCCGCCGGAAAGGTCAATTGCGTTGAGGGTATGCTCCTGCACGATGACGGGCAGAGTATCCACAGCACCGGACAGACGGGGCACATCCAATAAAAAACGGTAAAACCGCCGTCCATGGTTTTCGTGGGAAAACTCCGGAAGCGCGTGCAGGCTGCCCCGGAGCAGAATTTGGTTGACAGTATGTTCCATAGTACCACCTCATTGTGTTGTATGGAACATCCTATGCGAAATGCCCGCCGGGAATTCCGGCGGGCACGCAACATTATTTGCGTTTGGGACGACCCTTGGCAGGGGGTGCTTTTTTTGTGTTTCTGCTTTTGGGCGGTAGTTTGGGGGGCGGTGCAGAGGGCTTGCCCTGCCTTGGGGGTACAGCACGGATCAGGCATTTAGGTCCGGAGCCGATCAAATCCTCCCGGTGTGCCTTCAAAAGGGATTCTTTTACAAGATAATAGTTTTTGGGGTTGCGGTACTGAATGAGAGCCCGCTGCATGGCTTTTTCGTGGGGGTCGGTGGGCACATAGACCTTCTCCATGGTGCGGGGATCAAGTCCGGTGTAATACATTACTGTGGAAAGGGTAGAGGGTGTGGGGTAGAAGTCCTGAACCTGCTCCGGATTGTAGCCCATTTCCCGGATGTATTCAGCCAGCTCAATGGCCTCTTTTAGGGTCGAACCGGGGTGGCTGGACATGAGGTAGGGGACAAGATATTGGTTCATACCGTACTGCTTGTTGAGGGCAAAGTACTTGTCCACAAACTTATTGTAGACCGCATTTCTTGGTTTGCCCATTCGGTCGAGGACCGCATCAGACACATGCTCCGGTGCTACTTTCAGCTGGCCGGAAATATGGAACTGAACCAGCTCCTTAAAGAAGGTATCCTTTTTGTCTGCCAGCAGGTAGTCAAAGCGGATGCCGCTACGGACAAACACCTTTTTGACACCGGGAATCTTTCGCAGCTTGCGCAGCAGAGAAACATAGTCCGAGTGATCTGCCTTCATGTTCTTGCAGGGAGTGGGGTAGAGGCACTGTCTGCCGCCGCAGGCACCCTTACTGAGCTGCTTTTCGCAGGCGGGATGACGGAAATTGGCGGTTGGGCCGCCTACATCGTGGATATAGCCCTTGAAATCCTTGTCCTTAGCCATCAGCTCTGCTTCCGCAAGGATGGATTCGTGGGAACGGGTCTGGATAATGCGGCCTTGATGGAAGGTCAGGGCGCAGAAAGAGCAGGCGCCAAAGCAGCCGCGGTTGGAAACGAGGCTGAATTTGACCTCTTGGGTGGCAGGTACGCCACCTTTTTTGGCGTAGCTGGGGTGCCATGTGCGCTGGTAGGGCAGGCTATAAACGGCATCCATTTCCTCGGTGGTCAGAGGCTTTTGAGGCGGGTTTTGCACCACGTAGGTTTTGCCGTAGCATTCTGCCAGACGCTTGGCGGTAAAGGGGTCGCAGTTACTGTACTGCACCTTAAAGGACTCGGCATACTTGCGCTTATTTTGTTTTACTTCGTCGTAAGTGGGTAAAATCACCGTGGGCAGACTGTCGTCAAGCCCGGTGGCTTTATAAACCGTGCCGTCGATGTAAGTGATATCTTTGACATCCATGCCTGCATTCAAGGCGTCAGCCAGTTCCACAATGCTCTTTTCACCCATGCCGTACATCAAAATGTCAGCTTGGCTATCCAGCAAAATGGAGCGCTTCATGGTTTCGGACCAGTAATCGTAATGGCTAAGCCGGCGCAAGGATGCTTCAATGCCGCCAATGAGGATGGGCACATCTTTGTAGGTTTGGCGGATCAGATTGCAGTAAACGACGGTTGCGTAATCCGGCCGCTTGCCCATTTCACCGCCGGGAGTGAACGCGTCGGTCTTGCGGCGGTGCTTGGTGACGGAATAGTGATTGACCATGGAGTCCATATTGCCGCCGGACACCAAGAAGCCTAACCTTGGTTTGCCGTAAATGTCGATAGACTTCGGGTTTTTCCAGTCGGGCTGAGAAATGATACCTACACTGTAGCCGTGGCTTTCCAAAATGCGGCTGATGATGGCGTGTCCGAAGGAAGGGTGGTCTACGTAGGCATCGCCGATTACATATACAAAATCAAACTGGGAAATTCCCCGATCGATCATATCCTGCTTGCAGATGGGAAGAAAGGACATACGACACCTCCTAAGCATTTTCTCCAGTATACCACTTTCTCGCGGAAAAGGGAAGAGGGTGGCAAAGCGAAATTCTGTTTCAATTAGTACTTGTGAAACGGCTCGAAGTGTGGTATAATATTCCGTAACGATTTTGTATGCAGGAGGGCCCTATGAACGATAAGATCATTGTAAAGGGTGCCAGAGAAAACAACTTAAAAAATGTGGATCTGACAATTCCGAGAGACAAGCTGATCGTCTTTACCGGCCTTTCCGGTTCCGGTAAATCCAGCCTTGCTTTCGATACCATTTATGCGGAAGGCCAGCGGCGGTATGTGGAGAGCCTTTCTTCCTATGCCCGTCAGTTCTTGGGTCAGATGGACAAGCCGGATGTGGATTCCATCGACGGTCTTTCTCCCGCTATTTCTATTGACCAAAAGACCACTTCCAAGAATCCCCGTTCTACGGTGGGTACGGTGACGGAAATTTACGACTATCTGCGTCTTCTGTGGGCAAGAGTGGGCGTGCCCCATTGTCCCAAGTGTGGCAAGGAGATCGCCCGTCAGACCATCGACCAGATCGTGGATCGGGTAGAAGCTTTGGGCGAGGGAACTCGGTTTATCATTCTTTCTCCCGTTGTGCGGGGTAAGAAGGGTGAACACCAAAAGGTCTTTGAGGATGCCCGCAAGCAAGGCTTTGCCCGTGTAAAGGTGGATGGAATCCTTTACGATCTGGCGGAGGAGATCAGCCTTGAGAAAAATAAAAAGCATGACATTGCGCTGGTAGTGGACCGCCTTGTGCTGAAAGAGGGGTTGCGCCGCAGACTGACCGATTCCATTGAAACTGCCTGCACCCACAGTGGCGGTCTTGTGGCCATCGAGCTGCCCGCGACCGGTGAGGAACTGAGCTTTTCCCAGAACTATGCCTGCGAGGATTGCGGCATCAGCCTGACGGAATTAGAGCCCAGAATGTTCTCCTTCAACAATCCCAGCGGTGCCTGCCCCCACTGTACCGGCCTTGGCTTCCAGCTGGTTGCGGATCCTGACCTGGTGATTCCGGATAAGACCAAGTCTATATTAGACGGTGCGCTACAGGTATCCGGCTGGCAAAGTGTCCGTACGGACAGCGTGTTCCGTATGTATTTTGACGCCCTTTCCCAAAAGTATCATTTCTCCTTAAATGTTCCCTTTGCCGAGCTGCCGGAAGAGGCGAAGGAAGTGATCCTTTACGGCACAAAGGGCGATAAGCTGCGCATGACCTATAACCGCGGAAACGGCTTTGGCGTGCTGGAGCAGCCTTTTGAGGGCATCATGAACAATATTGCCCGCCGCTACAAGGAGACCCAGTCCGATGCAGCCCGCAAGGAGCTGGAAGAGTGTATGTCTACAGCCCCGTGCCCCCATTGCCATGGAGAGCGACTTTCTGAGATTGCCCGTGCGGTGACCGTTGGAGGCATCGGCATCATGGATTTCTGTGACATGAGCGTAGAAAAGGAATTGGAGTTCATGAATGCGCTCCATCTGGAGGGCAGTATGGCGGTGATCGCCGAGCAGATCGTTCGGGAGATCAAGTCCAGACTTCAGTTTCTCAAAGATGTGGGCCTTTCCTATCTGACCCTTTCCCGGGCTTCCGGTACGCTTTCCGGCGGTGAGAGCCAGCGGATTCGACTTGCCACTCAGATCGGCTCCAGCCTGATGGGTGTGCTGTATATTCTGGACGAGCCCTCTATCGGCCTGCACCAGCGGGACAATGACAAGCTGCTGGCCACTTTGAAGCAGCTGCGTGATCTTGGTAACACCCTGATCGTGGTGGAACACGATGAGGATACCATGCGTGCGGCAGACTTCATTGTGGACGTTGGTCCCGGTGCCGGCAGCCGTGGCGGTGAGATCGTTGCTACCGGCAGCCTTCAAGACATTGTTGCCTGCGATCGCTCTATAACCGGCCAGTATTTGTCCGGTTTCAAGAAAATCCCAGTGCCCAGCGCAAGGCGCAGCGGCAACGGGCAGATGCTGTCTGTCCGTGGGGCTGCGGAGAACAATCTGAAAGATATCGATGTGGACATTCCCTTGGGTACGCTGACCTGTGTTACCGGTGTGTCCGGATCAGGCAAATCCAGCCTTGTGGGTGAGGTGCTCAACAAGACACTTCTTGGTAAGCTGAACCATGCCCGCACCCGCCCCGGCGCCTGCCGCTGCGTCGAGGGACTGGAGCATTTGGACAAGGTCATCGACATTGACCAGAGCCCCATCGGCCGTACGCCCCGCTCTAATCCTGCTACCTATACCGGCCTTTTCAATGACATTCGTGATCTGTTTGCATCTACCAACGATGCCAAGATCCGTGGCTACGGCCCGGGACGGTTTTCTTTCAATGTCAAGGGCGGCCGGTGCGAAGCCTGCGCCGGTGACGGTTTGGTGAAGATCGAGATGCACTTCCTGGCGGATGTGTATGTGCCCTGTGAGGTATGCCGCGGTGCCCGCTATAACCGGGAGACCCTTGAGGTGCTCTACAAAGGCAAAAATATCTCCGATGTGCTGAATATGACCGCGGAAGAGGCAGTGGAATTCTTTGAAAACTTGCCTAAGATCCGCAGAAAAGCCCAAACCCTTGTGGAAGTGGGCTTGGGCTATGTAAAGCTGGGTCAGTCCAGCACAACTTTGTCCGGTGGCGAGGCGCAGCGGGTAAAGCTGGCAACGGAGCTGGCAAGAGTTTCTACCGGAAGAACGATTTATGTTCTGGACGAGCCTACCACGGGCCTGCACGCGGCGGATGTTCACAAGCTGATCGAAGTGCTGCAGACGCTTGTGGATGCCGGCAATACAGTGCTGGTCATTGAGCACAATCTGGATGTAATTAAAACTGCCGACCATATTATCGATCTTGGCCCTGAGGGCGGCGATGGGGGCGGCATGGTGGTAGCCTCCGGCACACCGGAGCAGGTGGCGGCTTGCAAAGAAAGCTACACCGGCCAGTATCTTAAACGGTATCTGTAAAAAATACCTGACCCGGTCAAGCCGGGTCAGGCTAAAATCAATGTTTTTCTGCTCGGTACAGTTCGGCAGGCAGCTTTTCGGAAAGCTCCACCAGCTTGTGATCCAATTCACCGGCATAGTCCACATGGGGCATAGGGGAGCGGACCAGGCTGCTGTCCTGACGGATGGGAATGGTCATTGTGAGCCGCGTGCCCTGTTCTGCTGATTTTTCGATCAGTACTGTGCCGCCGTGAATGGCAGCAGCAGACCGGATCAGCACCATACCCAGGCCAATGCCTTTGCGGCCTTCCTCGATTCCGGGCTCGCGGAGATACCGGTGGTAAACGCTGCTCATTACCTCATCGGAGATACCGCTTCCACTGTCGTGAACGGTCAGATACAGCATGCTTCCCTTGCGGGTCAGCCGTGCGTCGATGGTGCCGCCCTTGGACATGTGGTTGCCTGCGTTGGAGAGGATGTTGTTGACTGCCCGTTCCAGCTTTTCGGCATCTACAAGACCGTAGACGATCTCACGCAGTCCGGTGAAATGCAAATCAATGCCGACAGATTGCAATAGCTCTGCGTTTTGGCGGAACTGCTCTTCCAGAAGAGCGCCAATGTCCCGGACTTCCATACTGAGAGCCTCTTCACGTGTATACAGGTAAGCATCTGACATGTTGAGAATGATGCGGTGCATTTGATAAATGCTCCGGTTGATGAATGCTGCATATTCCGCTGCCTCTTCGTTTTCACTCACACAGGCCATAGGGAACAGGTCATCAGCAACAGTCCGCATGCTGGTCAGGGGTTTGCGCAGTTCCAGTGCAGCCAGCGCCAAAGCTTGCAGTTCTGCCTGCTCGGTATTACGCTCCATAACGAAAACATCCATATCCCCAATGTGCTTCACAGATGCGCCATGGCGGGTGTTTGCGATTTTTACGGTCAGATATAGGCAACCGCTTTCAAACTCGGCATACTCTTGCTGACCGGTTGTAAGAATATCTGCAACAGGTGTGCCCACTTCCAGCAGTTGCTGTGCAGCGGCAGTATTGACCGCTGTGACGGTGCCGTCTTTAACACAGAACGCGGGGTAGACCATCAGATCAAGCATCTGCATAATTTCTTTGTTTTGTTCCATGATGTTCCTCCTCAAGGCATATCATGTGCAGATTTTGGAAAATCTTTCACCGCCAGGTTTCGACAATCTTTGCTCTTTTTGTTATTTTAGCGAATTACACACAAAATAGCAAGTACAATCCATCAAAAGAGGTGAAAAATATGTCAATTCATGATGGGCATCGTGATCGTCTGCGCAAACGGTTTTGCGAGGAAGGCCTTGACGGCTTTACAGATGTGCAGGTTTTGGAACTTTTGCTGTTTTACTGCGTTCCCAGAAAGGACACCAACGAGCTTGCGCACCAACTGATTGAGCAGTTTGGGTCTTTCTCTCAAGTACTGGATGCAACCCCGGAAGAATTGAAGAAGGTGCCCGGCATCGGTGATGTGGCTGCTGCCTTTTTGCCGCTGGTGAAAGCGGCTGGGCGCTACTATGACGTAGATCGCAGCACCAATGTTACTTTCTTGAATACGATTGAAGAGTGCGGCCGTTATTTGATGCCTTTTCTGAACAGACAGCGCAATGAGGTGGTATACCTGCTGTGTCTTGACTCCAAGTGCAAGGTCATTACCTGCAAGGAAGTAGGCGAGGGAAGTGTCAATTCTGCAGCTGTTCCCATTAGACGCATTGTGGAGATGGCGTTAAATGCGAATGCCACATCTGTTGTGCTGGGACATAATCACCCCAGCGGTTTTGCTGTGCCGTCAGAAGAAGACCGCCTCACCACCCATCGCCTTGCAGCAGCGCTGCAGGCTGTGGATATTGCACTGGTGGATCATATCGTGGTGGCGGATGATGAGTTCGTATCCATGGTACAGTCAGGATACTACAGACCAAAGGAATACAGTGTTTTGCTTTAAACGAAGGAGAAAACATGGGAGATTTCAAGCTTGTATCGGAATATAAGCCCTCCGGCGATCAGCCGGAAGCAATCACCGGCCTTGTTAACGGTGTAAACTGGGGCTTGCGGGAACAGACCCTTTTGGGTGTTACCGGCTCCGGCAAGACCTTTACCATGGCATCGGTAATTGAAAAACTCAATCGCCCTACCTTGGTGCTTGCCCATAATAAAACCCTGGCTGCCCAGTTGTGCTCTGAATTCCGGGAGTTTTTTCCGGATAATGCGGTGGAATATTTTATTTCTTATTACGATTACTACCAGCCGGAGGCTTACATTGCCCATACGGATACCTATATCGAAAAGGATGCCTCTGTCAATGAGGAGATCGACCGCCTGCGCCACAGCGCAACTTCGGCGCTGTTTGAGCGGCGGGATGTGATCGTAGTTTCTTCTGTCAGCTGTCTGTACGGCTTGGGTGACCCCATCGACTATAAGAGTATGGTCATTTCTTTGCGGGTGGGCAACGAGTACCCTCTGGATGCAGTGCTGAAAAAGCTGGCGGAGATTCGGTATGAACGCAACGATCTGGACTTTTCCCGTAACAAGTTCCGTCTGCGGGGCGATACACTGGAAGTATATCCTGCCTACTGGTCCGGACGGGCCATCCGTATTGAATTCTTTGGGGATGAGATCGACCGCATCTCGGAGATCAATGCCGTTACAGGAATTGCTGAGCGGTATATCGACCATGTGGCCATTTATCCGGCTTCCCACTATGTGGCATCCAGAGAAAAGCTGCAGCGGGCCATGCTGGAGATCCAGCGGGAGTGTGACGAGCAGGTTGCATGGTTTCGTGCTCACGATAAGCTCATTGAGGCACAGCGCATTGCTCAGCGCACAGCCTATGACCTCGAGATGCTGACGGAAATCGGTTTTTGTAACGGCATCGAGAACTATTCCCGTGTCATCCAGGGCAGAGCACCGGGCACACCGCCCACCACGCTGCTGGACTATTTCCCCGATGATTTTCTTTTGTTTGTGGACGAAAGCCATGTAACGCTGCCACAGTGCCGCGCTATGTATGCCGGCGACCGCAGCCGCAAGGATGCGTTGATAAACTACGGTTTCCGTCT
Source organism: Faecousia sp. (assembly GCA_045604325.1). Taxonomy (GTDB): domain Bacteria; phylum Bacillota; class Clostridia; order Oscillospirales; family Oscillospiraceae; genus Faecousia. The sequence goes on along the minus strand of JAZUNW010000126.1, from coordinate 27,634 downwards.
GCCCTCGGCATACGATAACCGCCCCCTAAACTTTGAAGAGTTCGACAGCAAGCTGAATCAGGTGATCTATGTTTCGGCGACACCTGCGGAGTATGAAAAGACACGCAGTGGTCAGACGGTGGAGCAAGTGATCCGGCCAACGGGACTTTTAGACCCCATAGTGGAGGTAAGACCCATTGATGGACAGATCGATGACCTCATTGGGGAGATCAACGCCAGAACGGCCAAGCAGGAGCGGGTGCTGGTGACGACCCTTACAAAGAAGATGGCAGAGGACTTGACGGCATATCTGCTGAAAGCCGGCATCAAGGTGCGTTACATGCATTCGGACATCGGTGCTATGGAGCGCATGGAGATCATTCGTGACCTGCGTATGGCGAAATTCGATGTTTTGGTGGGTATCAACCTGCTCCGGGAGGGCCTGGATTTGCCTGAGGTCAGTCTGGTTGCCATTCTGGATGCGGATAAGGAAGGCTTCTTAAGATCTGAGACCAGCTTGATCCAGACTATCGGCCGTGCCGCAAGAAATGCAGAAGGCAGAGTCATTATGTATGCCGATTCGGTGACGCCTTCCATGCGTGCGGCAATGGATGAAACAGCCCGCCGTCGCGAGATCCAAAGTGCCTATAACGAGGCAAATGGCATCGTGCCCAAGACCATCATCAAGTCTGTCCGCGATCTTATCGAGATTTCTTCTCCTACAGCAGAACGCAAGGGAAAAGCAGGAATCAAGATGACCAAGGCGGAGAAGGAAAAGGAAATTGCCCGCCTCGAGAAGCAGATGAAGGAAGCAGCGAAGATGATGGAGTACGAGTATGCAGCAGTACTTCGGGATCAGATCATCGAACTGCGCGGCAACGGATTGTAAATGATCGTTTGTCTTACGATGCGCCTTGGCTCTCCCAAAGGGAGAGGCAAGTAGGTGCGCTAAACGATCCTTTATCATAGCAATAAGAAACACCGGACTGGATTTCCAGTCCGGTGAAATTTATTTTGCACTTAAGTCCACGCTGCGGCGCAGGATGGTGTAAGGGGGAACTTGCTTGGGCAGCGGCAGGTAGAATTTCATCTGTGGCGTTCTGGGCTCTGCAAGTGCATTGCCTTCTGTATCGGTCATATTTGCCGCTGTGACCGGGAATGGCCGCAGGTCGGGGCCTACAGCCTCCAGCTCGTCGCCTTCGGTAAACTTGTTGCGCAGGCTGCACAGAGCCAGACCGTTTTCGTCGCAGCTTTCTACGATAGCACAGACCTGCCATTCCCTTATGTATCGGGAATTTTCCGTATATTGCCCAGGGAAACCATAGTAGAAGCCGGTGGAATAGATCCGGTGGGAAACATGCTCCACCTCATCCCGCCAAATGGGATCAACGGGCCTGCCGGCATATACATCGTCAATGCAGTGCCGGTAAGCACCGGTGACGATAGCGGCATAGTATGCGGATTTTGCTCTGCCTTCAACCTTGATACAGTCAACACCTGCATCCATCAGGTCTTTCAGGTGGTCGATCATGCACATATCCCGGGAGTTGAGAATGTAGGTGCCCTTTTCATCTTCAAATACGGGAAAGTATTCTCCGGGCCGCTTTTCTTCCATCAGCGTGTAACTGTAGCGGCAGGGCTGGGCACATGCACCTCGGTTGGAATCTCTGCCGGTCATATAGTTGCTCAGCAGGCATCTGCCGGAATAGCTGACGCACATAGCACCGTGACCGAAGGTCTCGATTTCCAGTTCCTTGGGAGTCTTTTCCCGGATGGTGCGAATTTCGTCAAGGCTGCATTCCCGTGCCAGCACCACACGCTTGGCACCAAGATCGTACCATGCTTTGGCACACTCATAATTGGCAATGGATTGCTGGGTGGAGATGTGCCGCTCACAATGGGGAGCGTACTTTCCGGCAAGGGTGAATGCACCTAAATCTGCAAGGATCAGCGCATCCACACCGGCGGCATCCAATTGCTCGAGGTAAGCGCTCAGGTGGCACACTTCTTCGTTGCGGGGCATGGTGTTGACGGTCACATGGACCTTAACACCGTGGCTGTGGGCATACTGAACAGCCTTTGGCAGTTCCTCCGGAGTAAAGTTGCCGGCAAAGGAACGCATACCAAAGCTGGTGCCGGCGAGATATACGGCATCTGCGCCATAGAGCACAGACATCTTCAGCCGTTCCATATCACCGGCGGGGCTTAAAAGTTCTAATTTTGTCATATCAGTTTCCGTTAATAAAGTTCAGGTGCTCCTCGTAAGTTTTGAAGAATCTGTGTTCACGGCTTTCTGCACTGGGGTCCAATGCGTAATAGTAGTATTTGTTGCTGGAGGGCTGCAGAGCGGACAGAATGCTGAGGCGACCGGGGTTGGAGATGGGTCCGGGAGGCAGTCCCTTGTACACATAGGTGTTGTAGGGATGGTCTACCTTTAGGTCTTCCTTCGTAAGGTCCTTTTTGCCGCCCAGTGCGTAGACAACGGTTGCGTCGATGTTCAGGAAGGGGAAAGCGGAGCTCTTTAAGCGGTTGTAGATAACAGCCGCGATATCTACACTTTCGCCACTGTGGGCGCTTTCCTTTTCCACCATGGATGCAACGGTCATCAGCTCAAGCAGGCTCAGTTCGCTGCCGGAGGGACGCTTCTTGTTCAGCTCTTCAAACAGTTTCTTCATCTCATCATCAAAGTGGTTGTCGAAGTTGTTGAGGAACTTGATGAACACCCGCTGAGGTGTATCGTTGGTATAGAATTCATAGGTGTCGGGGAAGAGGAAACCTTCAAGGCAGTACTTATGACCCTTTTCCACTCCCTCTAAGAACCAATAAGCAGAAAATTCACTTTCGCTGGCATAGGCTTCCAAATCTGCAACAGAGCAGACACCCTGTTCTTCCAGCAACTTAAAGATCTGGGCGCAGGAGTAGCCCTCCGGGATCATGACCTTGGTAGTTTCCCGGTAGGAGGAGGTGGCAGACATGCCGCCCACAAGGGCATGGTAGTCATATTTCGTGTTCAGAGTAAAAGTGCCGACGCTGATTTTTCCCTTTTCTTCCACCTTGGCAAGATCGCAGTACATTTTGAAAAGACCGGGATATTTGATAAGTCCTGCGTTTTCCAGCTTGCTGATAACGGTGTCCAGAGTGTCGGTTTCTGTAACGGTGATGGATACCGGAATATCATGGCGGCCAAAGGCCAGAATATCCGATGCGCATACCCAAAGGAAATTACCCAGCTCGCTGCCGATATACAGAGCGATGGCGATGGCGATACCGGCGGCGATCACAGCGGGGATGCCGAAGAAACCGTAGCCGTTTTTCCGCTTGGGGCGAACCTTGCGGACCACATCGCCGTCTTCATAGAAATCTTCCTGCTGCGTTTCGGCGGGTTCTTCGCTCACAGGCGCAGAAACCTCCGGCTCTGCCTCGGGAATATCATCGATAGGGGCATCCTCTTCGCCCCAGCTTTCCGCAATGGCTTGCTGAATGATCTTTTCCAGTTCCATGTCGGACATGCTGGACATTCCGTGGGAAGATATTGCATGTTCGTCTTCGTGGATCTCTTCACCCACAGAAGGGGTGGTAAAGAGTTCTTCTGACCAGCGGCTGTCGTCGCTGCTGCCGGAGAATTTGTTGTTTTCCATTCTTATTACCTCCTGTCAGCGGATCACGATGGATCTTTTGACGGTATCTGCGGCTTCCTGATCTTTCAGTGCTTCGATGAGGGCAAGACCGAAGGGGATCGCACAGCCGGCAGATGTGCCGGTGATGAGCTTGCCGTCACGCACCCAGGGCACGTCAGGTATCATGTTTGCATTGCCCATTGCATCTTCACAGCCGGGGTAGCAGGTGGCGTTCTTTCCATCGGCAATACCGAGGTCTGCCAAAACCGTAGGGCCTGCGCAGATGGCAGCCACGAATTTGCCGTTTTCCCAAGCAAAGCGCAGAGCATCCATAGCGGGCTTGCTTGCCCGAACAGAGGCAACGCCGCCCACACCGCCGGGTAGGACGATCATGTCCATGTCGGTTAAATCCATTTCGCCAAGCTCGATATCAGCTTCAACACCGATACCGTGACCGCCGTAGACGATCTTGCCGTTTACGCCGACGGTCATCACATCGATGCCGCCGCGGCGCATCAGGTCCAAAGGCGCAATGGCTTCGGTCTCTTCAAAGCCGGTGCCCAGTAACATATAAACCATTTTAATCCTCCAAACACTTCATAACGAGTTGGTAGATTTCACTGTGGATATCTTCGATGCTGCGCATCTGCCCATCACGGACGCATTCAATGATATTCCAGCCGTAATATTTCGCGGCATTTCTGCCGGTCTCCCGGCAGGTGGCAAGGTAGGCCATGTCCTGCTCGTGGATATCTGCGTGGGTGTTGGTCTGCTGCTCTCTGTGGCGCATCAGCTTTTCAGTGAAAGCTGTGGGCACATCCAGATAGATGGTAAGATCCGGGCGGGGAAGGCCTAACTTGTCATACTCGAATTCATACAGCCACCGCAGGAACTCGCCTTGCTTTTCCGGACTTTCCTTGGAGGTCTGATGAACGGCATTGGAAGTGGTGTAGCGGTCAGATACGATGAGTCCGCCGTCTTCATACCATTTTCCCCAATCCTGCTTATAGGAAGCATAGCGGTCAACGGCATAAAAAGCGGATGCCGCGTAGGCATTTACATCCGAGGGAGAGCTGCCAAACTCACCACCAAGATACATCCGGATCAGCGCGGAGCTGGGTTCGGAATACCGGGGGAAAACAAGCGTTCTGAATTGCTTGGCATCTTCTTGTAAATGCTCGGTCAGGCGCCCAAACTGTGTGGACTTGCCGGAGCCGTCGGTGCCTTCGATCACGATTAGTTTACCCATTTGTGTTAGCCTCCTGCATATGGCTATACCATAATAACATACAATACCATATATTTTCCGATTTGTCCACACCGTAGATTTTCAATTAAAACTTCGCAGACCCGTGGTGAACACTTGCTTTTTCGACAAGTAGGGTGTATAATAGCCCCAAATGATCTATTTAAGGCAAAGGAGTCTTTATATATGCAGCAAAATAAAACAGGTAACAGCGGCTCCGGCAACTGGAAACGCAATGTACTGATCGGTCTTTGTGCGTTCCTGGCACTGGTATTTATCCTGCTTGCCGTTGGCACGATTTATGTTCACAGCTTGTTGGGACAGCTGAATCGGGTCGATCCGGATGATGATTATACACTCTCTCCCAGCGATGCGGAAAATATGACGGATCCGGGAATGGAGACCATTGATCCGAACAGCGATGAAACCCTCCCGGACATCAACGATGTGGTGATCGAAACCGAGCCTTTTGTTCCTGAAAAGCATGATCCGCAGATCATCAACATCCTGCTGGTTGGTCAGGATCGCCGTCCCGGTCAGGGCCGTCAGCGATCTGACTCTATGATGATGTTGACCTTCAATACCAAAAAGAACACCCTTACGCTGACATCGCTCATGCGTGACTCGTATGTACAAATTCCCGGCTACAAGAACAATAAGCTGAACGCAGCCTATGCTTTTGGCGGTTTTAAGCTGCTGAACAAGACTTTGAAGGTCAATTTCGGCATCTTTGTTGACGGCAATGTGGAAGTGGACTTTGACGGATTTAAGGAAATCATTGATTATTTGGGCGGCGTGGAGATAAAGCTGACTCAAAAAGAGGCAGATTATCTGAACAAAAACTACGGCTTTAATCTTACAGCAGGAACACAGGTCCTGAATGGCCAGCAGGCTTTGGGATACTCCCGTATCCGCAAGATCGATACAGATTATCGCCGTACCGAGCGTCAGAGAACAGTTATGATCTCCTTGCTGAACCGGTATAAGGATAAACCTGTTTCGGAAATGCTGGCCATACTGAACCATATCCTTCCCAAGATTACCACGGATATGTCCAACAGTGAGATTTTGGGCCTTGCAGGTCAGTTGATACCAATGCTGTCTACGATTAAGGTAAGTTCTTTCCAGATCCCCGTAAACGGCACATTCAAGCAGGGTATCGCACAGGTCAGACCCGGATTCAAGGCGTGGTTCCAGTATAACATTGATTTTGAAGCCAACCGCAAGGCTGTGCAGGAACTGCTTTCTGTAGATTGATTCCATTGCGCCCCCACCTTTTGGTGGGGGCTTTTTGTGGTTGCAAATTCCTGTAAAAGCTGATAAAATGGGTAAACAATGCGTTAAATGAGGACGATGAAAATGACAGACAATATTACTTTTGCGGATCTTGGTCTCAGCGAGGCCATGCTGAAGGCCTTGGAGAAAAAAGGCTACGGCTATCCCACCACCATTCAGGCCGAGGCCATTCCCTGCTTTCTGCAGTGGAAGGATGTGATCGCCAAGGCACCTACCGGCACCGGCAAGACCTTTGCTTTCGGCATTCCCATGATCGAGCATATCGATCCGGAGTGTCCAGACGTGCAGGGTTTGATCCTTGCGCCTACCCGTGAACTGGCTATCCAGATCGGTGATGAGCTGCGGGGACTGCTTACCTATTATCAAGGCATTCGCATTGCGGTGCTCTATGGTGGCACCGGTATTGGCGGTCAGATCAAGCAGCTGGAAAAGAAGCCCCAGATCGTGGTGGCGACTCCCGGCCGGCTGATGGACCATTATAACCGCAAGACAGTTCACTTGGATAAGATTCAGACTGTGGTGCTGGACGAGGCAGACCGGATGCTGGATATGGGCTTTTTCAAGGATGTGACCCGTATCATCGAAAAAGTGAAAAACCGCCGCAATTTAGGACTGTTTTCTGCTACCATTTCTCAGGAAGTCATGACCGTTTCCTGGATGTACCAGCGAGATGAAGTGGAGATCACGGTAGAGCCCAAGCAGGAGGATCGGCCGGACATTGACCAGTACAGTCTGACCGTGACTCCCCTCGAAAAAGCAGAAACCACCCTGCGTCTGATCCGCACCCAGGGCTTTGAACGGGTGATGATTTTCTGCAATACCAAGCATATGTGCCAGCGGCTTTGCGATGATTTCCAGCGTGCCGGTATGGACTGCGACTGCATCCACGGCGATATCCGCCAGAGCCAGCGGGAAAAGGCCATGCAGCGCTACCGTGACGGCAAGCTGCAGGTCCTGATTGCCACGGATGTTGCATCCCGCGGTATCGATGTGGACGATGTGGATTGCGTTATCAATTACGATGTCCCGGAAGAAAATGAGTACTATGTCCACCGTATTGGCCGTACCGGCAGAGCAAAGCGCAAGGGCAGTGCATATTCTATCATAGGCAACTTCCCTGAAAAGGCGAAGTTAGATGAGATCTGCAAGTTCTGCAATTTCACCGTCAAGCCCATGACCTTTGCTGCAGACGGCACACTCACGGAAGAAGAGGTCAAAGCGGTGACGCCGCCTAAGAGGAGATTTCGTTGACCGGGGCAGAGCGGGGGTTCCTGCTGCTTGGCAGCCAGCTGGGGAATCCGGAGCGGAGGCCTTTGTCCACAGCCCAGCTGCGGACCTTGGCGGGAAGAGTCCGGCAGGCGGAGCATTATAGCCAAGAGCGGGATCTCGAGATTCGGGATTTGGCAGCCCTCGGATACGGACCGGATGATGCCCGCAGAATTTTGGCACTTCTTTCTGAAAAAGATGCGCTGGAGCACTATCTGCGCAAAAGCCGCAGGCTTGGCTGTTTACCGCTGACTTGGATCAGCAATGGCTATCCCTCTGTTTTGAAGCAGCGGCTGGGCGCGGAAAGTCCTGCTGTGCTGTGGGCGAGAGGGGACATATCCATTTTAGATGGCCCAAAGCTGGCGCTGGTAGGCAGCAGAGATATCGCTGCCAAAAATAAATCATTTGCCGAAGAAGTGGGCCGTCAGGCTGCCCTGCAGGGGTATACCCTTGTGTCCGGAAATGCCCGGGGTGCGGACCGTATTGCCCAAAAAGCCTGCCTCAGGCATGGCGGCAAGGTCATCAGCATTGTGGCGGATGAGTTGGAAAAGCAACCGGAGCAGATTGGGGTGCTTTATATCAGTGAAGAGGATTTCGACGCGCCTTTTACTGCCCAACGAGCCCACAGCCGCAATCGGGTGATCCACGCACTGGCAGATAAGACCTTCGTTGCGCAGTCCGGCCTTGCAGAGGGCGGCACATGGGCAGGCACGGTGAAAAATCTGCGCTGCGGTTGGAGTCCGGTGTTCTGCTTTCGCGATGAGAGTGAAGCGGCCAGCCAGCTGAAGCAACTGGGCGCTGTGTGCATCGACTGCGATGCGTTGGCTGATTTGGATAGTTTGCAAAGAGAAAATATATCCTTTTTTGACCAATGATCCGTAAATGATCGTTGGTCAAAAATTTTATCAAAAAAGAGTTGAAAAACATACGGAAATAGTGTAAAATGCTAAACATAATAGAAAACGACAAATCCATAGTCGAAAACGGCAAAAATGGGAGGATTCAGTTATGTGTGGAATCGTTGGTTACGCGGGGCAGCAGCAGGCAGCCCCGATTTTGCTGGATGGTCTGTCTAAGTTAGAGTACAGGGGTTATGACTCTGCCGGTGTCTGTGTCCATGGCACAGATGGTCTGCAGGTAGCGAAGGCCAAGGGTAGACTCCAGGTGCTGTGCGATCAGACGGATAACGGCGCTGCCCTTAAGGGCAATGTGGGCATCGGTCACACCCGCTGGGCCACCCATGGTGCACCTTCGGATGTGAATAGCCATCCCCATCTTTCCGATTCGGGTAAGATCTCCGTGGTGCATAACGGCATTATCGAAAATGAAGCCCGTCTTCGCCAGTGGCTGGAAGAGCGGGGAGTCCGATTCCATTCGGAAACCGATACGGAAGTGGTAGCCAATCTGGTGGGCTATTACTATGAAAAGAACGGTGATTTTCTGTGGTCTGTCCGCAAGTCCATCGCCCATATCGAGGGCAGCTATGCCCTTGGAATCCTCTGCGCTGACATTCCGGATACCATCATTGCCGTCAAGAAGGATTCTCCGTTGATTTTCGGCTTTGGCGAGGGTGAGAACTACATTGCGTCCGATGTTCCTGCCATTTTGAAATACACCCAAACCGTTGCCTATCTGGACGACGGTGAAATGGCCGTATTCAATGCCGATAAGGTAACATTTTATGATCGCGCCGGTGACCTTTGCCAGAAAAAACGGGAGAAGATCACATGGGAGCTTTCTGCGGCGGAGCGTGGCGGTTATGACCACTTTATGCTCAAGGAGATCCATGAGCAGCCCAAGGCTTTGCGGGATACCTTAAGCCCCCGCATCAAAGACGGCAAAATCGTTCTTGACGGTATTGAGCTACCGGAAGAATATCTTAAGAGCCTGCGCAAGATATATCTCATTGCCTGCGGCTCTGCTTATTATGTATCTACTTTGGCAAAGTACACCTTTGAAAAGTACTGCCATATCCCCACAGAGGCCATTATGGCATCGGAATTCCGTTACAGCCAGCCGGTTATCGATGAGCGGGATCTGGTGGTCATTATCAGCCAGTCCGGTGAAACGGCAGATACCCTGGCGGCCCTGCGGGAAGCAAAGCGGCTTGGCGCAAAGACCCTTGCCATCGTCAATGTGGTGGGCTCTGCCATTGCCAAGACTGCGGACCAGACCATCTACACCTGGGCAGGCCCGGAGATCGCAGTTGCTACCACCAAGGCATTTACCACCCAGCTTGCGGTGGTATACCTGCTGGCGCTGCATATGGCAAAGGTGCTGGGCACTATGTCCGAAGATGAGTACCGGCAAAATGTGCAGGAGCTTGAAAAGCTGCCGGATGCCATGGCAGAGGTGATATCCGATGAGAACATTCGGAAGATCCAGTATTATGCCAGCCGCTACTACGGCCATCACGATGCCTTCTATATCGGTAGAAATGTGGACAGTGCCGTATGCTTAGAGGGCAGCCTGAAGCTGAAAGAGGTCGCCTACCTGCACAGCGAGGCATATGCTGCCGGTGAGCTGAAACACGGCCCCATTGCGCTGATCGAAGAGGGAACACTGGTTGTGGCACTTGCTACGGTAGAGCCGCTGTTTGATAAGACCATGGCCAATGTCCGGGAAGTCCGGGCAAGAGGCGCGGATGTGCTCTGCGTGACACTGCCGGAGCTTGAAGAGGCCGCAAAGCCCAATTCCCAAGGCATCATCTGCGTTCCCAAGGTAGCGCCTATGTTCCAGCCCAGCCTGACCCTGATCCCGCTGCAGGTGTTTTCCTACTACATGGCTATCAACCGGGGCTGTGATGTGGATAAACCCAGAAACCTTGCAAAATCCGTTACCGTTGAATAATGAAAAACAGCCGTCTTTGACGGCTGTTTTTTCTTGCATATAGGCGCAGAGTATGCTATATTGATAAAAAACCATGAAAGGTGTCGATCATATGAGCAGAGCAGACGAACTTTACCGCCAAACCTGTTTGGATATTCTGGAAAACGGTTTTTCAGATGAAGGCTTAGATGTGCGCCCCCACTGGGAGGATGGCACTCCGGCACACACCATTAAGAAATTTGGCGTTGTCAACCGCTACAATCTGGCGGAGGAATTTCCCATTATGACCCTGCGCCGCACCTACTGGAAATCTGCAGTGGATGAGCTTTTGTGGATCTGGCAGAAGAAGTCCAATCGCATCTGCGACCTTGGCAGCCATGTCTGGGACGAGTGGGCAGGTGAGGACGGCACCATCGGCAAGGCCTACGGCTATCAGCTGGGTATCAAGCACCACTATAAAGAGGGTGACATGGACCAGGTGGACCGTGTGATCTATGATTTGAAGAACAATCCTGCATCCCGCCGGATCATGACCAACATCTATAACTTCCAGGATCTGCACGAGATGAATCTGTATCCCTGCGCTTATTCCATGACTTTCAATGTCACCGGCAATAAGCTGAACGCCATCTTAAATCAGCGCTCTCAGGATATGCTCACCGCCAACAACTGGAATGTTGTCCAGTATGCGGTGCTGACCCATATGATGGCACAGATTTCCGGCTTGGAAGTGGGCGAATTTGTTCATGTCATCGCCGACTGCCATATCTATGACCGCCATATTCCCGCAGTGAAGGCCATGCTGGAAAAAGAGGGCTTTGACGCACCTACCTTTAAGATGGACAAGTCCGTTGATAATTTCTACGACTTTACCAAGAATTCCTTCTCCATGGAAAACTATAAGTTCCACGATTTTGATTTTGAGATCCCTATGGCTATTTGATTATGTCATCCCGACCAAGCGCAGCGCGTGGAGGGATCTACGCACTTAATAAGTGCGAAGATTCCTCGACTCCCGTTGGTCGCTCGGAATGACAGCGTGTTTGTGAGGCGTTAGTATGGAACTGATTGTAGCAGTATATGACGATTGGGGTATCGGCAAGGACGGCACCCAGCCCGTTGCCTTAAGCGCTGACCGGAAATTCTTCCGTCAGACCACAAAGGGCTGCATGGTCATTGTGGGCAGGCGTACCATCGAGGATTTCCCGGGAAAACAGCCCTTACCTGGACGTGTCAACGTAGCATTGACCTGCAGCGGTGCCGAGATCCCCGGATTTACGGTTTGCAGCAGCCCCCAGCAGGCGCAAGAGCTTGCAAAATGCGTTGAGCGGGCTATGGTCATCGGCGGCGGCAGCATCTATAAGCAAATGCTTCCCATGTGCGATACCGCTTATGTGACCAAGGTACACACAAAGCCGGAATCGGATACATTTTTTCCTAATTTGGATGAGGATCCTGCCTGGGAATTGGCAGAAGTACTCCAGTCCGGAGAAGAAAACGGCATTGCATACGAAATGTGTCTTTATAAAAGGAAAGGAACGGCTTAGGCGTTGTACTCTAAAGGACAGTACAACAAGATACGAAAACACCCATAATTTTTCAAAAAACTACGGATGTTTTTAATAATCTCTTTCTTTATTATTCGAGTTGTGCTATAATACAACTAATCGATAAATAAGAGTTTAGCAAAAAGATAATGAAGATTTTTTGTCTTTAATAACTCTTCCAACCTAACTCTGCAGAATGGAGAATATATATGCAAACATTAAATCTATGCCTTCTTGTCGTGCAAATATTAATGCTTTTGGCTATTTGTCTTTTAGCTTGGCAAATCTGGTCTCTTCTGAAACGAAAAGATATTCCTGAAGACACGCAGCTGACAGAAACGCAAATTAGATTTATTGTTATCCGTTTACGTTTTATCGTTATTTTTCTCGCAATTAGAGCAATTTTAGGTATTGTACAAGCCATTTTACGCTTTGTGAGCTTGTATTTTTCTTAACCATCTATGTGGGAAAAAACTAATATCAAATTCTTATTTATCGAATAGATGATATTTGTTTAGAAAAGGTTTTTAGGTTCTCCTAACAAGTGGAAAATGTGTCGTACATTTTCCCTGCTTGTTATGGTATTAGACAAAATTAAAAGGAAGCACGAAGTTTCGTGCTTCCTTTTTTACTGTCCTTAACTGTACGACTCATAAGCCGTTCCTTTTTGTTATTCAACATGGTTATGGTTGTTGATGTGATCTTCGCAGTAGCAGAAGTAGCCCTTGCAACGGGAGCAGTAGCGGAATTCCAGCTCCGGATTGGTGGCATCTGTTCTGCCGCAAACGACGCAGCGGTGGTTGTAGGGGGCTTCGTGGTGCGCCTTTGCTGCGTCACCGGGGAAGGGAACTACCTTTGGCTGTTTGGCTTTTTTTCGGAACCCACGGCCGGATTTTGCACGCCAGGACAGGGGCAGCAGTTTTTTGATGTCACTGCCCATGAAGAGGAAATAGTTGCCCAGAGCCACCAGCGGGAACAGATTGTGGGGGAAATACATCACAGGATAGCTTAAGTTGAACACGGAGATGAACTCCAGAAGCAGATAAATAAGCGCGATGACCCACGCTTTGATCGGAATGATGAAGAGAATCATAAACTGGCTGTCCGGATGGGTGGTGGCGAAGGTCAAAATCAAGCTTAAGTGCAGATAGTAGGCCATGCTCCAGTAAACGGGCAGCACAGTGCTGAGGTAATTGTACTTCTCCTCTGTCAATGCACCGTCGGGGATGATGGGGCAGAAGATCATGGCGAAAATATCCATGAGCACCACACCGGATAAATAGAACAGATTGAACTTGAATGTGCCCATGCTGCTTTCCACATGTCTGCCCAGCATATAGAAGAAGTAAAGGAAGATCAGCTCTAAAAAGCCGCCTCCCGATTGGGTGAACACATAGGTAAGAAGCCGCCAGACCTGCCCCTGCAGAATCTTGTCTTTGTCAAAGCACAGCAGCTCATAAAGAATGCTGCCGCCGTTAATCATAGACATCACAAGCACAATGGCGTTGCCGATGGCGATGTACAGCATCAGATTGGGTAGCCCCTTGTCCCGATTGCGGAAGCAGAAGCGCTCAAAGCGCCGCCTAAGATTCTTCATGCACTCATCTCCTTAAAATGGTTTCTTTATTTTACCAGTTTTTCCTGAAAAAGTCTACTAAAGAATTGTAAACAAAAAATTCTGAAATAAATCGAAAAAAAGGTTGACTTTTGAGAATTATTCGGTAGAATATACACGAACTGCATACAAGCCTTATCAAGAGCGGTGGAGGGAACGGCCCGATGAAACCCGGCAACCTGTTAATTCAAGGTGCCAAATCCGGCGGCAAACGAAAGATGAGGATTCGATAGCGCGCACATCGAGTCCTTCGGTGTGTGCATATTTTTTTGCGTAAAGAAAGGACAGAATCATGGAAAAAAGATTGTTTACTTCTGAGTGCGTCACCAACGGTCATCCCGACAAGGTGGCTGACTCCATTTCCGATGCGATCCTGGACGCCTGCCTGGCGCAGGACCCCAACTCCCGCGTGGCATGCGAGACCATGGTCACCACCAACTTCTGCCTGATCTGCGGCGAGATCACCACCAAGGCTAAGGTGGACTATGAAAAAGCAGCAAGAGAGGCCATCCGTAAGATCGGCTATGTCTATCCCGGCGACGGCTTTGATGCCGATAATGTCGAGATCCAGTGCCGTATTCACACCCAGTCTGCCGATATTGCCCTTGGAACCAACGATGAGGTTGGCGGCGCAGGCGATCAGGGCATGATGTTCGGCGGTGCATGCACCCAGACTCCCGAGCTGATGCCTCTGCCCATTGCACTGGCCCGCGCCCTTTCAAACCGGCTGACGGAGTGCATCCACAGCAACGATCTATTGCGGCCCGACGGCAAAACCCAGGTCAGTGTGGAATATGATGAAGCAGGCAATGTCGTGGGTATCGATACTGTGGTCGTTTCCGTCATGCACAGCGCTGACTTTGCTATGGAAGAGCTGCGCAAGTATATTCGTCAGGGCGTCATTGCTCCCGTGCTTCAGAAGTACGGCTTCAGCATTGATAATGTTGCCCACATCCACATCAATCCCACCGGCAATTTCGTCATCGGTGGCCCCAACGGTGATACCGGTCTGACCGGCCGAAAGATCATCGTGGATACTTATGGTGGCTATTTCTCCCATGGCGGTGGTGCTTTCTCCGGCAAGGATCCCACCAAGGTAGACCGCAGCGCGGCTTATATGGCCCGTTACATGGCAAAGAATCTGGTGGCTGCCGGCCTTGCAAAGCAGGTGCAGGTGCAGCTTGCGTACGCCATCGGCGTTGCTGAGCCCGTTTCTCTGCGGGTGGACAGCTATGGCACTGGCGTGATCTCCGACGAGAGGATGACCGAGCTCCTGCGCAAGACCTGTGATATGACTCCTGCAGGTATCATCCGCAAGCTGCAGCTGAGAAATCCCATCTACGCCCCCACTGCTGCAGAGGGCCACTTCGGCGTAGCTGACCGCCCCTGGGAGCAGACAGATCTGGTTCCCGTTTTGAAGGAGCTGGCAGGTATTTAAATCTATGGGGGCGTTTTCGCCCCCTTTTTGGGAAGGGGAGAGATGTATGGCAGTCAGACTGAATGAAGATAAAGAAATGGTAGCATCTATTAAGGAAGGCCTTAAGCGTACCGGTGGTTATTGCCCCTGCCGCCTTCAGCGCACAGAGGAAAATAAGTGCATCTGTAAGGAATTCCGTGAGCAGATGGCCGACCCGGATTTCAAGGGCTATTGTCATTGTATGCTCTATTATAAGGATTAAAAAATCTTTCGAAATCCGGAAAAAAGGTGTTGACAAACCTTGTACTGCGTGGTATTATAGCCAAGCGGTCGGGCAACAGCTCTTCCGTAACATATGGGCGAGTGGTGGAATTGGTAGACTCGCTAGATTCAGGTTCTAGTGTTCACTGCGGACGTGCGGGTTCAAGTCCCGCCTCGCCCACCATATAAAAAACCTCTTTTGTCTGTCAGACAAAATAGGTTTTTTATAATGATATCCGTTCCCTGCGGTCACGGGTGATATACCCTTTGGGTATGATATCTGCTTCACAGATGATATACGCTTCGCGTATGGAGGAACGGATATTATATCATGCTTGCGAAGCAAGTATATCATACGGCAAGCCGTGTATCATATCACGTCAGCGATATATCATTGAAAAGAACAATAATTTGTGATATAATGCCGGCGAAAGAAGGTGTTATTTTGTCGGAAAACAAATTACTTGACTTATCTTTTGAATTTGCGGTTGCGATCGTTAATCTTGTTGATGGTGTAACTGCACCCAAAAGCTCCTATATGACAGATCAGCTTGCAAGGACAGGTACATCGGTCGGTGCGAACATTCACGAAGCACAGTACGCACAGAGTAAGAAAGATTTTGTTGCAAAGCTGGAAATCGCTTTAAAAGAATCTAACGAAACAAGTTATTGGTTGAAGTTAATGTATGAAACCAAGAGAATAGATACCACTACATATCAATACACCGAAAAACTTTGTGGTAACATTCGTAGGCTTTTGATTGCTTCCTGCAAGACAGCAAAAGAGAACAAATGAAAGCCAAGAAGCGTAAGTAGCGGATAGGACGATTCGTTTTGTTCCCATGGAACAAAATTGCGAACAAGTCCCGCCTCGCCCACCTAAAGTTTTAGAAAATGCCCGGAATCAGCTTTGCGATTCCAAAGCCGGCAAGGAAAGAAACTAAATTGGCAACAAATGCATAAGCGATACATTCCTGTGGCTGTCTTTCACGGTTGCGGGTAAGAAAAATGCAGTAAATTGCGGCTTCAACAGCGAATACCAGAAGCTCATACCCCATATAAGCACGGGCAAACGCTTGCTGGCCGTTATTGTAGTTGACAAGATTCAGTGCAACATTCAGCACTACCTGCGTGACCACATTCACAAGCAGCAACAGGCCCAATTCCTTCTTGCTGCGCAGGCCAAACAGCAGTGCAATGCCCAGTTCCAGCGCGATGGTGATTACGATGCGGGTAACCAGTGAGATGGCCTCTAAAGTATAGTTGTAGGACTTTGCAGTCTCCAGCAATTGCCCTGGGGTTACATTGACTGTGAAGTAGCTGTCAAAGGCATAACGCTCAAGAATACCGCTGCTGTAAAACTGATCTTGTTCCGGGAAATACAGCAGGATCTTAAACTCAGACGGGGGATAATATCCCCAGCGGAATTCCTTGGTTTCATTTACCTGCCAGCTCCACTGCAGGAAGTAAAATCCGTCGGGATCTTGGTAGCCGGTAAATGCGTTCCAGATCCTTCTGTCGAATTCATAGGCGTTGTTGTGGTAGATCTCGTCCTCCTTGCCGCTCCATACGGAAGCAGGGCCGGTAGAAGGGGTCTTGGAAAGCAGGGTCGCATAGCAGGGGGCATCACCGAGATCGTTGAAGGTTACCTGCACGGAAGGTTTTGGGCCGGTATCAGCGCTGACGGTTATGGGCATGAGAAGGGCAAGTAAGAAGAAAAGCAGAAGGATAAGGGTCTTGCTTGTCTTTCGTTTCATGAAAAAACCTCCTTATATGTTGTCCTTACAAAGCAATAATACAATATTTTTCCGTTTCATGCAATAATGGTGTTGACAATGAATAAATAGAGATGTATAATCGCATAAAATTCACGAAAGGAGAGCTGACAATGTTCCGGTATTGCTTCAAGGTAGTCGATAATAAGTCCGGTAACCCTATGCTGCTGCATGGTGTCGGGCTTACATTGTCATACTCTTTTTAAGATAATCCTGAGGTTAGGATCATAAAAAGGATGCAGTGCAAGCCGAAATGTAAGTTTCGTCTTGCACTGTTTTTTATTTCAAGGAGGTAAGAATATGAACAAACAAATCGACATCACGAACACCGTGCTGACGACGGATCGTCTTACCTTGCGGTCCTGGAGAGAATCGGATCTAAACGATTTCTACGAGTATGCAAGTGTGGATGGTGTCGGTCAGATGGCAGGCTGGAATCCTCACAAAAATATGGCCGAATCTAAAGAGATCCTTTCCCGCTTCATCGCAGGCAAGCGCGTCTTTGCGCTGGAGCATCAAGGAAAAGTGATCGGCTCTCTTGGCATTGAGGAGTACAAGGAAGAAAACTACCCCGAATTGGCATCTCTGCAAGGCAGGGAGATCGGTTATGTGCTGTCCAAGGCATACTGGGGGCGAGGCCTGATGCCGGAAGCCGTCAAGGCGGTAATTGCATGGCTGTGGAACGAGATGAGGCTGGATTTCATCATTTGCGGCCATTTTGTGAGAAACGATCGATCCCGGCGCGTCATCGAGAAGTGCGGCTTCCGGTATATCAAGACGGTTGAATTTGAAACAAGATTTCATACAGTAGAAACCTGCTGGGATTATATCATGTATCATCCGGAAAGGAGAGAAGACCGATGTTGACGCATAAAGGAACCCAAACAATAGAAACTGAACGTCTCATTCTGCGAAGAGCCGTCCGGGAGGACGCAGAGCCGATGTTCCGCAACTGGGCATCGGATCCGGAAGTCACCAAATACTTAACCTGGCCGCCTCATGGCAGCATAGAGGTGACGCAGAAAGTTTTGGCAGGCTGGCTGGCGGAATATGAAAAGGACGACTACTACCATTGGATGATCGTTTTAAAGGAAACCGGTGAACCCATCGGTTCTTTGCTTGCAAGCACCATTGGACGGGCGCAATCTGCCCATATCGGCTATTGCATCGGGAAGAAGTGGTGGCATCGTGGCATTATGTCGGAGGCTTTGCAGGCGGTCATGGATCAGTTTTTTGGCCAGGTGGGCTATCACCGCATTGAAGCTATGCACGATCCCAACAACCCCAATTCCGGCAGGGTCATGAGGAAGTGTGGCATGAAATACGAGGGTACTACACACGCTTCCGATCGAAACAATCAAGGTATTTGCGATGCAGACCATTATGCGATCCTCCGTGCGGATTGGGAAAGCCCCAAGCACTTTATGGAGGACTTTGCTGCGGACAGCGATACGGCTCTTGTGCAGGAGATCTACCGGCGTAAGCTTGAGGATGGCCGTCTGAATGGGTCTAAAGCAGGAATGGTTGAGTTTGTAACAACGGTCAAATATATTGAGAAATATTTAATGCCCGGCGCGAAGATTTTGGATGTAGGTGCCGGCGCCGGAGAGTATAGCTTGCACTTTGCGCGAAAGGGCTATTCGGTATCCGCTTTAGAGCTTGCGGATGCTAATGTTGCCGCTTTCCGGGCGAAGATAACCGAAAAAGATCCGATTGATCTTGTGCAGGGTAATGCATTGGATCTGAGCCGGTATGACAGCGATTCTTTTGATATTGTGCTTTTGCTGGGACCGCTGTACCATCTACATGAGGAATCCGACAAACTGCGGTGCATTGAGGAGGCAAAGCGGGTGTGCAAGAAAGACGGCAAAATCTTTTTTGCGTTTATTTCCAATGATATGGTGATCCTGACTATGCAGCAGCGCCACGGTGATTATCTTCTGAAAGGAGATTATAACAAGGATACCTTCCGCCTGGATGATTTTCCGTTCGTGTTCCACACCGTAGATCATTGCAGAGGACTCCTTGACAAAGCCAACATTCAAATTTGTCACGAGGTTGCATGCGACGGTGCCAGCGAACTTCTGAAGGATCTTGTCAACAGACTGGATGACGCGTCCTATGAGCAATACTTGCGTTACCACTTTTACATTTGTGAAAAACCTGAATTTTTAGGTATGAGCAACCATCTGCTGTTTGTGGGACATCCAAAGGGGTAATGTTTAAGTAAAACAAAAACCGGTTGGGCTTGCTGTCCAACCGGCTTCGCGTTTTTTTGTTAAATTGTTAAATAAAAGGGGGATTCCGTGAAAGAAAACCTTGCAATTTTCCGTGAATCCGGGTATAATAACTTGATACCTTATACATAAAAACGGAAGAGGTTTTGCTGTGTATTTAAAGAGTTTGGAAGTGCAGGGCTTTAAGTCCTTCCCGGATAAGACGTTGATTCGGTTCGGTGACGACATTACGGCCATCGTGGGCCCCAACGGCTCCGGCAAATCAAATATTTCCGACGCTATTTTGTGGGTCATGGGCGAGCAGAGCTCAAAGACGCTTCGTGGCGCAAAAATGGAAGACGTGATCTTTGGCGGCACACAGAAAAGAAGTGCCGTCGGCTTTGCTGAGGCAACTTTAACGCTGGATAATTCTGTCCGTGCCCTCAGCTCCGATGCCGACGAGGTCATGGTCACCCGCCGCTACTACCGCAGCGGCGACAGCGAATATTATATCAACAAGCAGTCCGCACGCCTGCGGGATATCCATGAAATGTTTATGGATACAGGTTTAGGCCGTGAGGGTTATTCCAACATCGGGCAGGGCCGCATTGACGAGATTTTGTCTCTTAAGAGCGCTGACCGCCGTGAGATCTTCGAAGAGGCAGCCGGTATTTCCAAGTACCGCCACCGCAAGGAAGAGACAGAACGGAAGCTTGCCCATACAGAGGACAATCTGCTGCGCATCGGCGACAAGGTCTCCGAACTGGAGCTGCAGTTAGAGCCGCTGCGTGTGCAGTCTGAAAAGGCACGGAAATATCTGGAGTTGAAAGACGAGCTGCAGGGCGTGGAAGTTGCCGTATGGCTGGACACACTTAGCAAGCTGTCTGCCGCTGCCCAGAAAGCGGAGGAGGACTATGCCTCTGCGTCCTTTGTGCTGCAGCAGGCCTATGAGGACCTGGACCGGCTGTATGCTCAGGCGGAGCAGCTGGGTGCGGAGCTTCGCAACAAAGATGGTGAGCTGGAGACCTTCCGTTTGAAGGTCAACATGCTGGAGGCAAACCACCAGCAGCTGGAAGGCCAGATGGCAGTGCTCCGTGGCAATGTGGAGAATAATAACGGCAACATTACCCGTATTGAAGAGGAAATGAAGGGCGATGATGACCGCAGCGGCGGCGTTGTTGCGCAGATCGAGCAGACCCAGAAGCGTATTGCGGATATCGCACTGGCTCTGGATGCACGACAGAGCGAGATCGCTCAGCTGCAGCAGGAGCTGGCAGCTATGACTGCCAACGCCCAGGGCATGACCAGGCAGTATTTGGAGCTGCGCACCAAAGAATCCAACCTTTCTGCCGACATTGCCGGCACAGAGGCAGACCTGCGTGGTTTGGAAGAAAGCAGAGGCCAGACCGGTGAGCGCATAGCGCAGCTGCGCAGTGATCTTGAGGCTGGTGCGGGTCGTCGGGATATGGCCGAGAATGATCTGGACACCTGCCGCGCAGAGCTGCGCAAGGCAAGAGAAGAGGTCACAGCGGCCAACAATACCATCAACGGTTACACTCTGTGCCAGCAGACCCGCGTAAAGCGCCGTGATGAGCTGGCGGAAACCTTGCGGGAACTGACCGCAAAGCTGGACGCCGCTGCTGCAAAGGCAAAGGTGTTCCGTGCTATGGAGCGGGATTTTGAGAGCTATCAGAAGTCTGTCCGTCTTGTTATGCAGGAAGCTCAGCGGGGCAGCCTGCGGGGCATTCATGGGCCGGTTTCCCGCCTGATTCGCACAGAGGATGAATATACGGTTGCCATCGAGATCGCCCTTGGCGGTGCGATGCAGCAGATCGTGGTGGGCACAGAGGCCGACGGCAAGGCGGCTATCTCTTACCTGAAGCGCACCGGCAGCGGCCGCGCCACATTCCTGCCCATTTCCACCATTCAGGGCAAGGAACTTTCTGAAAACGGTCTTGAAAACTGTCGTGGCTATATCGGCATCGCATCGTCCCTTGTCAAGACAGATAAGGCATATATGGGTATTCTTGAAAACCTGCTGGGCAGAACGGTCATCGTGCAGGATATCGATGCTGCCATCAACATGGCAAATAAATATAAGAACCGTTTTAAGATCGTCACCTTGGACGGTCAGGTCATGAACCCCGGCGGTTCTATGACCGGTGGCTCTGTCAACAAAGAGGCGGGTATCTTGTCCCGTGCCAATGAGCTGGAAAAGCTGACAGAGCAGAAAAAGGAGCTTACCGAAAAGCGAAAAAGTGTTGAGGCTGATCTGAGTGAGGCCCAGCGGCTGTGCGACCAGGTGGAGTTCCAGATGAACACCGCCAAGGATCAGCTCCGCGCTGCCGAGGATGAGTGCCTGCGCTTAGAAGGCCAGGAAAAGCAGCATGAGATCCTGCTGCAGGCAATTGTGGATGCAGAATCTGCCGCCCGCAAGGAACTGGAGGCGCTGGAAGCCCGAGATGCATCCGACAGAGAGCGTACCGCTGCCGACGAGACAAAGATCCGTCTTTTGAGTCAGCAGTTGGCGGAAACGCGTCTTTCCATTGAAAGCTTGGAGGGCAGCCAAAACGAAACAGCAGAGGCTACTTCTCAGCTTACCGATCGTATGACCGCTCTTAAGACCGACGCGGCAGCCTTGGAGGCTGAGCGCAACACCGCCAATGCCCATATCGTGGACCTGCAGGGTCTGCGCAGCGCCATGGAGGGCGACCGGGCATCCAAGCTGGCACTTATCGAATCCATCCGTGCCGAGAACAAGCGGTTGGAGGGCGAGATCGCCTCACTGCTTTCCCGGCAGACGGAAAACAGCAACGAGACACAACAGCAAAAGGAGCTTCTGCAGCGCTCTATGGCAGATCGTGCGGATGCCGAAGCTACCAAGACCCGCTGCGAGCGTGACAGCCAGGAAAAGAATAAGGATATACTGAACATGGAGCGAGCCTGCGCCCTTTTGGAGCAGAAGAAGGTTACAACCTCCATGGAAGAAAAGCAGATCATCGACAGGCTGTGGGATTCTTACGGCTTGACTCCCGGTACTGCCGCAGAGCACCGTGCCGAGATCGAGTCTGTTACCGCCGGTCAGCGGCATATCAGTGAGCTGAAGCGCAAGATCACCATGCTGGGCACACCCAACTTGGGTGCTATCGAGGAATACGCCCGTGTCAACGAGCGGTATACTTACCTTGCGGAGCAGCGGGATGATGTCCTCAACTCCAAAAAGGATTTGGAAGCCATTATCCGGGATATCACCAAGGAAATGACTGTGATCTTCGTGGAAGAATTCAAGAAGATCGACCATTACTTCGGTCAGACCTTTGAAGAGATGTTCGGCGGCGGTAAGGGACAGTTGGTATTGGAAGATCGCGGAGAGCCATTGACCTGCGGCATCGAGATCCGCGTGCAGCCCCCCGGAAAGCAGCTTAAGACCATCACGCTGCTCTCCGGTGGCGAAAAGGCATTTGTGGCAACGGCATTGTACTTTGCCATTTTGAAGGTCCGTCCCACGCCTTTCTGTATCCTCGACGAGATCGATGCGGCATTGGACGATCGGAACGTGGAGCGGTTTGCGTCTTATCTGCACAACCTAAGCCAAAAGACCCAGTTTATCGTCATTACCCACCGCCGCGGCACTATGGAAGCATCCGATGTGCTCTACGGTGTCACCATGCAGGAGCAGGGCGTTTCCAAGCTGCTGCGTCTGGACCTCAATCAGATGGAAGAGTACCTGGGTATTGTAGAATAAGGAGCATTTTTATGGGCTTTTTTGACAAGATCAAAGCTGGACTTACCAAGACCCGGGATGCCATGGCATCTACCTTGGGAAATGTGTTCAGCTTAAGCCAGATCGACGATGATTTTTATGAGGAGCTGGAAGAGAGCCTGATCCTTGCGGATATGGGCGTGGAAACCGCTGTGAAAGCAACGGAAATGCTCCGTAAGACCATTAAAGAGCAGCACCTGAAGACCCCGGAAGAGGCAAAGGAAGCTTTGAAGGCCATCCTTGTGGATATGCTCAATGTCGGCGATACGACACTGAAGCTGGATACCACCCCTTCTGTGGTGCTGGTGATCGGTGTCAACGGTGTGGGCAAGACCACCACCATTGGCAAGATCGCTACCCAGCTTGTAAAGCAGGGCAAAAATGTGCTTTTGGTGGCAGGCGATACCTTCCGTGCGGCTGCTGCCGATCAGCTGGAGATCTGGGCCGGCAGAGCCGGTGCAGGTCTTGTGCGGCAGAATGAGGGCGCAGACCCTGCCAGCGTTGTGTTTGACGGCATTCAGGCAGCCAAGGCAAGAAAATCTGATGTGATCCTCATTGATACCGCGGGAAGACTTCACAACAAGCAGAACTTGATGAACGAGCTGAATAAGATCAGCCGTATCGTGGAGCGGGAGCTGCCCGGTGCAAGCAGGGAAGTGCTGCTGGTGTTGGATGGCACTACCGGCCAGAACGGTCTTCAGCAGGCAAAGCAGTTTAAGGAGATCGCAGGCGTGACCTGCATGGCGGTGACCAAGCTGGACGGAACAGCCAAGGGTGGCATCGTTATTGCGGTGTCTGACAGTCTGCAGATCCCTGTGAAATTTATTGGCGTAGGAGAGCAGGCTGACGATCTGATGCCTTTTGTGGCGAAAGATTTCGTGGATGCGCTGCTGTGAGGTAAAAGTATGAAAGTAGTATTGGCAAGCAAAAATAAACACAAGCTCCAGGAGATCAGCAAGATCACTGAAAAGTTCGGTATCGAGCTGGTTCTCCAGAGTGAGCTGGGTGTGGACATTGATGTAGAGGAAAACGGAACTACCTTTGAGGAAAATTCCTATATCAAGGCTGAAGCAGTTATGAAAGCCACCGGTCTGCCTGCATTGGCAGACGATTCCGGCATTGTTGTGGATGCCTTAAACGGTGAGCCTGGCATTTATTCTGCCCGCTACGGCTTTGACGACAGCCTGGATGATTGGGGCAGACTGGAACTGTTGCTTAAAAACACAGAGCATGTGCCTGACGGTCAGCGGCAGGCAAAATTCGTCTGCGTCATCACCATGGTAACTCCGGAAGGACAGACCGTGCAGGCCCGTGGCGAGATCCACGGCGAGCTGCTGCGCTCTCCCAGAGGCGAAAATGGCTTTGGCTATGATCCCATTTTCTACTATCCCCCCATGGGCATGAGCACCGCGGAAATGCCCCCCGAGGAGAAAAACAAGGTTTCACACCGGGCAAATGCCCTTAAGGTGTTCTATGAAAAAATGAAGGAGGCCGGTTATGCTGACAAGTAAAGAGCGGGCCGAGCTCAGAGCCCAGGCAAACGGCATCGATACCACCCTGATGGTGGGCAAAAACGGCGTGACCGACATGGTCATCGCTGAAGCGGAAAACTTACTGACCGCCCGCGAACTGGTCAAGGGCAAGGTTTTGGAGGGCGCGCTGCTGAGCGCACGCGAGGCATGCGATGCCATCTGTGAGGCCACCGGTGCTGATGGCGTTGCGGTGATCGGCACCAAGTTTGTGATCTACCGGTTCAGCGAAAAATGTCAGGATGAGCGCAACCAGACCGGCCGCGCCAAGCGCAAGGAAACGCCCAAGTCCAAGGCAGATCCCGTTGGCAAGGGTATGCGGGCAAGAAAAGCCGCCGCTCGCAAGGTAAGAGAGCAACGCAACGAATATTTCCGTCAGCAGGCCATTGAGCGCTCCATCGAAAAGTCCAGAGAAAAGCAGCTGCGGGGAGAGGAATAAAACATAGTAGGTGAGCATATGGAAAGGATCGGCATTTACGGCGGTACATTCAATCCGCCTCATATTGGCCATATTTCCGCCGCGTTGCAGGCGGTGGATGCTTTGCGCCTTGACAGGCTCCTGCTGATCCCTGACCGTATTGCGCCTCATAAACAGCTGCCGGATAGCTCAGCTACTCCTGAGCAGCGGCTGCAAATGGTCAAATTGGCTGCAAAAGATCATCCGCAATTGGAAGTTTCCGATATGGAGCTTCAGAGGGAGGGGACAAGCTACACCTATTTGACGGTTTTGGAGCTAAAAGAGAAGCGCCCGGATGCCGAACTTCTGCTTTTAATGGGCACGGATATGTTCCTCAGCTTTGGTAAGTGGAAAAATCCGGACATTATCCTGCAAAATGCCACCATAGGGGTCCTTTACCGGGGCGAAAAGGGTGAAAAAGCGGCTATCGAAGCAAAAAAGCAGGAGATGGAAGCCAGCGGTGCGAGAATAGAACTGGTGCAAAACGATGTTGTGACGATTTCTTCTACCGATCTTCGCCGAATGCTCATATTCCGCTGTGCAGACGATTTTCTGCCGGATGGTGTCAATGCTTTCATCCAGATGAATAACCTCTACCATACTGGCGCCAACTACCGCCATATGGGCATGAACAGGCTGGAAGAAACGGTAAAGGGACTGCTGAAAGAAAACCGAGTGGCCCATGTATTAGGCTGCCGGGATACGGCGGTGGAGTTGGCAAGGCACTGGGGCGCAGACGAAACAGATGCGGCACGGGCTGCACTGCTCCACGACATTACGAAAGCCTTGGACGGGCCCCTTCAATTGACATTGTGTAAAGAGTATGGTATCCTATTGGGAGCTTTTGGGAGGGCCAATCCCAAGACACTCCATGCCCTTACCGGCTCTTTGGTTGCAGGGCGGATCTTTGGAGAAAATGAGGCTGTGGTCAGTGCCATCCGCCATCATACCACCGGTAAGGCAAACATGAATCTATTGGAAAAGATCATATATGTTGCTGACTACATGGAACCCAACCGGGATTTCCCCGGTGTGGAAAAGCTGCGGCAATTGGCATTTACCGATATTGACGCAGCCCTAAAGCTGGGGCTTGAAATGACGATCAATATGCTCAAAGAGCAGGGCCGGGAGATTTCTCCCGAGTCTATGGATGCTCTTATGTGGCTTAGTAGAAAGGAAGAAACTCTATGTTAAGTGCAAAAGAAGTTGCTTATGAAGTTACCAAAGCATTGGATGCCAAGAAAGGCATGAACATCAAGCTGCTGCGGATCAATGATGTCAGCAGCCTTGCGGATTATTTTCTGATCTGCACCGGCACATCCAATACCCATGTTAAGACGCTGTGCGATTACGCGGAGTACACCTTAGAGCAGCTGGGAGAGCCCATGCTGGGCCGTGAGGGCCACCGTGGCAACTCCTGGGAACTGCTGGATTTCGGCTCTTTGGTTGTCCATGTGTTTACTGAGGAAGCAAGAGAATTTTACGCTCTGGAGCGGCTGTGGGCCGATGCAGAGGATGTAGACTTAAAAGATATTATCATCGAAGAATAAGAGGTGTATCGATATGCCGAATTACGATCATTCTGCCGTTGAGGCAAAATGGCACAAGTATTGGGAGGAAAACAACACCTTCCAGACAGATGTGTGGGATTTTTCTAAGCCCAAGTACTATGTTTTGGATATGTTCCCGTACCCTTCCGGTGTAGGTCTGCACGCAGGCCACCCCGAGGGCTATACCGCTACGGATATTATGTCCCGCATGAAGCGCATGCAGGGCTACAATGTGCTGCACCCCATGGGCTATGACTCCTTTGGCCTGCCTGCGGAGCAGTATGCGGTGGATACCGGTAACCATCCCAACGGTTTCACCCAGAAGAACATCGAGACCTTCTCCAAGCAGCTGAAGGAGCTGGGCTTTGACTACGACTGGAGCAAGGTGATCGCTACTTCCGATCCCGATTTCTACAAGTGGACCCAGTGGATCTTTAAGAAGCTCTATGAAGCCGGCTATGCCAAGCGCATTGAAATGCCTGTCAACTGGTGTGAGGAGCTGGGCACTGTGCTTGCTAACGATGAGGTCATCGATGGCAAGTCCGAGCGCGGCGGCTATCCCGTTGTGAAGAAAATGATGATGCAGTGGGTCATCGATCAGCCTGCATTTGCCGAAAAGCTGCTGGAAGGCATGGATGAGATCGACTGGCCCGAATCCACCAAGGAGATCCAGCGCAACTGGATCGGCAAATCCACCGGCGTTGAGGTGGACTTCAAACTGGTGGGCGGCGGTGAGTTCTCCATCTACACTACCTGTATCGAAACCATCTACGGCATCACCTTCATGGTGCTTGCCCCCGACGGCAAGATCACCGCATCTTTACTTGACCGTGTGGAAAACCGGGAAGAGGTGGATGCTTACATTGCAGAGGCTGCCAAGAAGAGTGAAATTGACCGTACCGATGCCAGCAAGACCAAGACCGGCTGCCCCATGAAGGGTATTTATGCCATTAACCCCGTTAACGGCAAGGAAGTGCCCGTATTTATCGGCGATTTCGTTTTGGGTAACTACGGTACCGGTGCTGTTATGGCTGTTCCCAGCCACGATCAGCGCGACTTTGAGTATGCCATTGCCCACAATATCCCCATGATTCAGGTCATTGAGGGCCGCGATGTGTCTGAGTGTGCCTTTGAAAAGCAGGATTACTTAGGCAAGGGCTGTAAGCTCGTCAATTCTGATGAGTTCACCGGTCTTACCGTAGAAGAGGCCAAGGAGGCCATCACCTGCAAGCTGGAAAAGATGGGCGTTGCCCGCCGCAAGAACAATTACC
>JAZUNW010000125.1:0-4659 GCA_045604325.1 Faecousia sp. | reverse complement strand
CGAGCGGAGTGAAACGGAGCCGAGGGATCTTGGCACCGATTTTAATGCAAATATAAACGAAATGCGTAGATTCCTCGACTCGCTGACGCTCCCTCGGAATGACGTGTCTGGTAGTGCTTGCTAAGTTAAACGATCATTTACCGCAGTAAAAAGCCCGCCGAATGGCGGGCTGTTGTTATTCGAAAAATTCTTTGAGCACCTTCAAATAGGTTTCCTGATCTTTGGGGAATGCCAGTCCGTGGCCCGCACCGGGCACGGTTTGCAAGTGTTTTCTCGTGGGACAGGCATCGTAAACCGCCTCGCTCATGCGGCACGGAACAAAGTCGTCATCCTCCCCGTGAAAGAAGATCACCAGCACTTTCGCCCGGGCGATGGCCTCAATAGGAGAGGTCTGCTCCAAATCAAACCCGCCGAACAGCCTTGCCCCCAGCTTCACAAAGGGATAGGAGGGCTTTGCCGGCAAGCCCATGTCCTTTATCACCTTGCAGATGATCTCCTTGGGAGATGTGTAGCCGCAGTCAGCCAGCACGCCGATGACATTGGTCGGTAACGTTTCTCCCGCCGCCATCACCACCGTAGCCGCGCCCATGGAAATGCCGGTTAAAATGACCTTTACATCCGGTCCAAAGTGGCTGACCATAAAGTCTACCCATGTAAGGCAATCCCGATGCTCGTTGATGCCAAAGGTGATGACATTGCCGTCGCTGTCGCCGCTGGCGCGCTGATCCACCAAAAGGGCATTGCGCCCGCAGGCAAAGCACCGCTGGACACCGCCGCACAGATCCCGGCCAGCGTTGCCCCGGTAGCCGTGCATCATCAGCTCGATGGGCGCGCCGGGATAGCGCTCATAGTACTTGCCCTTGAGGGTCAGTCCGTCAAAGGAACGGACGGAAAATTCTTCAAAAGAAAAACTCTTTACTTCCTTCTGCCAGCCGGTCATAGCATCGTGATAAGGCAGATACGCTTTGCCCGAAGGCAGGGCACGCTCCGCATTTTCTTTCTTTTCCTTGTCGGAAATATAAAAAGCCATGCGGAAGCATATGTAAGAAACGATCAGCACCGCCACGGTGAGCGCCGCCAGAATATACACCGCAATCACAGCAAAATATCCTGCCGCTTGGGCACATGGAATGCGCCGCTTTCATCGCGGTAATACTTGACGCTGTCGGTCATAGGCACGAAGTCTGCCTCATGGGCGGCATAGCCCAAAGCCACGGAGTAGAGGATCTCATACCGCTGGGCATCGATGCCCAAAGCTTTGTACATGGGTTCTTTGTTGCCTGCGCCCAAGATGCAGGTGCCCAGGCCCATGGAAGCCGCCGCAATGCAGAAGGCATTGGTGGCCGCACCGGCAGAATACTCCCCGTCGCCGGGCACAGTCTTATCCCGCACCACGATGATATAGGCGGTAGGCCGCTGATTCTCTTCAATAACGAAGCCGGGAAGATATCCCGCCCACTTGAGGCAGGAAAACACCGCATCGCACTCTTCTTTTTTGCTGACAAAGCGGAATTTCAGGGGCTGTAAATTGGCGCCGCTGGGGTAAAGCGCCGCAATTTCTGCAAGGGCATCTAACTTTTCCTGCTCCACGGCTCTGTCCTGATAAAGTCTGATAGACCGCCGCGCTTTGATGGCTTCAATGGTATTCATTTACTCGCCTTCCTTTCAGATTTCAGTTTGTCGCTGAGTTGCAAACATCAAACTGTCTTGTCATCCCGAGCGAAGTCGAGGGATCTTGGCACCAATTTGACTGCATATATCCTATCAGTGCGTAGATTCCTCGATTCCGCTTCGCGAATGTTATCGTATGCTTGCCGCTGGCAAGCATGATGATTGAGATTCGCTACGCTATACTCGGAATGACATCTTTGGGGAGACTCTGCCCCATAAACCGCAATTTACTTATAAACTCTCGGGACGCGCTTGGAGATGCCGCAAACGATCTCGTAATTGATGGTTTCGGCGGCCTGTGCCACCTCATCCACAGAAAGACCCGGTCCGAAAACTGTGACCGTATCGCCCATTTTCACATCCGGAATATCCGTCACATCCACGCAGAACTGATCCATGCAGACCCTGCCCACAATGGACGCCCGCTTTCCCCGGATCAGCACACTGCCCCGGTTTGACAGCAGTCTCGGCACACCGTCGGCATAGCCTGCGCTGACGGTGGCGATGGTGCGCGCACCCTCGGCGCGATAGGTTCTTCCGTAGCTGACAGTTTCTCCCGCCGCCACAGTTTTTACCATAGAAACGGTGCTGTACAGGCTCATGACCGGCCGAAAATCTGCCGGGAGCTCCATGCCGGTATCCGGCGTCAGGCCATAAAGGATGATGCCCGCCCGAACGGCATCGGTTTGCGCGGCCCTTTGGGTCAGCACGCCGGCAGAATTATTGCAATGCCTGATCCGGAATTTGTGGCCGTCTGCCTCCAGTGCCGCCACCGCTTTGCAAAAGCGGCTGTACTGGGTATCGGTAAAGGCATCCTCTGCTGGGGTATCCGCCGCGGCAAAGTGCATATATACGCCGCATACATCCAAATTAGGAAGTGAAAGCACCTGCTTTGCGTCCTTAAGACCGGGCAAGGCCTCGCTGCGGCAGTCAAAGCCGATGCGGCCCATGCCGGTATCCAGTTTCAAGTGAACGCGGACAGTCTTTTGGGCCGCTTCGCTCAGGGCTTTGGCATACTCCAAAGAGTATACGCATTGGTCAAAATCATAATCAGCAAGGGCATTTGCATACTCTACGGGGGTATAGCCCAAAATCAAAATCGGTTGCCGCAGACCGGCTTCCCGCAGCTCCTCTGCTTCCGCAAGGTTCGAAACGGCAAAGCCGTACACGCCGCAGCGCTCCAGTACCCGCGCGGCATCCACCGCACCGTGGCCATAGGCATCCGCCTTGATGACGGCATACACTTTTTCACCCCACCGATTTTGAATGGCGGCAAAATTATTCGCAAGGGCAGTTACGTCGATCTCAGCCCATGTACGATGCAAATCATCCATAGCCCCACTCCTTTCCGGTTTTGTTTGCCCGTATTATACCATGCCAAATTTTAGAATGCAACAAAAAGCAGTTGATGGCTTATTGCGCATATGCTATTATTGCAGTAAGGAGATGATACTATGGGTATTTACACATCCATCGACCAGCTGGTCGGCGCTACGCCGCTGCTGGAACTTAAGAACATTGAAAAAGAATACGCACTGGGCGCACGGCTGCTGGCCAAGTTAGAGTGCTTCAATCCTGCCGGCTCTGTGAAGGATCGGGTGGCAAAAGCCATGCTGGACGACGCGGAAAGCCGGGGCATCCTGAATAAAAACAGCGTCATCATCGAGCCCACTTCCGGCAACACCGGCATCGGCCTTGCCTCCGTTGCCGCCGCAAGAGGATACCGGGCAATCATCGTCATGCCGGACAGCATGTCCATGGAGCGTAGAGCTTTGATGACCGCCTACGGCGCGGAGCTGGTGCTGACTGACGGCAGTCTCGGCATGGCAGGTGCCATCGAAAAAGCAGAGGAGCTGGCAAAGACTGTTCCCGGCGGCTTTTTAGCCGGTCAGTTCGTCAATCCTGCCAATCCCAAGGCACACTACGAGACCACAGGCCCGGAAATCTGGGCAGATACGGAAGGAAAAGTGGACATTTTCGTGGCAGGCATCGGTACCGGCGGCACCATCACCGGTGCAGGCGGCTATCTGAAGGAGCAAAGCCCCAATATTAAAGTCATCGGTGTTGAGCCGGCAAGCTCCAATGTGCTTTCCGGCGGCAAGGCAGGCAAGCACGGCCTGCAGGGCATTGGCGCAGGATTTGTTCCTGATGTCTTAAATACCAGTATTTATGACACTATTGTTACTGTCACCGAGGCCGAGGCTTTTGCCGCTGCCCGGCTCATGGGCCGCAAAGAAGGCGTGCTGGTGGGCATTTCCTCCGGTGCGGCCTTAAGCGCCGCCATAGAAGAGGCAAAGCGGCCGGAAAACGCCGGCAAGACCGTCGTCGTCCTGCTGCCCGACACCGGCGAACGCTACCTTTCCACCCCCATGTTCTGCGATAAATGATCGTTTAACTTAGCAAGCACTACCAGAGATGTCATTCCGAGGGCAAACCCGCGAAGTCCAATAAAAAACCCTAGAAGAGGTTCTAAAGGAAATCCTAGCAGCTCCCCACATAAAGAAGCCTCCATTCCTTCACTTCGCACCCTCCTTCTCTCTCACCCAGATCCAGAGCTTCTCTCTCCCTCGCTCAAGTATGCCCTCTCCCTCTTTCTTTGTTTCTATATATCTCTTCCTTTCTCTCTCTTTCTTTCTCGTCTGGTGTTATATGGATTGTGATTGATACTGACAGTTTTTGTTTGTAATGGTTGAAAACAGAGATGAAGGTTATCGCTGCTTATTTGGTGGCTGTCTTGGGTGGCAAGACCAGCCCCACCGCCGAGGACATCAAGTCCATCCTTGGCGCCGGTAAAGCTTCTGCTTTTTCGCTTCATTTTCTTATTGTTTGCTTCATTATTTTGTGCTGTTCATTTCTTAATTCATTTCAATGTGGGGTTTTAATTATGAGACTCAGCGATTTTATTCTTTGCGTTCTGTAATACTGTTTTGTTGGTAGTAAGATTACCGATCCATTGAAAAGGAATTAGGTTGACCGCAGTGAATTGGG
>JAZUNW010000124.1:0-13544 GCA_045604325.1 Faecousia sp. | reverse complement strand
GGGAGCGTCAGCGAGTCGAGGAATCTACGCATTTCGTTTATATTTGCATTAAAATCGGTGCCAAGATCCCTCGGCTCCGTTTCACTCCGCTCGGGATGACAGCATTTTTGGTGGTACGGTAAACGATCATTTATCGTTTTTGTTATCATACCACAATATTTTTTCCGTGTCCATAAAAATAACCACAGGGAGCAAACCCTGTGGTCATTCTCAATATCAAATTACGGGAACAGATTCAGAGACAGCGTCAGGAAAGCCCATGCCAAGGCGATCCACTTGGTAGCAGCGGTCAGCATCTTATCCAGGCTGCCCATCTTGCTTTTGCTCAAATAGGTATCGTTGCCACCAACAAGCGCACTGGACAGGCCAGCCTCCTTGCCGGACTGGAACAGAACAACGCCAATCAGTGCGACGCTGGCAATGACCTCCAAAACGGTCACAACAATCTTAAGAACTTCTACCATTTCTTTTACCTCCCTCCAAGGGTATGTTGCACAATCCATAACATGATAGCACAAGATTTTTGAAAAAGCAAGTGCAAATCGATATTATTTTACTTTTTATTTTTGTACCCAGTTGCCGGTGGCCAGACAGTTCAGGTAAGCCTCGATAAAGGGATCCAGCGCGCCGTCCATAACACCACCCACATTGGATGTCTCGCAGCCGGTACGGGTATCTTTCACCAAAGTATAGGGCATAAACACGTAGTTGCGGATCTGGCTGCCCCACTCAATCTTCTGCTGCACGCCCTTGATGTCGGCAATGGTAGCAAGATGCTCACGCTCACGAATCTCAACCAGCTTACTGCGCAGCATGCGAAGGCAGGTCTCCTTGTTCTGGAACTGGCTGCGCTCGGTCTGACAGGACACCACGATGCCCGTTGCCTTGTGGATCAAACGGACAGCAGAGGATGTCTTGTTGATGTGCTGACCACCTGCACCGGAAGAACGGAACACCTGCATTTCATAGTCTTCCTGCTTGATCTCGAAGTCCTCGGAATCGTCTTCAATCTCGGGGATGACTTCGATAGCAGAGAAAGAAGTCTGACGGCGGGCATTGGCATCGAAGGGAGAAACGCGCACCAAGCGGTGTACACCGCTCTCACCCTTGAGAAAACCGTAGGCATTCTCGCCCTCAACCAAAATGGATGCGGACTTAAGACCGGCCTCGTCACCTTCCTGATAATCCAGGGTCTTGGAGGGAAAGCCGCAGCGCTCCGCCCAACGGGTGTACATACGGTACAGCATCTGACACCAGTCCTGGGCCTCTGTGCCGCCTGCGCCTGCCTGGAAGCTCATCATGGCGTTATTCTTATCGTACTTGCCGGTAAGCAATGTCTCCAAACGGCAGCTTTCCATCTCCTGAGTCAAAGCGGCAAAGCCTTCCTTCAGCTCGTCCAGCATGGAATCGTCGTCCTCTTCCTCAGCCATTTCGCAAATGGTGACCAGATCCTCCCAAGAGGATACCATCTTCTCATAGCGGGAGATCTTATTCTCCGCCTGCTTTGTCTTGACAACGATCTTCTGGCTCTTTTCCGGATCGTCCCAGAAGCCGGGGGCTTCCTGCATCGCATGCAAACGCTCCAGCTCATTGCGAAGACCGGCAAGATTCAGAGAATCTGCCAGACCGTCCAGGTTAGGCTTGCAATCATTCAGTTTTTGTTTATAGCTGTCAAATTCAATATTCATAGACGCTATCTCTCATTTCATAGGTTTTTATCATATTCGGCATATATTATAGCCGAAAAGCGCCACCATGTAAAGAGGAAAAGTAAAAAATCCACAAAAACGAAAATCCGGGCTCATAGCCCGGTTAACGTCATCTTTCGCTTGGTCCACCGTCTTCCTCATCGAAGATCATGTCGTCAATATCCGCGTAAGTTTCTTCATGTTCACTCAAATTAAGATCTCCTTTCAATTAACTTTTCCACCAGTATATGTGAGCCACGCCAAAAAATCTACCGGAATTTATTGACAGCACATTATATTTTGGGTAAAATATTCTTGTTATGCCCCAGTAGCTCAGCTGGATAGAGCGTCCGCCTCCTAAGCGGAAGGTCGGGGATTCGAATTCCTTCTGGGGTGCCAAAAAAGAAGCCGCATGTGCGGCTTCTTTTCTTATATTGCCTTTATAAGTGCTTCGGCATACTGCTTGCAGGTGGCACCGGTTTCGTCTCCGGTAACCTTTACATTACACCCATCCATAGCGCTCTCCAACTTGGCAGCGGCATCGGAATAGCCGATATGCCGCAGCAGCAGGATCACCGCCCGCAGAATGCTCTCGGGACTTGCATACTCGCCCAGGCCCTCCTCAATCAGTCTGGGTGCAGAACCGTGGATGGCTTCAAACATGGCATATTTATCACCCATATTGGCACTGCCGGCTGTGCCTACGCCGCCTTGCAGCTGAGCTGCCTCGTCAGTAATGATATCTCCATAGAGATTGGGCAGCAGCACAACTTGGAACTGACTCCGAATAGCAGGATTGACCAGGTTTGCTGTCATAATGTCGATGTACCAGTCGTCCACCGCAATTCCGGGATAGTCCCTTGCTACCTCATGGCAGATGGCGGTGAATTTGCCATCGGTCTTTTTCATGATGTTGGCCTTTGTGACGATAGACACCCTTGTTTTGCCGTTATTTTTGGCATAGTCAAAGGCCGCGCGGGCGATGCGCCGTGTGCCAAGGTCGGTGGTAACTTTGAAATCCACCGCCATGCCGGGCAGCTCCACGCCCCGGCTGCCAAGAACATACTCGCCCTCGGTATTTTCCCGGAAAAATATCCAGTCAATCCCCTGCTCCGGTATTGCCACCGGGCGCACATTGGCGTAAAGATCCAGCTCCCGCCGCAGAGTCACATTGGCGCTTTCCATCTTACCGCCCATGGGGGTTGTGGTAGGGCCTTTCAGCAATACATCGCAGGACTTGATCTCAGTCAGTACATCCGCAGGCACGGGTGCATTTTGTGCAAGGCGGTTTTCGATGGTAAGTCCGCTAATCTTTTTCAGCACGATCCGCCCTGCCTGGATCTCATCGCAAAGCAGCTTCTCCAGCACCTTTTTCGCCTGCTCTACAATGATAGGGCCGATGCCGTCACCGTCGATAATACCGATGGTGACGGTTTCTTTTTTCGAAAAATCCACCTTGTCGGTAGACATATTTTCAATCCGCTTCAGCTGCTCCTGTAAAAGCGTGCGAAAGCTTTCGCAGGCAAGTTCCAGTTCTTTCATTGTCCGCCCTCCTTCGTATATCCCAGTAACCCGCCACAGCGTAAGATTTCCTGCTGCCGCTTGGTAAAATCGCAGACTGCAGTGACGGTTTCGCCGGTGGTTTCGTCCAACACGGTGATTTTGCCCTCTGCCATACCCTTGTGGATATTCGCAAGGTGCAGCTTGTGTCCCTGCTCTAACCGGTCATAATCCCCGGGATCGGCAAAGGTAAGGGGCAAAATACCGGCATTAATAAGGTTTGCCACGTGGATACGGGCAAAACTCTTTGCCAGCACGCAGCGAATACCCAGATACATGGGAACAAGTGCTGCGTGTTCACGGGACGAGCCCTGACCGTAGTTGCTGCCACCTAAGATAATGCCATCACCTGCTGCCTTGGCACGCTCCGGAAACTCCGGATCACAAACCTCAAAGCAAAATTTGCTCAAATGAGGAATATTGGAGCGGTAAGGCAGGATCTTTGCACCGGCAGGCATGATATGGTCTGTAGTGATATTGTCGCCCACCATCAGGACCGCCTGCACTGTCAGTTCCTCCGGCAGTGCCTTCGTCTTGGGGAATTCTTTGATATTGGGACCCCGTAAGACCTCAACCATGCTGCCGTCAGCAGCAGGAGCAAGGACTGCGGAATCGTCGATGCAGAATTCGCTGGGAAGTACCACTTCGCCGACGGGCGGAAGTGTAGTGGGATCGGTTATGTAGCCGGTCAGCGCTGATGCCACGGCAGTTTCGGGGGATACAAGGTAAACGCCTGCATCCTTCGTTCCACTTCTGCCGGTGAAATTCCGGTTAAATGTCCGCAGACTCACGCCGCCGGAATTGGGAGAAAAGCCCATGCCAATGCAAGGGCCGCAGGCACACTCCAAAAGCCGGGCGCCGCTGGCAAGAATATCCGTCAGCGCGCCGCACTTTGCCAGCATGCTCAGCACCTGCTTGGAACCGGGAGAAATAGAAAGGCTGACACCGGGCGCAACAGTCTTGCCCTTGAGCATTGCCGCTACCTTCAGCATATCTAAAAGGGATGAATTGGTACAAGAGCCGATGCAGACTTGATCCACCTGAACATCCTTTAAACTTGCCACCTCTACAACATTGTCGGGGCTGTGGGGGCAGGCAATCATGGGCTTTAATGCAGAAAGGTCAATATTGATGATCCGGTCATAGACCGCATCTTCATCGGCATATACCGGAGCGAAGTCCGCTTCCCTGCCCTGTGCTTTCAAAAAGGCCTTTGTGATCTCGTCTGCGGGGAAAATGGACGTGGTAGCACCCAGCTCTGTGCCCATGTTGGTAATAGTTGCACGCTCCGGAACACTAAGGGTCTTGATACCCTCACCGCCCCATTCGATGATAGCGCCCACGCCGCCCTTGACGGAGAGAATCCGCAAAAGCTCCAAGCTTACATCCTTAGCAGTCACATAGGGCTTCAACTCGCCGGTGAGGTTGACCTTAAACATCTTGGGCATGGTGATGTAATATGCGCCGCCGCCCATAGCAACCGCAACATCCATACCGCCTGCGCCAAAAGCCAGCATTCCCAAACCGCCGGCTGTGGGTGTATGGCTGTCGGAGCCGATAAGCGTCTTACAAGGCTTACCGAAACGCTCCAAGTGCACTTGATGGCAAATACCGTTGCCGGGACGGGAGAAATGCACACCGTGCTTTGCCGCAACGGTCTGCAGATACCGATGGTCGTCGGCATTTTCAAAGCCGCACTGCAAGGTATTGTGGTCTACATAGGCAATGCTGAATTCCGTCTTTA
This sequence comes from Faecousia sp., assembly GCA_045604325.1. Taxonomy (GTDB): domain Bacteria; phylum Bacillota; class Clostridia; order Oscillospirales; family Oscillospiraceae; genus Faecousia. The sequence continues at coordinate 8,552 of JAZUNW010000124.1, read as the reverse complement.
CTCTGGGAATGCCCATTGCTTCAAATTCCAGATACGCCATGGTGCCGGTGGCATCCTGCGTAAGCGTTTGATCGATCCGCAGCGCCACTTCGCTTCCGGGGGTCATATCACCGGATACCAAGTGCGCGGCAATAATTTTTTGTGAAATCGTTTTACCCATTATTATCAAACCTCGCAATCATATGCGCTTCCGCGTTTTGAATATGCTCCGTGGTAAGCTCGCTTGCCAGCTCCGCATCACCGGAGACAATGGCTTCATAGATTGCCTTGTGCTCCTGAACGGACTTTGCAAGGCGTTCGTGGTTGCTGATGGAGTTGCGGCGGTAGCGCTGGGTCTTGTGGTGCAGGGGCTGCAGAGTATCCCGAATGACCGTTCTCCCACTGAGGTTATAAATAGTCACATGGAAGCGGTCATCCATCTGCTGCAGCCGCTCAACATCCTTCTTTTCGTAGTAAAAGTCCTGCAGTTCGTTGATCTGCCGCAGCTCTTCCGCACCTTCGGGGGTCAGGTTCTTGGTTGCATAGTAAGCAGCCAGACCTTCGATACGGCGGCGAATGCTCATGATGTCTGCAAGATCATCTGCCGTAATGCCAAGGACAACAGAGCCCTTGCCGGTTTCCTTAATCAGCCGTTCCTGCTCCAAACGGCGCAGCGCTTCACGAATGGGGGTACGGCTGACGCCCAGCTGTTCTACAAGCTTCAGTTCGGTGAGGATCTCGCCACGGGGATATACGCCGGTGATAATGTCGTTTTCCAGTCTTTCAAAGACCTGGTCAGCCAAAGAGACCGTCTTAAATTGAGCCATATTATACCTCCTGCACCAAGCGTCCAGGCGCCAATTCTTCAATCTTTGTTTCCAGTTCATTGGGGGTAATCATCGTCTGTCTTCCCGCCTCGTACTGGTCATCTACCCAAGCCTTCAGCTGAACGATCAGCGGATCGTGTTTGGAGATTTCCTTTTCACCGGTAAGGTGGTAATTCTGATTGACCCAGTAGGCGATGCCCGCTGTACCGGATGTCTTACTGATCTCCACAGTAGCGGGGCGGTTTAAGAGCTTATCGGTATCGAAGATCGTGTAGATCTCCGCATCCTTTAAAAGACCGTCCGCATGGATGCCGGCACGGGTTGCGTTGAAATTCTTGCCCACAAAGGGAGTCATCACAGGAATGTCGTAGCCGATATCCCTTTGGAAGTACTCCGCGATCTCTGTGATTACGGTGGGGTCCATACCGTCCATAGAACCACGGAGCGCTGCATACTCAAAGACCATTGCCTCCAAGGGGACATTTCCGGTACGTTCACCGATACCCAACAGAGAACAGTTGACAGCGCAAGCGCCATACAGCCATGCTGTGGATGCATTGGAAACTGCTTTATAAAAATCGTTGTGGCCATGCCACTCCAAGTGCTCGCTGGGAACATCGGAATAGTGCTGCAGGCCGTAAATGATACCGGCAACGCTTCTGGGCATAGCAGACTCGGTGTAAGGCACGCCGTAGCCCATAGTATCGCAGGCGCGGATCTTCACCGGAATACCCGCCTCCTGGGAGAGCTTTTGCAGCTCATTGACAAAGGGAACAACAAAACCGTAGAAATCCGCACGGGTAATATCCTCTAAGTGGCACCTGGGAATGACACCGGCATCAAAGGCATCCTTGATAGTCCCAAGATAGTGATCCAATACCTGCGCACGGGTCATCTTCATCTTCTTAAAGATGTGGTAGTCGCTGCAGCTTACTAAGATTCCGGTCTCCTTTAAGCCAAGGTCTCGGACAAGCCGAAAATCCTCTTTGCTGGCGCGGATCCAGCTGGTGATCTCCGGAAATTTCAGATCCAAAGACATACACTTTTCCAGAGCTTCCCTATCCTTTTTGCTGTAAATAAAGAATTCTGTCTGACGGATGATGCCGTAAGGGCCGCCAAGCTTGGAAAGGAGCTTGTAGATATTTACGATCTGATCCACAGAGTAAGGCTCGACGGACTGCTGACCGTCACGGAGCGTGGTGTCGGTGATCCAGATCTCCTCGGGCATATTCATAGGCACACGGCGGTGGTTAAATGCCACCTTGGGTACAGTGCCGTAGGAATAAATGTCCCGCTGCAGATTGGGCTCAGCAATATCCTGCAAGGAGTACTTATAGGACTTCTGCTCCAAAAGATTTGTTCTGCTCGAAATCTCAAGCATAGGTCATTCCCCTTTCGTTTTTTGTATTAATGTATACAATTATACATATGTAGAAGAATTTGTCAATAGCCCCGCCCCGGCAAGCGCAAATAAATATGCCAAAAACTTGAAGAATTTCAATTCCTATGCTATAATTTGGTGCAAAGAGAATTTAGGAGGAGATTTTAACATACGAAGCTCGGTATCGTTGCTCAGCGGCCTATTTTCATAACTCCTTATAAATCCATAAAATCCCGATAATCCCATACCGCACAAGGACTTTCGGGATTCCGACTAAAATATATCTTCACATATCTCCATGCATCTGCCTGCCAAAAAGGTGTATAAAAGGTATGAAAAAAAGAGAAACAACCGAGAAAACGCCAGTGCAACAACACCTATGATAACACCCCGCCTTACGAAAAAGGCGGGGTGTCTGCCGTTCATTGTATATTGATTACTTAAGAAGGACCTCAAGAATCTGTGATATATTCTTTTTCCCAAAAAACACCTTGTCCTCGTTTACGATCATGCACGGCACACTCATCACATTGTATCGGTTTTTGAGTTTTTCAAAATGACGGATATCATACACATGGGCTGTTATATTGGGATTCTCAGCAGCGATCCGCTGGGCAGCTACCACCAGATCGGGACACATGGTACACGACAGTGTGACCAGTATCTTCATATCGGTTTTGTTCGTAATGGCTGCGATCTGTTCCCGGGTGGCTTCATCCAGTGCCTGTCCGGGGCCTGCAGCATTGTACAAACCCAACACAAAGGAAGTAAACTCATGACCACTGGGAACGCCGTGAAAGGCAAGACCTGTTTCCGTTCCATCTGCCTTGCATACACGGATACAAGGTGCGTTTTCGGATGATGCGTTTCTTTCCGCAACGGTAACCGTCAGTTTGTCGGAAAGTGCTGACAATGCGGTGATGAACTGTTCCAGCTCCGCCGATACCGGGCGATCATCCAAACTCAGCTTCAGCAGCAGAGGTCTTTCCATTCGGGTGAATACGGTATCCAGTTGCTGCCGCATTTCAGCGGTAAAAAGCTCGGCGGAGCCCGCAGTTTCCTGCGTGTCAACTGTAACAGTGGTTTCGCTTTGCTTTTTGGGAGGCGCATCGGCACGCAGTCCGGTCTTTCTCTGCATTGCCGCCACATATTTCTCCAGTTCTGTTGCAGCAAGCGCACCGTCGCCGGTGGCTGTCACTACCTGACGCAGTGGCTTAATGCATACATCTCCCGCCGCATATACACCGTCTACACTGGTTTTCTGCGATGCATCGGTGACAATATAGCCCTGTTCGTTCAGCCCCACAATCCCTTTGAGCATTTCGGTGGCAGGTGCATATCCGGCAAATACAAACACGCCAAAGGTGTCTGCACTTTTATATTCCGTCACCTCTCCGGTGGCGGTGTTTTTGTACCGGGCATAGGTCAGGCCGTTCTCACCGGACACTTCTTCCATGACGGTGTTGGTCAGAACCGTGATCTTCTCGTGATTTTTTGCCTGGTCTGCAACAGATGCGGCGCAGGAAAAATCATCTTTCCGAATCAGGATGGTCACATGCCGGGCAAATTTGGTCAGAAATACACTTTCCTCTGCCGCAGCATAGCCGCCGCCAACCACAAAGATCTCCTTGCCGGTAAAGAATTCACCGTCACAGGTGGCGCAGTAGGCAACGCCCCGGCCTTTGTGCTCCTCCTCACCCTTAAAACCGACTGTTCTGGGATGCGCGCCGGTGGCAAGCAGTATACCGAAACAGCGGTATTCTCCCCGATTAGTGCGCACAGTCTTGATATCCCCAGAAAGGTCAAAGCCGGTAGCTTCCGCCAGCATAAACTCTGCGCCAAAAGATTCCGCCTGCTGCTGGATGGTATCCGTTAATGCCTTGCCGCTGGTTTTGGCAATACCGGGGTAGTTGACCACCTCATGGGTGATAGAGATCTGACCGCCTAACTGCTCTTTTTCCAGCACCAGTACCCGGTACTTTGCCCGGGCCAGATATAGGGCGGCGGTGAGTCCCGCAGGACCGCCGCCGACTACGATCACATCGTATAAATTCTCCATCAAAGCTGTCCCACAAGATCCAGACTGGGCTTCAGGGTTTCCGCGCCGGGTTTCCAGTTAGCAGGACAGACTTGGTCGCCGTGGGCGTGGACAAACTGGCAAGCCTGCACCTTACGCAGCAGCTCCTCAGCGTTTCTGCCCACGTTGCCGGCAGTTACCTCATAGCCTACGATCTTTCCCTCAGGATTAATAATAAAAGTACCGCGCTCGGCAAGCCCGTCTGCCTCAATCAGCACCTCAAAATCCTTGGAAATGCTATGGGTGGGGTCAGCCAACATGGGATAATTGATCTTCTTGATCCGCTCGGAGGCGTCGTGCCAGGCCTTGTGGACAAAATGGGTATCGGTAGACACGGAGTAGACCTCACAACCGATTGCCCGGAACTGCTCGTACTTGTCTGCCAGGTCCTCCAGCTCTGTGGGACACACAAAGGTAAAGTCCGCAGGATAGAAGAAAAATACGCTCCACTTGCCTAAGATATCCTCCTTGGATACAAATTTGAAATCGTTCTCGTGGAACGCGTAGGTGCGAAAATCGGAAATTTCCTTATTAATCATAGACATAACTTAATTCCTCCAAAGATCGTGTTGATTACAAAATGCGTAGACTGCCCGGACTTCATCCCCTCCACAAAGAGCGAATTTTGCTCGTGGCTCGTCATCCGGGTCCAAGTGGGCATACTGAATACCGTGCTCGGATTCCAGGCAGATCCATTCGATATAGTGCTCCGCTTTCATGGGATGTTCCACAGACCCAACTGTCACATGAACAACATTGCCGTCCAGCTCATAAACAGGGATGTGTTTCTCCCCGGATGCCTCCGTCGTGCCCGGCTTCATCTCGTGCATCTTCTCGCCGCAGCACATAATCGGAACACCCTTATCGCGGATCATGGCGACGATGTTACCGCAATGCTTGCAGATATAAAATTTCTGTTTCATGGAATTCCTCCTTCTAATGGGAGTATGTCCCGAGAAGTGTAAATAATACATACAAAGCAGGGCATAATACCGCAAAAGGGGTGCAAAAATGGAAAAGAACAACGCTTATAAAAAAGGCTTTATTCCATACGCATTGGCTGCGTTTTTAATTGGAATCGTGGGCGGCTTTTCTGCGGTCCTGGGGCCGTCCTTTGTGCAGGACATTGGAATTGCCTACAGCAACACCACCTGGACAGCACTGGCACAGGCTATGTCCACCGCCGCCTGCGCTCCCATTTTGGGAAAAGTAGGCGATGTAATTGGGCGTAAAAGAACCCTGCTTCTGGGAATCGCCGTCTTCACCTTGGGAAATGTGCTGTCAGCGTTGGCAAATTCCCTCGTGTTTATGATGGTGGCCCGGTTTGTGGTTGGTATCGGCACTGCCGCCATGACCCCGGTAATCATGGCCTATATCGTCACGAATTTTCCACCGAACCAAGTAGCAAAAGGCTTTTCTCTGTATATGCTGATCTCCAGCGCATCGGTCGTTTTCGGGCCGACCCTGGGTGGTCTGATTATCTCCGCCTATGGCTGGCGTGCCATGCTGTGGGTATGTGTGGCCATCTGCACCATCACTTTCATTGCCTGTGTATTGACTGCGAAAAAGCAGGATTCCCAGAGAAGACCGCTTCAGAACTTTGACGGAATCGGTGCTGTGCTGGTGCTGATCTTCTTCAGCTTACTACTGTGCGTCCCCTCCTTCGGACAAAACTTTGGGTGGACATCCAAGGCGTTTCTGGGTGTGCTGATCGCCGCAGCGATTAGCCTGCTGAGCTTGATCGCAGCCGAGAGAAAAGCTGTGCGCCCCATCCTGCCCGGGGGCTTTATAAGGCGGGGCGCGTTTATCCTCAGTGTTCTTGCTCTGTTTCTGACCCAGGGACTGATGCAGGCCAATATGACCAATACCATCGTCTTTGTCAATTACACCCAACCGGATAATACCGCTATCTCCGGCTATGCCATTTCTGTGATGTATGTGGGCATGTCCCTGGGTGCTGTGGTCTTAGGCCCGCTGGCGGACCGGTTTGAACCCAAAGCTGTGCTCACCGGCTCTCTGCTGCTAACGGGCATCGGCTGTGCAGTTCAGTTTCTATTCTCTGAGGTGACCTCTGTGCCTTTGCTGATAGCAAGCTTGGGTATTTTGGGCTTTGGTCTTGGCGGCAATGGTACGATCTTTATGAAGGTGGCACTGTCCGGACTGCCCCAGCAGGAAGCAGGAGCGGGCACAGGCACCTACGGACTGTTCCGTGATCTTGCCGCACCTTTCGGTGTGGCAGTGTTCGTGCCCCTGTTTACCAATCAAATCACCGGACTGATTGCAGGCGGAGCAACAGGCGCGGATGCCGCAGTCCGATCGATCCACTTGCTGGCAATTGCAGAGCTAATCTGCATTGCCGCCGGTATCGCAGCTGTACTCTTCCTTCCCAGAATTCGTAACAAAGGAGCATCCAAATGAGATTAAAAGACAAAGTTGTATTGATAACCGCATCTACCAGGGGTATCGGCCTTGCCTGCGTAAAGAAATGCGCAAAAGAAGGTGCCAGAGTCTATATGGCAGCCAGAAATCCCCAGCGGGCACAGGAGATCGCAGATACTATGGATGGCGTAAAATGTGTATACAATGATGCTACCAAGCCAGAAACCTTTACCTCTATGGTGGAGGATGTGGTTCGGGATGCCGGCTGTATCGATGTGCTGGTTAACAACTTTGGAACATCTAACCCCGGAAAAGATTTGGATTTTGCCAATACAGATCCGCAGGTGTTTTTGGACACCGTCAATCTGAACTTGAGAAGCGTCTTTATGGCAAGTCAGGCCGCCGCCAAGTACATGGCAGCGCAGCAAGGCGGCAGTATCATCAACATTTCCTCTGTGGGCGGTCTTGTACCGGATATCTCCCAGGTTGCCTATGGTACCAGCAAGGCAACAATCAACTATCTGACAAAACTTATCGCCGTCCACGAGGCTAAGAATCATATTCGCTGCAACGCGGTGCTTCCGGGCATGACTGCCACGGAAGCGGTAGAGAAGAATCTTTCAGAGGAATTCCGCGGTCTGTTCCTGCGGCATATCCCACTTGGCAGGATCGGTCTGCCGGAAGAAATAGCAGAAGCGGTAAGCTATTTCGCAAGTGACGCATCTGCTTATACTACCGGCCAGATTCTCACCGTTTCCGGTGGCTTTGGTATGGCTACTCCGATCTATGGAGATCTGGCAAATAAGGACAGCAGACGATGATGTAACAGCTGTATTCTATGGCACCAGGCAAGCAAAAAGGAGCAACCTCCGTGTGCGGGGTTGCTCCTTTGCTTCGTGTCTCATCATTTCCATTTTTCGATCAGATTGCGGATCTGAGAGGCCAGTTTTGCGTTGTCCTTGTTGGTGCGGCCTTTGCAGGTTTTGACAAAGGCAAGGAGCGCTTCTGCTGCAGCAAGCAATTCGCCATAGACCGCCCGTGCTCTGGCAGAGCCTTTTGTTATCTCTTCCCTACGGATGGGCTTGGAGTCTGCAAACACTGTCATTCTGCCTGTCATCAAATCATACTCTGCGCCGCTGTAGGGCGCATCTGCCTGATAGCCCATCTGGGTCAGCAGTTTCTGGAAAATCATACAGGCTGCGTCATCGCCGTGATTGACGAATACCATCTGGGGCTTTTCTTTGAACCCCGCAAGCCATCGGATCAAGCCTGCCTGATCTGCGTGACCGCTGGTGCCGTGGAGCGCGGCGATCTCCGCATTGACAGTAATATCCTCACCGAACAGCCGGACATACTGTGCGCCGTCCTGGAGCTTTCTGCCGAGAGAACCTTCCGCTTGATAACCTACAAAGAGAATGGTGTTTTCCTCTCCCCAAAGGTTGTGCTTGAGGTGATGACGAATACGGCCTGCCTCGCACATACCGCTGGCGGACAGGATCACTTTGGGACGTCTATCGAAATTGATCTGCTTGGATTCGTCACTTGTTACAGACAGACATATATCATCAAACCAGATTGGATTGATACCTTGCCTTACCAAAGCAGCGGTTTCTTCGTCAAAACAGCTTTGGTCGCATTGCAGGAAGATGCCGGTGGCTTCTACAGCCAGAGGGCTATCCACATACACCGGGAATCCGTCGTGACCGCTGACCATCCCTTCCTGCTTGATCTGCCGGATGGCATAGAGCATTTCCTGAGTTCTTCCCACTGCAAAGGATGGGATGACCACGTTACCGCCCCTGCCAAAGGTGCGCTGCAGCACATCTGCAAGCTCTCCAACCGTATTGCCGGGCTTTTCGTGGAGCCGGTTGCCGTAGGTGGATTCCAGAACAAGGTAGTCCGTTTCTTC
>JAZUNW010000123.1:0-9652 GCA_045604325.1 Faecousia sp. | reverse complement strand
TCCGAGGGAGCGTCAGCGAGTCGAGGAATCTACGCATTTCGTTTATATTTGCATTAAAATCGGTGTCAAGATCCCTCGGCTCCGTTTCACTCCGCTCGGGATGACAGCATTTTTGGTGGTACGGTAAACGATCATTTATCTCATCTATCCATCGGGGACGCAAAATGACGCTTGACAAACGGGCAAATATGGTGTTTAATAACCCCATCGGATAGAAAAACCTAAGACGCGGAGATAACGCTGAAAGCGCATCTGCAGAGAGCCCCCGTTGGTGGAAGTGGGGTGAAAAGCGAAGCAGCAAATGGACCGCTGAGGGCGGAGGGAACAGCAAACGCTTAGTATCTTCCGACGATTTGCCCCCGTTATAAGGGCAGCGGATGTGTCAGCATCGGCAAAAGACAGCTGCAAGCAATAAGCAAGGTGGCATAAGCAGGTAATCCTGTCCTTGTTTCCCATAGGGGAAGCAGGGGCTTTTTTATTTCCCAAAAGGAGAAATGCGCATATGATAGAAAAACGATGGCGCAATTAAATGATAGATATCCTTTCTTTTGCAACTGCGTAAAAATGCAGAATGCAAAATAACGGTATTTGCTTCGCAAATGATTCAGATCGTCGGCAAAGCCGACACCACAATTTTGCATTTCATTAATGTATATGGAGGAAACGAACTATGCTGTTTAATAACATTGACTTTGATACATATTTCCGCAACTACCCCAATCAGGAGGGCTATTTCGGCCGTTACGGCGGCGTTTACATCTCCGAGGAGCTGAAAAAGCCCATGGCAGAAATTACAGAGGCCTACTATACTATCGCCCAGTCCCGCAAATTCATTGCCGAGCTGCGGCGCATCCGCAAGGAATTCCAGGGCCGCCCCACTCCCATCAGCCACTTGGAGCGGCTGTCCAACGCGTTGGGCAATGTGCAGCTGTATGTCAAGCGTGAGGACTTAAACCACACCGGCGCGCACAAGCTCAACCACTGCATGGGCGAGGCCCTGCTTGCCAAGTACATGGGCAAAAAGAAGGTCATCGCCGAGACCGGCGCCGGCCAGCACGGCGTTGCGCTGGCTACTGCCGCTGCTTACTTCGGCCTGGAATGTGACATCTACATGGGCAGCGTGGATATCAAAAAGCAGGCTCCCAATGTAGCGAGAATGAAGATTTTGGGCGCTAACGTCATCGAGGTCACCGAAGGCCTTGCCACTTTGAAAGAGGCTGTGGATGCCGCCTTTGCCGCCTACGCCAAGGAGTATCACGACAGTATCTACTGCATCGGCTCTGTCCTTGGCCCCCACCCCTTCCCCATGATGGTAAGAGATTTCCAGAGCATTGTCGGCATCGAGGCCAGAGAGCAGTTTGTGGAAATGACCGGTCATTTGCCCGACAAGGTGGTGGCCTGCGTTGGCGGTGGCTCCAATTCCATGGGCATGTTCAGCGGCTTCCTCAATGACCCTGTGGACATCATCGGCGTCGAGCCTTTGGGCAGGGGCACCAAGCTGGGAGATCACGCCGCCAGCCTGACCTATGGCACCGAGGGCATCATGCACGGCTTTAACAGCATTATGCTCAAAGACGAAAATGGCGATCCCGCCCCCGTCTACAGCGTTGCCAGCGGCCTTGACTACCCCTCTTCCGGTCCGGAGCATGCTTTCTTGCACGATGTGGGCAGAGTCAAGTACGATGTCATTAACGACGACGAGACCATCGAGGCCTTCTTCACCCTTGCCCGGATGGAGGGCATCATTCCCGCCATCGAAGGCGCCCACGCCGTTGCCTACGGCATGAAGCTGGCAAAGCAGATGAACACCGGAAGCGTGCTGATCTGCCTGTCCGGCAGAGGCGACAAGGATATGGACTATATCTTGGAAAACTACGGCATTCCCGAATAAACAATTAAGCCGCTGCCTAAGGGCAGCGGCTTAATTATTATACAGTTTGCTTGACTCTGCGTATCTTTTTCATCTTGTAAAGCTCTTCCACAGCCATGCGGGTCTTGGCAACAGACACGCCCTTTTCCGGGAAGCAATAGTAGAGCGCATCGTGGTTGCCGATGCCGATCATATCGGCGATCTCATACCAGTGGTAATCGGCATACAGACCGTAGCAATGCACCGGGCCCTGCTCGTAATTGAGCTTGCCGTCGCAGCCGGTGAGCTTAAAGCCGGTCTCATCGTGGGTCAGATGGCCCTCTCCCACCATGTAGATGGCCTTGTAGTCCACCATCATGGCGATTCCCACATCGGTATCCAGCTTGTAAGTGCCGTTTTCCAGCTCCTTTTTCACTTCCGCACGTTCCCATCGGTACCAGTCGGGAATGTGGGGGAACTCGGTTTCGCCGCTTACCGCCTTCATCTGGCCGTATACATCCATTTCCCACACCTTTTCACAGGCGTGGCAGGTGATGGCAATGCCCTTGCCTTCCATCTGGCCCTCAGCGCCGCAATGGGGGCACTTGTAGAGGATGCGGTGCAGACCGTCGGCACGGGTGGGAGTATCGATGACCACCTTATTATCACGCTGCCATGCAAAATTATCGAAGGAAAACACCTCGTCCAGTGCAGCATCCAGCTCTGCAACCGACTTTTCTTTCAGTTCTTCCGGGGTGAACAGGCACTTGACATGAGCGCTGACCTTGACCTTGCGCAGCTGCAGCATGTTGTAAAGGGGGTCACGGGCATATGCGCCCTGGGTGATGACCGTCACCACCGGCACACCTAACTTTTTCAGCAGCACGCCCATGCGGCGAGGGAGCGGGGTTGCCGTGCCGTCAAAGGAATAGCTGGCCTCGGGATACATGACTACGCTGGACTTCTTCTTTTTCAGGGCATATTCCATATCCCGAATGAGAGAAACATCGCCCACGAATTTCTGGGTGGGGATACAGCCAAGCCAGCGCATCAGCGGGCCCAAAATGCCGATAAAGCCGTCGGTAGAGGTGACAAAGCTCATGGGTCTGGGATAAAAGATTCCGAATGCCAGCTTCATATCCGTAAAGCTGCTATGATTCATAAGGATCAGGCAGGGCTTTTTGCCCACCTTTTCCATACCCTCGGTGGTGTAGGAGAATTTGGTCTTCCACAGCGTAGGGGCGGAAATAAGGCGTACCACGATGCCAAGAAAACGGCTGGGGCGGATGGGATTAAAATGCTTCAAACGGGGAAGTTTCATGACCTCGTCGTAGGATTTTACTTTGGTTACAGTTTTCATTCTCTTTCCGTCCTGTTGTCGATTTTTGTCGGGAACGGTACGATTTTATCACAACATAGCACGGATTGCAATATGTGAATAATTTTTGAACATTTTTCCTGCGCTTCCACATATAAAGCAGGCGGCACTTTCCGTGCCGCCTGCTTAAAGCTTATTCTTCGGTTTCTTCTACCGGCTCTTCCGGTACTTCTTCTGCGATTTCCTTTGCCGCCATTTGGCTGACAAACAGCTTTTCGGGGCTATGCTCCTTAAACATCATCCAAAGCAGTACCGCCACCGCCGCTGCGCAACTGAGTGCCGCCAGCATCTGGCTGACACGGAAGGGACCCCAGTAAAGGCTGTCGGTCCGCAGACCCTCCACGAATGCCCGGCCCAAGCCGTACCAGGCAACATAGCCCAAAGCGATCTGGCCGTCATACTTGCGCCTTTTAGAAAGGAAATGCAGCAGCACAAAGCCGATGGCATTCCACACGGACTCATAGAAAAATGTGGGATGGTAGAAAATCATTGTAGCTGAGCTCTTGCGATCAGCGGTCAGCTCCAGACCCATCCGCAGGAAGAAGTCTGTCTTTGCGCCGTAAGCCTCACGGTTAAAGAAGTTGCCCCAGCGGCCGATGCTCTGACCGATCAGGAAACCCAACGCCACCATGTCAAGCAATGCCGGGATCTTGATTTTCTTAATGAGGCAGTGCGCCACTGTTCCGATGGCTGCGCCGATGACGCCGCCATAGATAGCGAGACCGCCTTCCCAGATGTACAGAACACTGATGGGATTGGCGGCATAACCGCCTGTTTCCCAACGAAACGCGCAGTAGTAAAGACGGGCACAGATGACGGCAAAAGGTACGACCCACAGAATGCCGTCGGTCAGATCGTCCTCTTTGACGCCAAACTCCTTTGTCCGTTTCCATGCGTACACCACCGCCAGCATCAGCCCCAAAGCGATGAGAATGCCGTAGAAATTGACGCTCAGCGGGCCTAACGTAAAGCCGGACGGGGGGTCGATGGAAATTCCCAAGCCCGGAAAGGTGATGGGAGAAATACCTTTTATCCAACTCATATGTTTTCCTCCTTGGTGAAAATAGAATTTCAAATTTCAGTTTGTCGCTGAGTTGCAAACATCAAACTGTCTTGTCATCCCGAGCGAAGTCGTGGGATCTTGGCACCAATTTGACTGCATATATCCTATTAGTGCGTAGATTCCTCGATTCCGCTTCGCGAATGTTATCGTATGCTTGCCGCTGGCAAGCATGATGATTGAGATTCGCTACGCTATACTCGGAATGACATCTTTGGGGAGACTCTGCCCCATAAACCGCAATTTATCGGGGTCGAATCACCGACATGGCGCAGCGTTCCTTTGTAACAATGCGCTCCAAAAAACGGACCGTTTCTTCCGCCGTTACGCTTTCATAGATGGCGGGAAAACGGAAATAGTCGAAACCCGAGAAATGGTAGGCCGAGATACGGAAGCAGGTGGAATCAAAGCTGTCTAAGTCCCGTATCCTGCGGCCCAAGGCACTGCGTTTCATCCGCAAAAAGGCCGTTTCTTCGATGCCCTCCCGGACGATCTGCCCAGCCCTATCCAGTATCGCCTGTTTGACAGCGGCGCTGTCATCGCTGTCGCCGCCGCAGGTGAGCAATGCGCAGCCGTCCACTGTTTCAAAGCCGCCGCCAAAGGACGAATCAATGAGCCCCTTTTCGTAAAGCTCCAAATACAGCTTGGATGACTCGCCAAACAGGACCTCTGCCGCAAGATCGCCAATGACCTCCTGCCGGATCGCGTCCTCTCCACTGCCTGTGCTTTCGCACTTAAAGCCCAGCTGGAACTGGGGCATGGCCACTTCCATGGAAAGCTCCGCCGTTTCCTGATCGCAAGCCATCTGCTCCTGCCAGGCACGGATCTTTGCGCCGCAAGGCCTTTCTTCCCTGCCCAGCACCTGCAGGGCGATCTCTTTTACCGTTTCCGGTGCTACATCACCCACCACGCACAGAATCATGTTGGCGGGGGTGTAAAACGCCCGGTGGCAACCGTTAAGAAGTTTCGGGGTGATTCTCCGTAGCGACTCCCGCGTTCCCAAGATCGGCACACGAATGGGATGATTGCGGTACATCTTCTCCATGAGATTTTCGAAGATACGGGTGTCCGGCGCATCCTCATTCATGCCGATCTCCTGATCGATGATCCCCAACTCCCGCTGAACGCTCTCTTCCGTAAAATAAGGAGTGGAAACGAATTCTAACAAAAGCCGCAGGCTCTGCTCAAAATTTTCGGTGCAGGAAAAGAAGTAAGCCGTCATGTCGTAGCTGGTGAAGGCGTTGACATTGGCGCCCAGCGCCGCAAACTCGGCAGACACATCCCTTCCTTCCAGCTCAAACATCTTATGCTCCAGAAAATGGGCAATGCCCGCCGGAACGGTGATGTGCTCCCCCTCTAAGGTAAAATCCGTGTGGATAGAGCCGAAATCCGTAACGAAGTAGGCAAGCTTCCGGGTAAATCCGGGCCTCGGTACGATCTTCACCGTCAAGCCGTTGCTAAGACGGCAGGAACAGAGGGTCTCATCCAGCGCTTTATAGTGCGTCCTGTTCACACGCCCACCCCCTTAAGGAAGTAATCGGTATGCAGCGCTAAGGTCTGGGCCGCAGCCTGTGCCGTTTCCCGGGTAACTGCTTCTACCGCCTTGCGGTATTCTTCCGGTGGGCGCAGCATGCCGCTCAAAGCGCCGGTAGAATAATAGCTTTCAATCGCTCCGGGGGAATCGTGGATCCCTCGCAGGCCGGAAAGGATGGCCTCCTTGGCTGCCTCCAACTCCTGGGTAGTAATATCACCCGCTTTGCATGCATCCAGCTGTCGCAGGATCTCCTGACGGGCAACGGATTCTTTCTCTGCATCGATACCGGCACTGACAGTCACGATGCCCTTTGTGCCGTAGTAACCGGAGCCAACAGAATAGCAAAGGCTCATTTTCTCCCGGACATTCATAAACAGCTTGCTGGTCATGCCTGCGCCAAAGACGGTGTTCAGCACCTGCATGGCGGCAAAATCGGCATGCCGGTTGGTGATGGGGGTCACAAAGCCCATGCAAAGCTGGCTCTGAGAAACTTCCATTTCCTCTACTCTTTGGCTGCCGCCGGCATCCCCAAAAGGCATCTGGGCCGGCATAGCTAACGGCGCTCTTTCGATTCCTTCAAACAACGGCCGCAAAAGTGCCGCCACCTCTTGGGGTTCACGGGAGCCAACATAAAAGAGCTCCACAGGACTTTCTTTTACGATTCTTTGGTGATGGCGGTAAAGGGATGCCCCATCAATGGCCGCAGCCCGCTCTACCGTACCCAAACGGGGCACGGAGAAGGAATCGGCCTTACACATGGTCTTCAGCAGCTGCGCCGAGGCATAGACCCGCTTATCATTGCGCTCAGATTCGATGGTGGAAATAAGGTTTTTCTTTTCTCCCTCCACAAAATCCCGGCAGAGGGCATCTCCCTCCAGCACCGGACAAAGCAGCAGTTCACCCAAAAATTCTATCATCGGCCCAAGGATCTGATCCCCCGCCATGGCAAACCGGTCTTCCATAAAGCTGCAATAAAGGCCGGTGGTCTGGTAGTCACCCACTCTGCGCACCAGCGCGCTGACGGATGCACCGTAAAGGTCATCAAGGTGCAATGTGATGGCGCGCAAGTCCGGGTGTTTTCCGGTGCCCCGCAGCCACACCGCCGGCAGCAGCGCATTCATCGCCGCTTCTTCGGCGCACATAGGCCGCACCAGCTGCAGGCTCAGCGCACCCTGCTTAAAGCGGTGGTCTGTATGACACCGGAGGGTCACTCCGGGCAGTAGGTTGATGGTTTTTATCATAAATACGGATTCTCCATAATCAAATTTCCGTTTGGCGCTCTAACAAGCAAATTGACAATTGACAATTGTCAATGGAAGGTATTTGCTAACGCAAATAACTTAAATAAGTCCGCAAAGCGGACACCATAATTGTCCATTGTCCATTTTCAATTGTCCATTCGGCTGCGTAAGCTGCTCCATAAACCGCAATTTCTCATATTATATACCACTTTTCCCAAAATAGGAAGAGGCTAAAGAAATTTAACAACTTGCCCGTTGCGATTTTTGCCCAAATGCGGTACAATAGGAAAAACATCTGCTGTTAGGAGGATGCGCCATGGCATGGCTGGAGATTACGCTGAATATTCCCCAGGGTGGCGTTGAGGAGACGGCAGCGGCGCTGACCGCTTACGGGTTTTCCGATCTTGTGATCGAGGACCAAAGCCAGTTCGAGGATTTTTTGGAAGATAACCGGGCCTGCTGGGATTATATCGATGAAAAACTGCAGCAGCAGCTGCAGGGGCTGTCGAGAATCAAGCTGTACTTAGAAGACACGGACACATCGGGTATGCAGAAACTGAAAGCGCTGGCAGAAAAGCTGGCGCTCCCCCTTTCCTGCACTCCCTTAAAAGAGGAAAACTGGGAAGAAAGCTGGAAAGACAACTACTCTGCCGTGGAGGTAGGCGAAAAACTCGTGATTCTGCCCTACTGGCTGGCAGAGGAAGACCACGGTAGCCGCCTTCCCGTGATCTTAGACCCGGGTCTGACCTTCGGCACCGGTACCCACCCCTCTACCCAGATGGTGCTTGCCGCTATGGAAACCTTGGTGACCCCCGGCAGCTGCTGCTTAGACCTTGGCAGCGGCAGCGGTATCCTCTCTATTGCCGCTCTTCGCTTAGGCGCAAAGAGTGCCATCGGCATCGACATCGACCCCAAGGCAGAATCAATCGCCCGGGAAAACGCTGCCTACAACGGCTTTGCCGCGCCGGAATTCACCGCCCTGACGGGCAATGTCACCTTAGACCGTCCCTTGATGGACAAGCTCTCCCAAAGCACCTATGATGTGGTTTTGGTGAATATCGTAGCCGATGTGATTATCGGCCTTGCACCGGTGCTGCCTGCCTTTTTAACAGAAAACAGCACCCTCATCTGTTCCGGCATTTTAGACACCCGCCTGAGTGATGTCACCGCTGCCATTGAGGGCGCAGGTCTTGCCGTGGGCGAAGTTTACCAAAAAGAAGACTGGCGGTGCATCACCGCAAAAAGGAGAACTGTGCTATGATCCCCTACCGTACCCAGCAGATGCTGAAGCGGCTGCTGATCGGCCTAACCATACTGCTGCTGTTTGCAGCGGTGCTGATTATGTGCTGGTTTTTGTGGCTGCAGCGGTATGTTGTGTATACCGATGACGGCGCAAAGCTGGATTTCAATATGTCTCTTAATTTTCCCGACGGGCAGGTGGCCCGTCCACCGGAACCCGGCGCTGAACTGGATATGATCTTCGGCGATGATCCCGAGGGAACTACCCCCGTATTCACGGAGCTGGGTAAGCTGGGCGGCTACTATGTAACCATGGATGCCCTCAAGACAGATTTTGCCGGTGTTTCTGAGCAGATCTTTGCCTTGCCCGCCGGCAGCGCCGTGATGCTGGAAATGAAAAACAGCCGGGGTGAATTCGCCTATTCTTCTGCCCTGGGACCCAACATGGAAGGCTTAGACCCCACCAGAGTGGACGCGCTGATTAAAAAGGTGCTGTCTTCCGGCTACTATGTCATGGCCAGCTTCCCGGCCTTCTATGACTACGAATACTTTCAGGCAGATTCTGAAAATCTCACCCGGAAAGAAAACGGTTTTTTGCAGGACGGTGGCAACGGCAATTTGTGGTATGACCGCAACAACAAATGCTATTGGCTCAACCCCAAGACGGACGGCACCCGTTCGTTTCTCATTCAGATCACCACAGAGATTCGCAACTTGGGCTTCCACGAGGTGGTGTACACGGATTTCCGGATCCACAAAACCTCTATGATCCGCTTTAACGGCGACAAACTGAAGTGCCTGAACGAAACCGCAGATCTGCTGGTCAAAACCTGCGGCACCGATACCTTTGCTGTATCCTTTGTCCGGGATGAGTTGGGCTTGACCCTGCCGGCAGGCCGCTCCAGACTGTATCTGAACAATGTCACCGCGGCAGATGCCGCCGCACTTTCCGCCCAGTCCGGCTTTGCCGACCCCACCATTCAACTGGTATTTCTGGCGCAGACCAACGACACCCGCTTTAACGCTTACAGCGTCCTAAGACCCATCGAAATGGCACAATAAATTATAGTTTATCGCGCTGTTCGTGGCGCAGCCGCGAAAGCTTCCCCTTAGGGGGAAGGTCATGAAACTACCTTTTGTCCCGCAAAAACGCCCGCAGGGTCTCGCCTGCGGGCGCCCGCTATTCTTTTTTTCGCCCTAGCCCTGGGGGTTTTTGCTCTGCCAGTTCCAGGAATCCCGGCACATATCCTCCAAAGTCTTTTCTGCCTTCCATTTCAGCTTCTCAGCACTCTTGGCAGGATCTGCGTAGCAGGTGGCGATGTCACCGGGGCGACGGGGTGCGATCTTGTAG
>JAZUNW010000122.1:0-19039 GCA_045604325.1 Faecousia sp. | reverse complement strand
ACCAAGCCTCTGATCGAGTGTGTCCACTCCGGTGTCCTCCGCGGCGCTGTGGCTATGGTCGGCTGTAACAACCCCAAGGTCCGTCCCGACACCGCTCACATCGGTCTGATGAAGAAGATGCTGGAGAACGATATCATCGTTATCACCACCGGCTGTTCCGCACAGGCTGCTGCCAAGGCAGGTCTGATGGATCCCGTACAGGCTAAGGAATACTGCGGCGCAGGTCTGAAGCGTGTTTGCGAGCTGGCTAAGATTCCTCCCGTGCTGCACATGGGCTCCTGCGTGGATATCTCCCGTATGATGGTCCTGGCTTCCGATATCGCAAAGGACTGGGGCATCAACATTTCTCAGGTTCCCGTGGTTGGCTGTGCTCCCGAATGGATGTCCGAGAAGGCTGTTTCCATCGGTAACTACGTTGTGGCTACCGGTATCGAGACCTTCCTGGGTGTCGATCCCTACTCCAAGGGCTCTACCGAGGTCACTGAACTGCTGCAGGGCGAGAACGGTGTCAACAAGTGGGTCGAGGCGAAGTTCGTCGTCGATACCGACATCGATGCTCTGGGCGACAAGATGATCGCCTGCATCGAGGCCAAGCGTCAGGCTCTCGGAATTTAAGAGGTTATTAAATGAAATTAGCGATTACCGGAAAGGGCGGCGTGGGAAAAACCACACTCTCCTCCACACTGGCAAGACTCTATGCCGATGAAGGCAGAACGGTTTTGGCCGCGGATGTGGACCCGGATGCCAACTTAGGCTTGGCGCTGGGCCTTACCCAGGAGGAAGTGGACGAAATCGTCCCCATCTCCAAAATGCGCACCCTGGTTGAGGAGCGCACCGGTGCCACAGCGGCTAACAAGTTTTTCAAGCTGAATCCTTACGTGGCGGACATTCCCGACACCTTCTCTAAGGATATCAACGGCGTAAAGCTTCTGGTCATGGGCACTGTGGATGTAGGCGGCAGCGGCTGCGTATGTCCCGAGCATGTGATGCTGAAAAGCATCCTCTCCAGCCTGACCTATCGGAAAAACGATGTGGTCATCATGGATATGGAGGCGGGCTTGGAGCATCTGGGTCGGGGAACTGCCATGAATATGGATCAGTTCATCGTGGTCATCGAGCCGGGCGCACGCAGTGTGCAGACCTACCACAATGTTAAGCGGCTGGCAGCCGACTTGGGCGTCAAGCGCGTCCGGGTGGTGGCCAACAAGGTGCGGGATGAAAGGGACGAGGAATTTGTCCGAAATGCGATCCCCGCCGAAGACCTGCTTGGCATGGTCCACTACAATTTGGAGATCATGGATGCCGACCGCAACGGTCAATCGCCCTACGATTACAGCCCCAAAGCCATTGAAGAGATCCGGAAGATCAAAGAAATTCTGGATCGTGATGAATAATTACAAGGAGGAAATACCGTGACACTTTTTGACAGAGTTTTTGGCGGTAACGACTACAACTACGAGCGTACCGTGGCAGCTGTTGACGCAGCCATCGCCACCTACGGTGAAGCCGAGCCGGTAGCGTTCCCCGACACTGCATACAGCCTGCCCTGCTACTACGGCGTGACAGGTGTAAAGATCACCAATCTGGGCGAGATGAAGGCAGCTCTTGCCAACATCAAGTCTATGATGACCCGGAATAACCGCCTGCAGGACGCTTTTGACAGCGGTGTTGCTTCTGCTCTGTGTGCAGAGTTTCTGGAAGCGCTGAAGTACCTGCATGGCGCTACTCCCTACACTGAGCCCGAAATGGGCTTCCTGACCGACGCATTCGTGCGTAATCTGGGCGTGCCGCTGGTTACCGGCGACATCCCCGGCGTTGCTGTTATCATCGGCGGCGCTGACGATCCTGCCGAGACCGTGGAGCTTGCCAAGTCCTATCAGGCACAGGGCATGCTGGTCAGCCTTACCGGCGATGCTGTGAAGCATTGTGCCGATTCCGGCATGAAGCTGGGTGAAGGCGTTCGTGTATGCCCCCTGGGCTACGAGATGCAGAGCGTTATCCACATTGTTTCCGTGGCAGTCCGTGCTGCACTGATCTTCGGTAACATCACCCCCGGCGACTACGAGAACCTGTACAAGTACACCATGGCCCGTGTCCGCGCTTTCGTCAATGCTTACAAGCCCCTGTCTGACGAGATCGTTTCTTACGGCGCCGGTGCTATCTGCATGGGCTTCCCTGTTATCTCCAACGAGACCGAGAACATGTTCCGCGTTCCCAAGAGCCTGATCCAGCAGCTGGACACCTCCAAGTGGAATGCAACTTCTCTGGAAGCCCGTGACATCAAGATCAAGATCACCAAGATCGACATTCCCGTTTCCTATGCTACCGCCTTCGAAGGCGAGATCATCCGCCGCGGCGATATGCAGGTGGAAGTGGACGGCTCCCGTGTGGACTGCTTCGAGCTGGTTCAGACCAAGGAAGCTGCCGAGGTCGAGGATCACAAGATCACCGTTATCGGCCCGGAGATCGACGAGATCCCCGTTGGCTCCAAGATCTCCCTTTCCTACACCGTCGATGTGGCCGGCAAGGCTATGCAGACCGACTTTGAGTCTGTTATGGAGCGTAAGTTCCACGCTTGGCTCAACTGCATCGAGGGCGTTATGCACACCGGCCAGCGTGACATGATCCGTGTCCGTATCAGCAAGGCTGACTACGAGGCAGGCTTCAAGTTCCGTCACTTGGGCGAAGTGCTGTACGCCAAGCTGAAGAGCGAGTTTGAGGCTGTTGTTGACAAGTGCCAGGTCACCATCGTTGTGGATGCTGAGCAGAACAAGGCTCTGCGTGCTGCTGCTAACGAAGTCTTTGCTAAGCGCGACGACCGTCTGAGCTCCATGACTGACGAGTCTGTGCCCGTGTACTACACCTGTATCATGTGCCAGGCCTTCTCCCCCAGCCACGTTTGTATCGTTACTCCCGAACGTCTGGGCCTTTGTGGCGCTGTTAGCTGGCTGGATGCTAAGGCTACCAACGAGCTGGATCCTGCCGGTCCCTGCCAGATCGTTCCCAAGGAGCGCTGCGTAGACGAGGCTCTGGGCCGTTACGATGACGTTGACGAGGCCATCGCAAAGTACTCCCACGGCGCTCTGGAGCGCGTGACCCTGTACTCTTTGTTCCAGGATCCCATGACTTCCTGCGGCTGCTTCGAGTGTATCTGTGGCGTCGAGCCCTGCTCTATGGGTGTTGTCATCACTTCCCGTGAGCATGCCGGCATGACTCCTCTGGGTATGAGCTTCTCCGACATGGCTTCCATGACCGGCGGCGGTGTTCAGACCCCCGGCTTCATGGGCCACGGCAAGCAGTTCATCTTCTCCAAGAAGTTCATCGCAGCTGAAGGCGGCCCTGGCCGTATCGTCTGGATGCCCAAGGAGCTGAAGGAGCAGGTCCGCGAGAAGCTGGACGCTACCGCTCTGGAGCTGTACGGCGTTGAGAACTTCACCGACATGATCGCCGACGAAACCGTCTGCACCGAGGATCCCGAGCAGCTGCTTGAGTTCCTGGGCGAAGTGGGCCACCCCGTTCTGGGCATGGAACCCTTCGATATGTAAGCGGCAGTCCTACATTACAATAAAAAGAGAGCGGAGAAATCCGCTCTCTTTTTTGCGGCTAAGATAAATGATCGTTTAGCGCACCTTCTTGCCTCTCCCAGAGGGAGAGCCAAGGCACATCGTAAGATAACGATCACTTACAAGCATAACAAAAGGGCGGCTGAAGCCGCCCTTTTATCATTTGTCTTCTTCCGGCACAAAATCCAGTGTAATTTCCTTTACATCGGTGTGCAGTTGGGTGTATTTGACACCGGCAGCATCCAGCATCCGCTTAGAGGCTAAGTTGCCCATGGTGTCTTTGTACTTGTCGGAAAGGTACAGAACTTCGGAAACGCCGCTTTGAATGATAGCCTTGGCGCATTCGTTGCAGGGGAACAGAGCAACATAAATCCGACTGCCCCGCAGGTCACGGCCATTGGCATTCAAAATCGCATTCAGCTCTGCGTGTACAACATAGGGGTACTTGGTCTCCTCGCCGGTGCGATCCCAGGGGAACACATCGTCGCTGCAGCCCTTGGGCATACCGTTGTAGCCGGTGGAGATGATGATATTGTCCTGGGATACGATGCAGGCGCCAACCTGGGTGTTGGGGTCTTTGCTGCGCTTGGCTGCCAGCATGGCGATGCCCATAAAGTATTCATCCCAGTTGATGTAATCGGTGCGTTTCATGTAAATGCTCCCCCAAAAATCGTGTTTTTTCTCATTATACACGAAAAGCAGGATAAGAACAAGCCTTATCCTGCTTTTTCTTTTAATTTAATCAAACAAATCTTTGATGGAATCAAAGAACTTCTTACGCTTGGGGGTATCTTCCAAAGTGCCATCCAGCTGCCGTAGCAGCTCCTTTTGCTCCTTGGTCAGCTTTGTGGGGGTCTCCACCACCACGGTAAAGCGCTGATCGCCCCGCCGGCGGCTGCCAACCACGGGGATACCTTTTTCCCGGAGGGTAAACACCGTGCCGGTCTGCGTGCCTTCCGGAAGGTCAAAAGTTACCTTACCGTCCAGGGTGGGCACCTGAATTTCCGCGCCCAAAGCTGCCTGGGAAAAGGAAATGGGCACTTCGCACAGCACAGTATAGTCCTGCCGTGTAAAGATGGGGTGGCGCTTGATGTAAATATCCACCAAAACATCACCGGAAGGACCGCCGTTTGCGCCTACGCAGCCTTCACCCCGGACACGGACGCTCTGACCGTGGTCAACACCGGCAGGCACCCGCACATTGATCTTCTTGGTGCGCCGCACCTTGGTCTTACCTTTGCAGGTGGGGCAGGGGTTTTTGATGATCTTGCCCCGTCCGTTACATTGGGGGCAGGTGGAGGTGGACTGCATGGCCATGCCCATAAAGTTCTGAGTGGTGCGGACCTGGCCGCTGCCGCGGCACATGGAGCAGGTTTCCACAGCACCGTCTGCCGAACCGGTACCGGAGCAGGCGGTACAATTTTCGATGCGAGCTACAGAGATATCCTTTTCACAGCCGAATGCGGCCTCTTCAAAGGTAAGCTCCAGCCGAGCACCCACATTTTCGCCCCGGCGGGGGGCGTTGGGGTTGCTGCGGCGGCTGCCGCCACCAAAGAAAGAGCCGAAAATGTCGCCAATGTCGCCGAAATCGCCGAAGCCGCCAAATCCGCCGCCGTATGCGCCGCTGCTCCCTGCGCCGTAGTTGGGATCCACGCCGGCAAAGCCGAACTGATCGTAGCGGGAGCGCTTGTCGTCATCAGAGAGCACCTCGTAGGCCTCTGCCGCTTCCTTGAACTTTTCTTCTGCCTCTTTGTTGTCCGGATTCCGGTCGGGGTGATATTTCATCGCCAGTTTCCGGTAGGACTTCTTTATGTCATCAGCGCTGGCGCCTTTCTGAACGCCCAGCACCTCATAGTAATCGCGCTTATCTGCCATAATTTCACCTCAAAATCTGCAATAGCGTTGCAGACCCTCCCCCTTGGGGGGAGGGTGGATTTTGCGAAGCAAAAGACGGGTGAGGGGTGTTTCCCTCATTCGCCCTCGCTATGCTCGGGCACCTTCCCCCAGAGGGGGAAGGTTTTGTTTTAGTCAACAGTTTCGTAGTCGGCATCTACAACGCCGTCGTCACCGGGCTGTGCACCGGGCTGACCCTGGGGGTTGGCCTGCTGGTACAGCTTTTCGGAAACCTTGTAGAAGGCCTGCTGGACTTCCTCGGTTGCAGCCTTGATGGCAGCAATGTCAGTGCCCTTGTTCAGCTCCTTCAGCTTGTCAACAGCAGCCTGGATGGTTGCCTTCTCGTCTTCGCTGATCTTGTCACCCAGTTCGCCGAGGGTCTTCTCGGTCTGGTAGACGATCTGGTCGGCCATGTTGTGGGTGTCCACTTCTTCCTTGCGGGCCTTGTCTTCAGCGGCATACTGCTCAGCTTCCTTGACTGCCTTGTCGATGTCTTCCTGAGAAAGGTTGGTGGAAGCAGTGATGGAGATGTTGGCCTCTTTGCCGGTGCCCAGATCCTTAGCGGAGACGTTTACGATGCCGTTGGCGTCGATGTCAAAGGTGACTTCGATCTGAGGCACGCCACGGGGAGCGGGCGCGATGCCGCCCAGCTGGAAGCGGCCCAGAGTCTTATTGTAAGCAGCCATCTCACGCTCGCCCTGCAGAACATGGACATCAACAGAGGTCTGGCCGTCAGCAGCGGTGGAGAAGATCTGGCTCTTCTTGGTGGGAATGGTGGTGTTGCGGTCAATCAGGCGGGTGAACACGCCGCCCATGGTCTCAATGCCCAGAGACAGGGGAGTGACGTCCAGCAGCAGGATGTCCTGCACATCGCCGGTGAGCACGCCACCCTGGATGGCAGCGCCAACGGCAACGCACTCATCGGGGTTGATGCCCTTGAAACCTTCCTTGCCGGTGATCCGCTTCACAGCTTCCTGCACAGCGGGGATACGGGTGGAGCCGCCAACCAGCAGGACCTTATCCAGATCGCTGGGCTTGATGCCGGCATCGGAAAGAGCCTGATTAACGGGCTTCAGGGTGCGCTCGACAAGATCAGCGGTCAGCTCGTTGAACTTTGCGCGGGTCACAGTCACATCCAGATGCTTGGGGCCGGTGGCGTCAGCGGTGATATAAGGAAGGTTCACAGCGGTGCTGGTCATGCCGGAAAGCTCGATCTTTGCCTTCTCAGCAGCTTCCTTCAGGCGCTGCATAGCCACTTTGTCGTTATTCAGATCGATGCCTTCAGCCTTCTTGAACTCAGCAACCAGATAGTCCATCACTCTCTGGTCGAAGTCGTCGCCGCCCAGGCGGGTGTCGCCGGAGGTGGCCTTAACTTCCACAACGCCGTCGCCGATCTCCAGAATGGAAACGTCGAAGGTGCCGCCGCCCAGGTCATAGACCATGATCTTCTGCTCATTTTCCTTATCAAGGCCGTAGGCCAGAGCAGCTGCGGTGGGTTCGTTGATAATGCGCTTGACATCGAGACCTGCGATCTTGCCGGCATCCTTGGTGGCCTGGCGCTGGGCATCACTAAAGTAAGCGGGAACGGTGATAACAGCCTCGGTAACAGGGCTGCCCAGATAAGCCTCGGCGTCAGCCTTCAGCTTAGCCAGAGTCATAGCGCTGATCTCCTGAGGGGTGTAGTCCTTGCCGTCGATGGTGACCTTGTAGTTTTCGCCCATGTGGCGCTTGATGGAAGCGACGGTGCGGTCGGCGTTGGTAACCGCCTGGCGCTTAGCAACCTGACCCACCATACGCTCGCCGGTCTTAGAGAATGCCACAACAGAGGGAGTGGTTCTGCCACCTTCTGCGTTGGCGATAACAACAGGCTCGCCACCTTCCAGAACGGCCACACAAGAGTTGGTCGTACCCAAGTCAATACCAATAATTTTACCCATTTTTTAGTTCCTCCTATATAAATGAAAATTGTTTATAATTTTAATGGACAATGGATAATGGACAATTGACAATTAAGGTATTGCCTGCGGCAATGATTGAAATTTATCTGCGGAACAGATCCTTTCATTGTCCATTGTCAATTTTCAATTGTCAATTTAATTTGCAACTTGCACCATGGCGAATCTTACGATTTTGTCGCCCAGCTTGAAACCCTTTTGGAACACCTGCGTGATGGTATTTTCTTCTACTGTGTCATCGTCGAGGTGCATGACTGCGTTGTGAATGTTGGGGTCGAAGGTGTCGCCCGCATTGCCGAAGATCTCAACGCCCAAAGAGGTGAGGATCTTAGTAAGCTCATTCATGGTCATTTCCACGCCTTTTTTGTAGGCGGAATCTTCGGTGGGCTGGTTGAGGGCCCGTTCTAAGTTGTCATATACCGGCAGCAGCTTTTCTACAGCATCGGACTTGCCGTTTGCGTAGGACTGCTCCTTTTCCTTTAAGGTGCGCTTGCGGAAATTGTCGTACTCGGCAGCCAGCCGCAGGTGGGCGTCGTGCTCTTGATTATATTTCTCCTCAAAGGGGTTCGTTTCCACAACTTCCGCTGTTTCTGTGGTTTCCTCTTCGGGAGTTACTTCCTGTTCCTTTTTCTTCTTTGCCACGTTTCATTCTCCTTAGTGGTTTATTCTTCTGCTTCGGGAAGCTGCGCCTGCTCGGGCTTAGAGAACATCTTGCTTAAGCTCTCTGCAAAGTAGCTGAGCCGTGCGGTGACCTTTGCGTAATCCATACGGGTGGGACCAACCACGCCGATCATGCCCTGCAGGCCGTCGCCGATGTCGAACTTCGTCATGACCACCGAGGTGTCTTTCAGCTCCTCGGCAACATTTTCGGGGCCGACCAGCACCTTAGTGCCGTTTGCGTTCTGCATCACAGCGGGCAGGTTGGAGAGGGCATCCTCATCAAGACTGGTCAAAACCTTTTGTGCCCGGTCGATGTTGCGGTATTCCGGCTGATCTAAGAGCCGTACATGTCCGGCAACTGCCATATTGGTGCTTTCCTGCCGGCGGAGGGTGTCCACAGTGAATTCCACGATCACGGGCACCAGCGATGCCGCGTTTCCTGCGGAGCTCATCACCCGTTCCATGAGGGCGGGAGTGAATTCTTCGGGAGCAAGCGCTGTCATGGTTGCGTTCAAAACGGCAGACAGCAGCTTGAGGTCACTGTCTTCTGCGTTCAACGGCAGCTTGATGAGCTTGTTGACCACTTCATCGGAAGAAAGCATCACAACCAGGATGAAGCTTCCGCTGCCTGCCATAATCAGCTCAAACCGCTTTACGGTAGCGCCGCCACGGCGGGATGCCATGGAGATGGCCGGGAGATCGGTAGCCTGGGATACCAGCTTGGCAACCTTTTCTACCATCTTATCCACCCGCTGCATCTTTTCTTCGATGGCATCATTGATGGAGCGGGTCTCGTCCATGCTCAGCCGGTAGTCGGCCATCAGCTCATCCACATACAGCCGGTAACCGGCAGCGGAGGGCACGCGGCCCGCCGAGGTGTGGGGCTGCTCCAGATAACCCATGGCCAGCAAATCGGCCATTTCGTTGCGGATGGTGGCGGAGGAGTAGTTCATGTCGGGCATATCTGCAATGGCCTTAGAGCCCACAGGCTCAGCGGTGCGGATATACAGATCTACGATTGAGCGCAGGACTTTCTTTTTCCGTTCGGTCAGTTCCATATGAGCCTCCTCCGTTTCTTAGCACTCACTATCTCTGAGTGCTAAGCACACTATAACAGTGAGTGCTAAAAAAGTCAATAGGAACAATTATAAATTATTTTTGAACCCTTGGCAGATTTTATGCAAGAAAGATAAATTGCGGTTTAGCGGTAAGATCATCTATATACCCTCTCCCGGGGA
Source organism: Faecousia sp. (assembly GCA_045604325.1). GTDB lineage: Bacteria > Bacillota > Clostridia > Oscillospirales > Oscillospiraceae > Faecousia. Next base: position 9,730 of record JAZUNW010000122.1, on the reverse strand, counting down.
GAGGGTGCCCAGTGGAAACAATGGGCGGGTGTGGTGCGGCGTGCACCAAAGCTTTGGAATAAGCCTGTTGCAGTGCAGAAACCGAAACATTTCCGCCCGCATACCACATCAGTCACCGCTTTGCAGCGGCGACAGCTTCTCCCCGGGAGAAGCCATGGCGCTCCCGCGCCACAGCAACAAACCAACTGCCCGCCAATCTGAAATTGGCAAAAAAGAATGCCGTGGCGGTTGCCACGGCAAAAGTTCTAATATCTAAGGTACTTTTTCAGCGTTTCCTCTGCCCGGTGAAGCGTCCGGCAAACGGTGCTCTTGTTGACGCTCCGCTTTTTTGCGATCTCAGGTATGGTCTGCTCCCGGAAATAGTAGGCAAGGATCGTCTCTCGCTGCAGAGGTGTCAGCTCCTCCCGGATCACCCGGTGAAGCCGCCTTAGCTGCACATCCCGTGGCAGCCGCAGGGTGGAGTTGCTGTCAAAGGGTATATTTCTCATTGCGGTAGTAGCCCCTTTCGTAGTACCGTGCCGTTAGTTCGGCCAGTTCGTTCATCTGTGTCAGCATGGGGGTAAGCTCCGCGATGCGCCGCTTCAGGTGCCAAACTGCCTCCGGGTCTGTTTCCTGTGCCAAAAGCTGCCGCAGCAGCCGCAGTCGGGCCCGGAGCAGCACGGCAGAGGCTTCGTAATCCTTACTCATCTCGGCAAGGGTCATGTCCTCTTCGCCGGCAGCGCAGACAGGCAAGACCCGGCAGGTATTGCTCGCCGCCGCAATTCGGACAAAATGAAACCGGAATGGCGGCCTGAGGGTCTAAGTACAGAAATCTTTCGATGCTGTTCACTGCGCGCATCATCCTCTCCTTGGTAAAATGATTGTCGAGACCGCGTGTTCTTTTTCGATTGTTCTGCCAACTATTTCCACAAAAGAGGGTACTACACATTTTGTGTGATGTCCGTCGAAATGTGTAGAGGACTTGTTTCTTCTATTTTTTCCATGGCGGCATGGTATACTGACGGAAAAAAGCAAGAACGAAAGAGGGACTTAAGTATGATGGGACTCAGGATTGCGGCGCTGCGCAAAGCTGCCGGTTGGAGTCAGGCAGAGCTTGCCGCACGGCTGAAGATCAGCCCCAGCGCGGTGGGAATGTACGAGCAGGGCAGGCGGGAGCCGGCATTGCAGATATTGGTGGAGCTTTCGGAGCTATTTGATGTCAGCATCGATTATCTTGTGACGGGCAGGCCCGATACAAGTAAGGACCGACAGCAGTTTCGTGATGCGATTCTAAGCTCCGTTGCCGCAGCGCAAAAGCACCTTAAGACCCGGCAAAACGAGCCCTTTACCCGCCAGGAGCTGACAGTGCTGTTTGCCGCAATGCTGATGGAGCCTTGACGAAAGCCCCTGTCTTGGGTATGATACATATATAATGTAAATGATCGTTTAACTTAGCAAGCACTACCAGAGATGTCATTCCGAGGGAGCGTCAGCGAGTCGAGAAATCTACGCATTTCGTTTATATTTGCATTAAAATCGGTGCCAAGATCCCTCGACTCCGTTTCACTCCGCTCGGGATGACAGCATTTTTGGTGGTACGGTAAACGATCGTTTATGCTTCGATCAGTTCTTTGAATACCGGCAGGCTGCGATTTATCATATCGTAGCTTACGCAATAACAGATCCGGAAATAGCCGGGACAGCCGAAACCGTCACCGGGCACAAGCAGCAGGTCCTTCTGCTTTGCTTTTTCGCAGAAAGCATTTGCGTCGCCGCTGGGGGCTTTGATGAAGAGGTAGAATGCACCGTCGGGCTTTGCCATTTCGTAGCCCATAGCGGTCAGGGCATCGTACAGTGCGCGGCGGTTGCGGTCATAGGCCTCCAAATTGGGGCGCAGTTTTGCGCACCGGGCAATTACCTTTTGCCACAGGCTGGGGGCACACACATGACCGCAGGAGCGGGCCGCACCTGCAATGGCGGCGTAAACTTCAGCGCTGTCTGTTGCCTGCTGGGGGACATAGATGTAACCGATCCGCTCGCCCGGCAGGGACAAGCTCTTGGAATAGGAGTAACAAACGATGGTGTCAGGATAAATGAGGGGGATAAAGGGCGCGGTAACACCGCCGTAGGTCAGTTCCCGGTAGGGCTCGTCGGCAATGATATAGATGGGATGGCCGTACTCCTTACCCTTGCGGGTCAAAAGTGCGGCAAGGGCGGTGAGGGTCTCATGGGTGTAGACCACGCCGGAGGGGTTGTTGGGGGAGTTTACGATGATGGCGACAGTATTGGTAGTCAGCAGTTCCTCTACTGCCGACAAACGGATCTGAAAATCCGGAACATCCGGCGCAACCACAGTAAATTTCAGCCCCGCTGCCTCTGCAAAGGGCTTGTATTCCGGGAAATAGGGTGCTATGGCTAAAATTTCCGCATTTTCTACCGACAGTGCCTTCATCACAGCCACCAGTTCCGGCGCAGCGCCGGTGCCGACAAAGAGATTTTCGGGTTTCACACCGGCACCAAAGCGGTCGTTAAGGTCGTCTGCAATGGCCTGCCGTGTGGCAAAATCGCCGATGGAAGAGGTGTAACCGTGGACCAGCAGGGTGTCGGTGTCCCGCAGGACTTCCTGTATGGTCTCGTTTACCTCGGCCGGTGCGGGAATTGAGGGATTGCCGAGGGAATAGTCATATACATTTTCCGGGCCTACCACGGCGGCACGCTGCCGGCCGTACTCAAACAGCTCCCGGATGCAGGAGCGGTTAGAGCCCAGAAGAAAAGCCTCTTGGTTGAACATAGCGGTTCTCCTTTGGTAAATGGTCGTTTATCTTACAATGCGCCTTGGCTCTCCCTCTGGGAGAGCTGGCAAAAATCTTTGATTTTTGACTGAGAGGGCATGCGTTAAAGCCCTCTCCGCCCAGAGTGCGCACTGGGCACCTCTCCCAAAGGGAGAGGCAAGTAGGTGCGCCTAACGATCATTTATATGGTTATAAGTAAAGCGGTTGCAGGGGGTCGAATTTCTGGGGCTTATAGGTGACAGAGCCGATTGGCTTGCCCTCCACGCCGTACTTGGGGTTGTACCCAAAAAGGTTTACATAACGCATTAAGTCGTCTTTTTCCCCTTCCATGGCTTTCATGACTGCCACCGTGGCGATCACATCATCCACCGCCCGGTGGGAGTTCACCACCTGTCCCGCAAGGCCGTAGACATCAATGGCGTTGCACAGCTTGTGGGGATAGCTGTGGCGGTCCTTGTAGACGGTGAGCAGGTCCAGCTTGTCCTTGCCCTTGAGGATCATGGGGTCACCGTCCCGCAGGAGCATATAGTAAAGAAAACTAAGGTCAAAATGGGCATTGTAGGCAAGGAGTAATGTGTTTCCGGCCACCATTTCGGCGATGTCCGCACAGACCCGGGCCTTGGGGATGCCCCGCGCTTTTAAGTCTTCGTTGGTGATGCCGGTGAGCTCTTCGATCTTCGGCGGCACAAAACCACCGGGGCTTAAGGAGATCAGTTCGTCGTATTCCTGCACGATGGTGGGCTCGCCACCCCGGCATTCTACCACCACGGCGGCAAACTCGATAATCTCGTCACGGCTGTATATCAAACCGGTGGTTTCCGTGTCAAACAGCACCAAACGGTCGTATTTTTGAAACAGTGCGTCAAAATGTGCCATTGCTTTCTCCTTTTGCCAGCGCCAAAGCCCGGCGGAACTTGCTTTTGTATTCCGGCACGAGGCCGTATTGATGGGCGAGGGCCTCTGCAAAGGCGGTGGCGGCCTCTTCGCTGCCGGATTTTAGCTCGATCTCTATCTCGCAAAGGGGCATTTCCTGCCCGCTGCCCAAAAGGCTGCCTGAATCCAACGCGATTTCCACGGTGCACTGGCACAGGGAAACGGTGCAGGCTTTGCGGGTAAAACGGGCACCGCAGGTGGCCACGACACCCTCTTTTTCCAAAATGGGCAGAAGATCCCAGCCGCTGAGTTTACATAATATCGGAATCGCCTCTTCAATGGTGGCACATTCTGTGTCCCATTCTCCTCGACTGAGCGTACCGGTTGGGGTCTTCAGGGTACAGACGGACCGGCCGTTTTCCATGCGTTTGCGCAATGTGATGTGCCGCGCGGCAAGAGCGCCGCTAGCTGTGTCATAATAGGTGGTCTGCATGGCGATGGTCTCAAAACGCCCGAAAGATGCCTCAATGGCAGTCTGAACGGCCGGCACCGCGGCATATTTCAGTTCAAATTCTCTGCCCATGGCGGCACCTCCTTTGTGAAGTCCACTATATTATACACCGAACCGTGATAGTATGCAAGAAACTTTCGCAGCGGACTTGTTACGACAAAAAATTTCCTCTGCCCATGGTAGGATTTTACCATAAGGAGCGTGATACAAATGATGGTTTCGTTAGGGTTGTATGTTCGCCGGTGGCAGCGCATTATGCGGCGTTGGATGTTGGACCCAAAGCTCCATGCTTTGGCCCAGGCAGGAGGATATATCCTCGCCGGATTTTTGCTCAGCGCGGCAAGTTTAGGTAACTATCCCCAGCCGCTGGTGTTGGGGCTGCTCAGTGCTTTGTCCGGTTGGCCGGCGGTATTACTGGCGGTGGGCGGAACGGCGGGCTATGCCCTCTTCTGGGGCGCAGCGAGCACGCAGTGCGCCCTGTGGATAGCTGCGGGGCTCATCGCATCTATTCTGCTGGGCGGCAGGTTGGTGACCCGGGAAACACCGCTGCTGATGCCGGCCCTTTGCGGACTCATTACAGCAGGGGCAGGACTGGCCTTTCAAATTTGGTTAGGGGACACCACGCCGGTATTTATGTACATAATGCGCATCGGCATGTCGGTACTGTCAAGCGCTCTGTTCGCGGTTGCCATGCATCGCAGAGATCCGGTGGTGGATTGGGCGGTTGGGGGCTTGGCAGTCTTAGCCTTGGCGCAGATTATGCCCATTCCCTATTTAGGCTTCGGTTACATTGCAGCCGGTGCGCTGACGGTGGCGGGGGCATTTCCTGCGGCAGCGCTGGCGGGCCTGGCCTTAGATCTCGCCCAGATCACGGCAGTGCCCATGACGGCGGTTTTGTGTCTAGCCTATTTTATCCGTATGGTGCCGGGGCTTCCCAAGTGGGGGCTGTACACCGCCGCCGGATTGGCGTATCTGGTGGTCATGGCTCTGTGCGGCGTGTGGGATCTGATGCCTGCGCCGGGACTTCTGATCGGCGGCTTTGGGGCTGTGCTGCTGCCGGGGAAACCGGGGCTTTCCCACAGACGGGGAGAGACCGGCTTTGCGCAGGTGCGGCTGGAAATGGCATCTGCGGTACTTTCCCAATCAAAGCACCTGCTGATGGATATCGAGGAGCACCCCATTGACGAGGAGGCCCTGATTACCCGGGCGGTGGACCGTGCCTGCGGCAGCTGCCCATGCCGCAAGACTTGCAAGGAAAAGCCTGCGGACATGGAAGCATCACTGCTTCACAAGCCTCTGGGAAACGGCGCTGATCTTCCGCTGCACTGCCGCAAGGCAGGCAGACTCCTGCAGGAGCTGCGGCGTTCTCAAGAGCAGCTGCGTTCCATTCGGGCGGATCGGGACCGGCAGCAGGAGTATCGCGCGGCGGTGGTGCAGCAGTATCATTTTTTGTCGGAGTATTTACAGGATCTTTCGGATGTTTTGGCGCAGCGAGCCAACCCGCCCCAGCAGGTATACCAGCCGGAGATCGCGGTATGTTCCTCCAGCCGCAACGGCGCAAACGGCGATCGCTGCCTTTGGTTTGCCGGGGTGGAATGCCGGTATTACCTGCTTTTGTGCGACGGCATGGGCACCGGCCTTGAGGCGGCCCGTGACGGAAAGGTCACGGCAGCCATGCTGAAAAAGCTGCTTTCTGCGGGGTATCCGCCGGAATATGCGCTGCGCAGTGTCAACAGCCTTTGTGCCCTGCAGGGCAGGGGTGGTGCGGTGACCATTGACCTTGTGGAGCTGCGGCTGGATACGGGAAAGGCAGCGGTGTATAAGTGGGGCGCAGCCCCCAGTCACTTGGTGTCCCGGGGCGAGGCCATAAAAATCGGGACAGCGACCCCACCGCCGGGGCTGTCTGTGGCAGACGGCCGGGAAACGGTGGAGCGGCTGTCCCTGCGCAGGGGCGAGCTGCTGGTGCTCCAAAGCGATGGCGCGGGCGGAGAGGATGCCTTGCGCAAAGCGTTGGAAGAGACCGACTTGCCGCCCGGAGAGCTGGCGGCACGGATTTTGGATTGCAGCCGGGGAGATGAGACCGACGACGCCACTGTCGCTGTGGTGCGCCTAAATTCCCTTGGCCCGGTTACATAATATCACAAAAAATGTGAGAAGTTTGTCGAAACACAAGATGTAGCGGGAGAAAATGCAGAAATACCACAATATTTTGATTTTCACACGATATATTGCGGTTTATGGGGCAGAGGCTCCCCTAAGATGTCATTCCGAGTATAGCGTAGCGAATCTCAATCATCATGCTTGCCAGCGGCAAGCATACGATAACATTCGCGAAGCGGAATCGAGGAATCTACGCACTAATAGGATATCTGCAGTCAAAATGTGCCAAGATCCCTCGACTTCGCTCGGGATGACAAGACAGTTTGATGTTTGCAACTCAGCGACAAACTGAAATTTGACAATATAAAATACCCCCTTGACAAAAACCGCACGAACTGTTATAGTAACTGTACTAATACAGTTAATACACTTAGTACAGGAGGGATGCCCATGTTACATCTTGACTACCGGGATGCCCGGCCGATCTACACCCAGATCTGCGACGGCATCCGGGACCAGATCCTTTCCGGCGTCTTGCGCCCGGAGGATAAACTGCCATCGGTGCGGGAACTGGCCACCCAGCTTACCATTAACCCCAATACCATCCAGCGCTCGTACCGGGAGCTGGAAATGCAGGGCTGGATCGCTACCGTGCCGGGCAAGGGCTGTTTTGTCTGCGGTGTGCCTTTTATGGCAGATCAGGAACAGCAGACAGCATTGGAGGATTTTGACAAACTCACAGCGCGGCTGTTGGCGCTGGGCATTACCCGGCAGGCGCTTTGTGACCGCTTGAGAGCAGGAGGGAACGAATATGCTTGAAATGAAAAATGTGACCAAGACCTTCGGCAATTTTAAGGCGCTGGACGATCTTTCCATGACCGTGCCTGCCGGTGCGATTTATGGTCTTGTAGGCCCTAACGGCGCGGGAAAATCCACCGCCATCCGCCATTTGACCGGCGTTTACCGCCCCGATTGCGGTGAAATATTGATGGATGGCCAGCCGGTGTATGAAAACCCCGCCCAAAAGGTCCGCATGGGCTACATCCCCGATGATATTTTCTATTATCCTTCCGCCTCACTGGAAGAAATGCGCAAATTCTATCGAGGCATTTACCCCAAATTTGACGACGCCCTTTTCGAGCGGCTCTATGAGGTGTTCCAGCTGCCGAAGAAGAGCCCCATCCGCCGGTTTTCCAAGGGCATGCAGAAGCAGGCGGCATTCCACCTGACCATCTGCACCCGTCCGGATGTGATGATCCTGGACGAGCCGGTGGACGGACTAGACCCCGTCATGCGGCGGCAGGTGTGGAATCTGATCCTTTCCGATGTTGCCCAGCGTGGCACCACCGTTCTGATCTCTTCCCATAATTTAAGAGAATTGGAAGACATATGCGACCATGTGGGCATTATGGATCACGGCAAAATGCTCTTGGAGCGCTCTTTGGCTGATATGCAGGGCAGCACCGTAAAGCTGCAGATGGTCGGCATGGCTCCGGAAGGGCTGGAGATCCTGCATTCCAGCGAGTCCGGACGGCTGTCCACTCTGGTGGTCCGTGGCAGCGCCGAAGAGGTGACCGCCAAGGTCAAAGCCGCAAATCCTGTGTATTTTGACATTCTGCCTCTTTCTTTGGAGGAGATCTTTATTTACGAGCTGGGAGGTGTAGACTATGAAGTTAAGAACATCGTTCTTTGATAAAACGGTTCTGCGCAAGGACATCACCCGTTTTGCACCCCTTTGGGCGATCTATTTCATCGGCGGCTTGCTTGTTATGCTGAATGTTGCGGACAGCTCGGGTGGAAATGGCTATTATGCTGCCAACAATGTTGGGGAGAGCATTTCCTATCTTGGTGTTGTCAACCTCATTTATGCCGGCCTTGCTGCCCAGCTGCTGTTTGGTGATCTGTATAATGCCAGGCTGTGCAACGCCCTGCACGCCATGCCTATGCGCCGGGAAAACTGGTTCGTGACCCACACCGTGTCGGGCCTGCTGTTTTCTCTTGTGCCCAACAGCGTGGGAATTTTCCTTGTGATGTTCCGCATGGGGAAATTCTGGTATGTAGCGCTGATCTGGCTGCTGGGCATGACACTCCAGTATCTTTTCTTCTTCGGCCTTGCGGTGTTCAGTATGTTCTGTACCGGCAACCGGTTTGCTATGGTGGCGGTCTACGCTATCCTCAACTTTGCCGCCATGATCGCCCTCTGGTTTGTGCAGACGGTCTATCAGCCCTTGCTGTATGGCATCGAGCTCGCAACAGAGCCCTTTGCGCTCTTTTGCCCCATGGTTCAGATCACCATGAATGATGAAATACTCCTTTGGGAAAGATTTACAAATGGGTTTACCGGTTTCGGCGAGGGCTGGGTCTACCTTACAGTGCTGGCTGTTCTCGGTGCAGCCCTTTTGGCACTGAGTCTCATGATGTACCGCCGCCGCAGGCTGGAATGTGCCGGTGATTTTATCGCTGTGAGCCCCCTTGCACCGGTATTTTCCGTGGTGTTTGCCCTGTGTGTGGGGGCGGTGTTTGCCTCTTTCGGAGAGCTGGTTGGAAACAGCTATGTGCCCTACCTGCTGGTTGGCCTGCTGGTGGGCTGGTTCAGCGGCAGAATGCTGCTGCAGCGCACCGTAAAGGTGTTCTCCGGAAAGAACTTCCTGCGAATGGTCATTTTGGTGGCGGCAGTGCTTGCCAGTGTGGGTCTGACAAAGCTGGACCCCATCGGTATCACCCGCTGGACGCCGGACGCAGAGCAGGTGAAAAGCCTTTCCGTCGATGACAACCGGTCTTATAACGGCGACGGGGACTTAATGACCCAAGACCCCCAAAAAATTCAACAGATGATCGATATTCACCGTTATATCATTAAAGAGGGTGAAGGCGGCTCTTACGATGTAAAAAAGTCGGTGCGGATCTTCTTTAACTACAAGCTCAAAGACGGAAGGACCGTTACGCGCAACTACTTTGCATGGGTTAACGACGATATTTATACCCAGCTGCAGAAGCTTTTCAGCGATGCGAAGGTGTATATCCCCTATGAGGATTGGAAAACCAATCCCCAGCGCCTGCGGCGTATCGAGGTGAATGGACAGGACTTGGGGGCAGAGCACTATGAAGGTCTGCTTACCGCCATCACAAAGGACTGTGAAGAGGGCAACATGGCTTATTCCTACCAATATCATAACGATAACGGCGGGATCAAGCTGTGGATCGCCATTACATATGTTCGAGATGACGGCATCTACGATGTGCGGGAAGTCCGGGTGTACGAAGAGTGCAAAAATACCATTGCGTGGCTTAAAGGGAACCAGGATGTATGGTTTACGGAAAGAAACTACGGCGATATGGATATAACCCAGATCCTCGGTAAATAAATTGCGGTTTAACGGTGAGGTCATCTACATACCCTCTCCCGGGGAGAGAGTGCCCAGTGGAAACACTGGGGGGGTGTGGTGCGGCGTGCACCAAAGCTTTGGAATAAGCC
>JAZUNW010000121.1:0-2516 GCA_045604325.1 Faecousia sp. | reverse complement strand
GCGGGAGCGGATCGGGGAAATCGAACCCGGGAAGCCTGTGTATGTGATCTGCCAAAGCGGCCTGCGCAGCTACATCGCCACCCGGATTCTGGAAGGGTATGGCTTCGAAGCCTATAACTTTGCAGGCGGTTTCCGGTTCTATGATGCGGTCATGAATGACCGGGCTTTGATCGAAGCAGCCTTTGCTTGTGGTATGGACAAGTAAGAAAAAATCAAAATCCACGCTTTCTGCAAGGAGAGCGTGGATTTTTCTACGCCCAAAAGGTGATGTCATCACGGAACAAAGAATATACGCAGGATATAATACAGTTACAAAATACAAACCATCAAAGCATTATCAATAGAAAGGCGGTATGGAATATGAAATTAAAGGGTAAATCCGTAGTTGTGACCGGTGCATCCTCCGGTATGGGAAAGGCAATCGTGGAGCGGTTCGCCAGAGAAGGCGCGAACATCATCGCCGTAGCTCGTCGGAAGGAGCGACTAGAAGCTTTGGCGGAATCATTGAAAGACGAACCCGGCAAGGTGATCCCCTATGTGGGCGATATTTCCAAAGAGGAAACCAATGTTGGTGCTATTGACGCTGCTGTGAAGCACTTTGGACGATTGGATATCCTCATCAACAATGCAGGCGTTATGGATGATATGAGTCCCATTGGTGATGTGAAAAACGAGACCGTTGACCATGTATTTAGCGTCAATCTCTATGCACCCATTTATGCTATGCGTAAGGCTGTACAGGTGTTTTTAGAGCAGGGGGACGGCGGCAATATCGTCAGTATCGCCTCCCTGGGTGGTCTGAGGACAGTGGCAGGTGCCGTATACAGTGCATCCAAGGCTGCAGTGATCTCTCTGACACGGAATACAGCTTTCATGTATATGAACGAGGGCATCCGCTGCAACGCGATTGCTCCCGGCGGCATCAAGTCTGAAATTGCTTCTTCCATGGGAATTCCCAATCCTAAGGGCTATGACCGGGTGAAAAGAGTGCTGGGAACTGCCCCTCCTCCCGGTGAAACGGAGCAAATCGCATCGGCAGCACTGTTTCTGGCAAGTGACGAATCCAGTTACATCAGCGGCGATGTGCTGATGGTAGACGGCGGCTGGGCAGCGGGCTAAAAAGAAACGAATAACAGGGGACGGCTTTTCAGCCGTCCCAAATAAGGAATCCTCCGAAAAGGAAAGAAGGGATGTATATGCGAAAAGAACAGTTTGATATTACTGGCATGACCTGCTCTGCCTGTTCGTCCAGAGTGGAAGGGTGTGTTGTGAAGCTGCCGGGTGTGAAAGAAGTATCCGTGAACCTGCTGAAAAACAGTATGGTGGTATCCTATGATGAAGCACAGCTGAGCACTGCCGGGATTGTGGAAGCTGTGGAAAACACAGGCTATGGTGCGATCCCGAAAGAGGCTTCGCAGAATAAAAAGCAAGCGAAACAGGAGATTAGCACCGCACAGGCTGAATATAAGGAAATGAAGCGTAGGCTCATCCTTTCTGCACTCTTTACCATTCCTCTGTTCTACATCTCCATGGGCCACATGATGAACTGGCCTATGCCCGGTTTCCTGTTGGGTATGGAAAACGCGCTTGTCTTTGCCTTTACCCAGTTCCTCCTGCTGTTGCCGGTGCTGATTGTAAACGGCAGATACTTTAAGGTTGGTTTCCGCAATCTTCTGAAGGGTTCTCCCAACATGGATTCTCTGATTGCCATCGGTTCCGGTGCCGCTGCTGTTTATGGTATTTACGCCATTTATAAAATAGGCATCGGCATGGGGCACGGAGATATGGAGATAGTCCATACTTTTATGATGGATCTATACTTTGAATCTGCAGGCATGATCCTAACCCTTATCACACTGGGTAAGACCCTGGAGGCTCGGGCAAAGGGAAAAACCTCCGATGCCATTACGAAACTGATGAATCTGGCGCCCAAGGTTGCCACAGTGGAGCGGGAAGGACAGACCCTTCAGATTCCCGTGGAGAATGTGCAGCTTGGGGATATCCTGATCGTCAAGGCCGGTGAATCTATCCCGGTGGATGGCACCGTGGTGGAAGGCAATGCCTCTGTGGATGAATCCGCTTTAACCGGTGAGAGCATCCCGGTGGAAAAGCACATTGGCGATAAGGTCATCGGTGCCACCGTCAGCAAGTCCGGCTTTCTCAAGATGCAGGCCACCAAGGTGGGCGACGATACCACCCTGGCTCAGATCATCCGGCTGGTGGACGAAGCCACCAGCTCCAAAGCCCCCATTGCGAAGCTGGCAGATAAGGTCAGCGGTGTGTTTGTGCCCATTGTCATCGCAATTGCGGTAATCGCTACGATCGTGTGGCTACTGGCAGGCTATGGACTGGAATTTGCCCTCTCCATCGGCATTTCCGTTTTGGTCATCTCCTGCCCCTGCGCATTGGGTCTGGCCACACCTACCGCCATCATGGTGGGAACCGGCAAAGGTGCTACCAACGGCATCCTGATCAAGTCCGCAGAAGCATTGGAGACTGCCCATAGCATTGATACG
>JAZUNW010000120.1:0-7054 GCA_045604325.1 Faecousia sp. | reverse complement strand
CTTTCCGAGTGGCTGACGGTCCGTGTACACAAAGAGGGCAACATCTACGAAATGAAGTTTGCCCGGGGACATATCACCCAGGAGATGACCGTCGTTGGCAAGACCGACAAGACCGGTACGGAAGTTACCTTCCAGCCGGACCCCGAAATGTTCGACGATACTGTCTACGATTATGAGATCCTCCACACCCGTATGCGGGAAAAGGCATTCCTGACCGCCGGTCTGCGGATCTCCATCACCGACGACCGTGAGACCGAGCCGGTAACCGATACCATGTGCTACGAAGGCGGTATCCGGGAGTTTGCCACCTGGTGCAACCGCAACAAGACCCCTCTGCACGCCGATGTGATCTACATGCAGGGCATGAAGGGCGACGCAAGTGCCGAGATCGCCATTCAGTATAACGATGGCTACAACGAATACATGCTGTCTTTTGCCAATGAGGTCAACACCCCCGAGGGCGGTATGCATGAGACCGGCTTTAAGACGGCGCTGACCCGTGTGCTCAATAACTACGGCACGAAAAACGGCATCATTAAGGGTGACGATAAGGTAAGTGGCGAAGATTGCCGTGAGGGTATCACCGCCATTATCTCCGTCAAGCTGACCGATGCCCAATTCGAGGGTCAGACCAAGGCCAAATTGGGCAATGCCTACATCCGCACCCTTGTCGACCAGATCGTAAATGACCAGCTTGCCACCTATTTCGAGGAACACCCTGCCACCGCAAAGGCCATCCTGGAAAAAGCCATGATGGCAAACCGGGCAAGAGAGGCCGCCCGCAAGGCAAGAGAGTCCATCCGCCGCAGCACCGGTCTTGAGTCCAACTCCATGCCCGACAAGCTGCAGGACTGCAACGAAAAAGACCCCAGCCTCTGCGAAATTTACATCGTCGAGGGTGACTCCGCTGCAGGCTCTGCCATCCAGGGCAGAGATTCCCGATTCCAGGCAATTTTGGCCATGTGGGGTAAAATGCTCAACGTGGAAAAGGCAAGAGTGGACAAGGTCTACGGCAACGATAAGCTGTATCCGTTGATCGTGGCGCTGGGCGCCGGCATCGGTGAGGAATTTGACATTGAAAAGCTGCGCTACCACAAAGTCATCATCATGTCCGATGCGGACGTGGACGGTGCCCACATCCGTACATTGCTCCTGACCTTCTTCTTCCGCTATATGCGGCCGCTGATCGAAAATGGCTTTGTTTACTCCGCTGTGCCGCCCCTTTACAAGCTGAAAAAGGGCAAGCAGGAACGAGTTGCCTACTCCGACGAGGAGAGAGATCAGGTATCTGCCGAAATGCGTGGCGAGTCTGGCGCGAAAGTGGACATCGCCCGGTTCAAGGGCCTTGGTGAGATGGATCCCCACGAGCTGTGGGAGACCACCATGGACCCCGAAAAGCGGACTCTGCGCCGTATTACCTTGGAAGATGCCCGCCGCGCAGACGATATTTTCACCATTCTCATGGGCGAGCAGGTCGAGCCCCGTAAGGAATGGATCGAGCACAATGCAAAATATGCCATCAATATTGATATCTAAGGAGGTGACGAACATTGGCACATAATCGCAGTTACAAGCCCGAGGACATTATGTTCCCGGATCAGCACATCACCCAGAGCAATCTGGTGGATGAAATGGAGCGCTCTTACATCGAGTACGCCATGTCCGTCATCGTCGGCCGCGCACTGCCGGATGTCCGGGACGGCTTAAAGCCCGTCCATCGCCGCATTCTTTACACCATGCACGAAAGCGGCCTGACTTCCGACAAGCCTTTTAAGAAGTCTGCTACCTGCGTAGGTGATGTTTTAGGTAAGTATCACCCCCATGGCGACGCGTCTGTTTACGATGCCATGGTGCGCCTTGCCCAGAATTTCTCCATGCGCTATATGCTGGTAGACGGCCACGGCAACTTCGGCTCTGTGGACGGCGACCCCCCGGCAGCTTACCGTTACACGGAAGCAAGGCTTTCCAAAATGTCTAACGAAATGCTGCGGGACATCGAAAAGGACACCGTCAACTGGGATCCCAACTTTGATGAATCCCGCAAAGAGCCCAGAGTGCTGCCCAGCCGTTTCCCCAACCTGCTGGTCAACGGCTCAAGCGGTATCGCTGTTGGTATGGCTACCAACATTCCGCCCCATAACCTTACCGAAGTCATCAACGCCTGCGTGGCGGTGCTGGACGATCCCGAGGTGACCATGGTCGACCTCATGGAGAACATCTCCGGCCCCGACTTCCCCACCGGCGGTATCATAATGGGCCGCAGCGGCATCCGCGCCGCCTATGCCACCGGCCGTGGCCGTGTGGTTGTTCGCGCCCGCACCGAATTTGAAGAGTTCGGCAAGGACCGTATCCGTATCATCGTTACAGAGCTGCCTTATCAAGTCAACAAGCGACAGCTCATCAAGACCATTGCCGAGCAGGTAAAGGACAAGCGGCTGGAAGGCATTAGCGATCTTCGTGACGAGACCGACCGCAACGGTATGCGCATCGTTATCGAGCTGAAAAAGGATGCCAATCCCCAGGTGGTGCTGAATAACCTCTTTAAGCAGACGGCTCTGCAGTCCAGCTTCGGCATTATTATGCTGGCGCTGACTGACGATCAGAAGCAGCCCAAGATCTTGAGCCTGCGCCAGATCATCGACGAGTACCTCAGCTTCCAGATGGAAGTTTTGACCCGCCGGACGCAGTATGACCTGCGCAAGGCACAGGAGCGGGCACATTTGCTCGAAGGTCTGCTGATCGCACAGGATAACATCGACGAAGTGATCCGCATCATTCGCTCTGCTTATGACGACGCCAAGCAGCGCCTGATGGAGCGCTTTGGTTTGGACGATGTTCAGGCCCAGGCGATCCTGGATATGCGTCTGAAGGCACTGCAGGGTCTCGACAGAGAGAAGCTGCAGGCGGAGTTCGACGAGCTGCAGAGCAGAATCGCTTACTACAATGAGCTGCTTGCCGATCCTGTGAAACTGCAGGGCGTGCTCCGTGAAGAGCTCATCGAGATCCGTGACCGCTTTGGCGACGACCGGAAAACCGAAATTCAGGATGTGGAAGACGAAATCGACATCGAAGACCTCATCGAAGAGGAAGATTGCTGCTTCACCCTGTCCAACGCAGGCTACATCAAGCGGATGCCGGTGGATACCTACCGCACCCAGAGCCGTGGCGGCCGCGGCGTGAATGCCCAGAATTTGAAGGATGAGGACTATGTCAAGAGTCTGAACATCGCGTCTACCCACGATCATATTCTGTTCTTTACCGACCTTGGCCGTGTCCACCACCGGAAGGGCTATCAGATCCCCGAGGCAGGCAGAACCGCCCGTGGCACAGCAATCGTCAACGTGCTGCCCCTTGAGAGCGGTGAAAGTGTTACCGCCATGATGGTCACCCGTGAGTTCCACGAGGATGAATTCCTGGTGATGGTCACCAGGAACGGTACGGTCAAGCGGATTCCCTTCATTGCCCTCAATACCCGCCGTAAGGGCGGTATCCGGGCGCTGACTTTAGACGAGGGCGATCAGCTTATCAATGTGATCCGCACAAACGGCAACGACAACATCATTCTTGCCACCCGTGAGGGCATGGCCATATGCTTCAATGAAAACGATGTGCGTCCCATGGGCAGAGATGCTATGGGCGTTAAGGGCATCACCCTTGTTGGCGATGACTATGTCATCGGTGCAGAAAAGGCAGAAGCGGGCAAGACGTTGCTCACCGTTACTGCGGGCGGCTTTGGCAAGCGCACCGAGCTTTCCGAGTACCTGCGTACCGGCCCCGAGGGCGAAAAGCAGCCCCAGAGCCGTGGCGGTAAGGGCCTTAAGAACTATAACATCACGCCCAAGACCGGCCTCATCGCCGGCTGCCGTGTGGTGGGCGAAAACGACGATGTTATGCTCATTGAAAACGGCGGCGTCATCATCCGTATCCCCGCAAATACCATCAATGTCTATAAGCGGGATGTGCAGGGCGTTATCGTCATGCGCATCGAAGAGGGCAACGAGGTGGTGAGCGTAGAGCGGGTGGAAAATCTGGAGACAGATGAATGAAGACCGTAACGCTGTATACTGACGGTGCTTGCTCCGGCAACCCCGGCCCCGGCGGCTGGGGTGCCATATTGGAGTATAATGGTACTCAAAAGGAGCTAAGCGGTGGTGAGGAAAACACTACCAACAACCGCATGGAGCTGACGGCAGTCATTAAGGGTCTGCAGGCGCTGAAGGAAAGCTGCATCGTGGAGCTGTATTCGGACTCAAAATATGTCATCGATGCTCTCGAAAAGGGCTGGGCATGGGGCTGGCGGAAAAAGGGCTGGATCAAGTCCGATAAAAAGCCTGCCTTAAATCCCGATCTGTGGGAAGAGCTCCTGAATTTGACCATGAAGCACGAGGTGCACTACCACTGGGTCAAGGGCCACGCGGAAAACCCCATGAACAACCGCTGCGACGAACTGGCAGTAGAGCAGTGGAAATTGCTGAAGGACTAAAAACCCTCCCCTTGGGGGGAGGGTGTCAGCCGAGCAGGCTGACGGGTGAGGGGTGTTGGGTGATATTTCCCCTCATCCGTCAAAAATCAAAGATTTTTGCCACCATCCCCCCTGGGGGAAGGCTTGAAATGTCCGTAATTTGGAGGATTACCTATGTACCTTTCCATCGGTAACGATATGGCGGTGCGGGATAAGTCCATCATCGGCATTTTCGATCTGGACAATACTTCTGTTTCGAGGCGCACCCAGCTTTTCTTAAGCAAAGCGGAGCAGGAAGGACAGGTCGTCCCCTGTGACGATCTTCCCAAATCCTTTGTGCTGACGGCAGAATACGGATTGACCCGGGTGTACCTGACCTCTTACAACACGTCCACATTGGAAAAAAGAATGAAGTAAAAGACGGCTCGTAAGAGCCGTCTTTTTTCATGCGAATAATTCTTCAATCGGGGCAAAGCGGTAGCCCATAGCTTCCCAATTGGTCAGCAGTTCATCTAAGATTTGTGCGTTTGTTGCTGAGGTAGAGTGCAGCAGCACCACCATGCCGTCGTGGGTCCGGGGGAGCAGCTTGGAAAAAGCATATTCCGTCGTGGGCTGGGAATCATTGTTCCAATCCACATATGCAAGGCTCCAAAAAACGGTTTTGTACCCCATTTCCTTTGCCATACGCAGGTTGTCCTCGCTGTAAATACCCTGTGGCGGCCGGTAGTACTTGGGCATATCACTGCCGATGAGCTCCTTATAAAGGGTTTCCAAATCCGCAAGCTCCTTTTGGAATGCGGTCTTTTCGGACAGCTTGCTCATATCATAGTGGTGCATGGTGTGGTTGCCCACGGTGTGCCCTTCTTCTGCCATGCGGCGCACAAGGTCGGCATTCTTCTCAATATAATTGCCCACCAAGAAAAAGGCCGCCGGCACTTGGTGCTTTTTCAGCACATCCAGTATCCTTGCAGTGCAGCCGTTTTCGTAGCCTGCGTCGAAAGTTAAGTATATGACCTTTTCACTGGTGTTTCCCAAATAGACCGCATCGTATTTGCTCAGCTGCGCTGCGGACGCCGGCCCGTTGGGGGGAGCGCCCTCTGTGCGGAAGCTGAGTCCCCAGCTGGCAGTTTCCAACACGGCGCTGTGCATCACATACACTCCCAAGGCCGCCGCAACGCACAAGGCGGCAAAGAGCAAAATAAGATCCCGTTTTCGCATAACCATCCCTCCTATGGACAGCCTATGCGGCAAAGATATGGGAATTTACAAAAAAGTCATAAAATTATGCTTGACAGTCACGTAACCATATGATATTATCAAATCACCACATACAAAAGGAGGTACCCCATATGCAGTGGACTATTCCCGGCACCGTGCTGACAGCTACGGAGCAGGATACCAAGTACATAGAGGAAAAACTGCGTGCCATGTTTCTTGGCGGCGGCATTTCCCTCAGCCAAGTGTCCGCGGTCACGGGTTTGGAGCCTTACACCGTTCAGAACTGGGTCAAGCGGGGCTTTCTCACCAATCCGGTGGGCAAGCGCTACACCCTGCGGCAGCTGTGCCGGATCTTAAACATCAATATGCTGAAGGCGGCACTGCCGCTGGAGGAGATCTGCGGGCTACTGCAGTACATCAACGGCAGCTTAAATGACGACAGCGACGATCTCATCGACGATGCAACGCTGTACTTCCTCTTTGTGAAGCTGGCAGCCCAGCACCGGCAGATGAACAACAGCGAAGGACGGGATACCGTTCTTAAGCAGGCGCTGAAAGACTATCAGGAGCCCGTACCCGGCGCAAAAGATCGTGTGGAACGGGTTTTGAAAGTTATGTTAACCGCCTGGGCGGCGTCCCTGCTGCGGCAGGCCGCGGAAAAGATGGTAATGGATTTAAAGGAGGGATAAAATGGGATTGAACGCCTTTGGATTCGGAATATTCGAATTCATGTTTTTTCTTGTGTTTTTCCTGGTCATCGGCACATTTCTGGTTACTTTTTTCAAGGGCATCCAGCAGTGGAACAAGAATAACCATTCTCCCCGGCTGACCGTGCCTGCCACCATCGTGGCAAAGCGAACCAATGTATCCCGACACCGTCACCGCAGCCACGGCACCGGCATGCACCACACCACACGCACCACAACTTACTTTGTGACCTTTCAGGTGGAAAGCGGAGACCGGATGGAGCTGCAGGTGGCCGGCCACGAATACGGCATGCTTATTGAGGGCGACCGGGGCGTGGTGAGTTTCCAGGGCACACGGTACTTAGGATTTGAAAGAAAATTTGAAGAATAAAAGGAGAAATGTAAAATGAATCAAGACGGAACGTATAGCTACTCTTCCGGGCAAAGCCCGAAGAAGCCTGTGGATTTTGAAAAGATCCGCAAAATTGCGGTGATCGCAGCAGTGGCGCTGGTGGTGCTCATCGGCGTGCTGACCTGCTTCTACACCGTTGACGACAAGCAGAAGGCGGTGGTCACCACCTTTGGAAAGGTCACCGACGTGACCGACGCAGGCCTCCACTTCAAGCTGCCCTTCGGTATCCAGAGGGCACAAAAGGTGGACGTGAACGTCTATCAGAAGATCGAGCTG
>JAZUNW010000119.1:0-6542 GCA_045604325.1 Faecousia sp. | reverse complement strand
CTGTTTATGAAGAATACCAGCTTGACAATATAGAACAAATAAAACAGATGACCAACCACAAACCATACACATATGCAAAATAAGACTTTCGTTCCGATATTTGCATAAACACCCCTTATTACATCAATCACCGAAAGGATTCGATATAAAAGATTTCCCAATAAACAGACAATCATCGGATAGAAGAAAACAACAAAATAATCCAAAGCCTCTGCTCCAGAGTCGGGAAAGAGGTTTATATTAAAAACAAATGTTAAAATGGCCCAAGCAATCGTAAAAATCAGTACGGTCAATACCAATATCGTATCGCGGATGATGATTTTTTTGCTACACAAGAAACTACAGCATTCTTTAAAAGTGTTCGGTTTGTTTAAATCCAATGATATATGCCCTTTCTAAAATTCAAGATTTGTTGCAGGGTATGCCTAGTGCCAGTAGGCTCTGATACTAGACGAAGATTTTGCCCAATAAAAAGCTACTTCTTTTGCAAGAGCCTACCAAAAGCCTCCAATATGACAGCATACGCATAGTCGTCTCCATCACGGAGGCGGCTGTTTTTATCTGTTAGACAAATCAAAATTTATCTAACTGTTCTACATATTGGAATTTGTTTAATTCATATGTATTTTTCTAAATAAATATATTGCTGCCATCAAAATCAAAACACACAGAATGATACCAAAGGCTTTTCCTATTATCATAGGACTTTCAATAGCGCAGGAAATCCCTAAGTATAGAATAAATGAACTCACAACGGCTACGATGGCATAGCGTGTAACTTTGGGAATTTTAGGATTATTTATCAAGTCTGCTAAAAACGGTTCCATAGCATACCTCCGTCAAATTCAAATTTGTCACTCTGACAAACTAAAAAACACGCCTTGTTATTTTCTGTCTCTTCGTCTTAGCAATTTTTCTGGTTTCTTTACATAACTTCTTACTACACTTCCACAACTACGGCAAATAGAATGACATAATGCATCTCCACCCCACATATTATTAACTGCTGTTACTGCCGCACATCCAGTCTGATAACTCTCGATTATTTCAGTTCCATCACAAAACGGACAATTCTTTACATATTTATCTTGCATATTGCACCTCCGTAAATTTAAAGCTTCTGTCCTTTACAAATTGCGATTTGTTTAACTGTTCTCTTCCTTTTTGGTTGCCAACCGATTCCAAAGAATCACAATTCCTTTTTTACTGCCAAAAATTATAGCATAGAACACAATATAGATACCAAATTCAAGCCAAAAGTTTTCAGAGTGGAACAATTTCAGCGACACAAAATCAGTAACTGAAAAAACTACCATTATCAGCAGAATATCAACGATTATACCAATTATTTTATTTTTCATTTCTGTACCTCCTCGTCAAATTTTAATTTGTCGAATTGATTATACTCCCACGCCACACAGAAATCAAGATTTCCTCAGAAATTACCGCTACCCGCCCTTATCTGCAAATGTAGCTAAAATAGAGGTAGCGGACTTTTTATGCCCATTCTGTCGGTGTTTGCTCCGCTGCTCAAAAGCTGATTTTTCGTCATCTACTTTAGAGGCGTAACACTTGCCGACGGGCTGGGCCGCAAGTTGCAATCTTTTATCCCGTGTGTTATAATATCCCCAACGAAAGCGAGGGTATTTTATGAAAAAAGTGCTTTTTGTCTGCCACGGGAACATCTGCCGCAGTCCCATGGCGGAATTCGTCATGAAAGATCTCGTGTCCAAGGCTGGGCGCAAGGATGAATTCGAGATCGCCTCTGCGGCGGTAAGCTGTGAGGAATTGGGCAGCCCCATCTACGGCCCCGCACGGCAGCAATTGTCTGCCCACGGCATCCCTTACGCCCATCGCGCTGCCCGCCGCATTACCGAGGCTGACCTCGCCCACTTTGACCACATCTACTATATGGACGCATCCAACGCCCGTTACCTGCGCCGCCTCTTCGGCGACAAGGCAGATAAATGTAAGCCCCTGCTCTCCCGGGATGTGGCCGACCCTTGGTATTCCGGCGATTTTACCCAGACATGGGACGATATCCTCACCGGCTGCACCAAGATCTTGGAGGAACTGTAATGCTAAACAAAGAAAAATTAGAATCTTCCCTTGCGGAGCTCCCCCTCTACACCTACCAGTTCATCACCCCCGATGATCTGGAATTTACCGACCGTGTCCGCTGGGTCTGTGAGCATGAATGCCCCATGTACGAAAAAAGCTGGGCCTGTCCCCCCGGTGTGGGCAGCGTTGCAGAATGCCAAGGCAAATGCCAGAGTTATGTAAACTGCCTGATGATCTCCACCATCACCGAAGTGCAGGATATCACCGACATCACCGAGACCCTTGCCACCCGTCCCGCCCATGAGGAAGTGACCAACCAGGTCCGGGATCTAATGCGCGAGCAAGGCATCGAGCCTTACATACTCTCCACCGAGGCCTGCGCCATCTGCGACCGCTGCGCATACCTTGACGGTAAGCCCTGCGTCCATAAGGATCATATGCACCCCTGCGTGGAAAGCCACGGCATCAATGTGCTGGGCCTGCTGGACGACCTTGGTCTTTCCTTCCAGTACGGCGAAAATGTGGTCACATGGTTCTCCCTGCTCTTCTATAACGATTAAAATTGCCGCCAGAGAGCATTAGATCCCGCAGGCTAAAAGCCTGCGGGATCTAATGCTCTCATCTGCCACGGTATTCCCGCTTTAATACTTCAGCCATTTCTTCCGGTGATTCTTGACAGCCACCTGCCAGCCATAATTTAATAATCGCGTTCAGTCCGTTTCGGAAAAACTCAATGTGGTACTTAAGATTCGCAGTCACATTTTCCTTCTCAGCACGTTCCGGATCACAGGTTGAAATGAGATGCTTATCATCATAGCACAATTTGAAGTATGTTTTATAGAAAAGCTGGTTTTCCTTAATGTGTGTAAACATCTTCAGCGCACCGCTGCGTTCGCCAAAGTAGTCATAATCCGCAAAAAGATTACTGAACTCTCTTTCAAGCTTTTGCCTTGTTTTATCGGCAAGATCAAATATATCCATGTAGTTTGCGTAAAATGTGCTGCGGTTCAGGTCTGTTATTTTAATAAGATCCGAAACAGAGATCTCTTTTATTTCACGGGTTTGCAGAAGTTCTATAAAAGCCTTTTCTATTTTCTCCTGTGATTCTCTGCGGCGTTTATTGTTTTTAATGTTCATGTGTACCCCTCCATTATTCCAACACTCATCTTAAATCTGATGATTGTTTTGCCTCTGCACAAGTATTATACTATGCTTGCAATAAAGAAACAAGTGTTGATTTAATGAGAGGAGATTTCAAAATGAAAAAAAGCAGCTTCGTTGCGCTTATCATGGGAACTGTCAGTGGGGTTCTGTTTGCGCTGGGTATGTGCATGACACTTTTGCCGGAGTGGAACACCTTTCGCGAGGGTATCCTTTTCGGTAGCATCGGCATTGTCCTTGGTGTTATCACACTGCTTATATGGTGCAAAATGGAACACAAAAAACTGCCCAAGATGGACAGTAAGCAAATTTTTCGTATCATTTATGCCGTTGTTGCTGTTTTAATTCTTGGTGCCGGTATGTGCTTGTGCCTCGTCTGGCAGCAAATCGTGTGGGGTACGCTGGTGGGCGTGCTCGGCATCATTATGCTGCTTGGGTTGATACCCATAATCAAGGGCTTCAAATGAAAGCAATCAAACTCATCAAAAGCCCATATGCAAACCTTATCATCAACTTTTTTTACGCATTGGGAAACTGTGTGATCGGCTTTATTGCGCATTCATGGTGGTTTATTACCGTAGGTGCGTATTACGCCGTACTTGCAACAACCCGATTTTCTGTTTTGCAAATTAGGCGCAAAGCCAACGGAAATTGTGATACTGAGCTTTTCGCAAGGCGCATCACCGGTATTTTATTGGTAGTGCTTTCGATCTGTATCGTCGGTGTTAATATTCTATCCGCACTTAAAGAACGAGGCACTGCTTTCCACGAGATCATTATGATCGCTATTGCCACCTATACCTTTAGCAAAATAACGATCGCAATTATAGGAATGGTAAAAGCAAAGCATACCGCTTCGCCGGTCTTAAAGACGCTGCGCAACATATCTCTGGCAGATGCGTGTGTTTCTATTTACACGATGCAGCGCTCAATGCTCGTATCTTTTCCCGGTATGAAACCAGCAGATATTCAACTGTTTAACATCTTGACAGGAACGGCCGTGTGGCTCATCGTACTGTTTCTCGGAATAAATCTGATTGGAGGAAAACGCATAAATATGGCAAAATCTAAAATTGTAGCGGTAACGGAGCAGATTGCTGGCGCAGTAACCGGCGGATACAAAAAGATCGAGCAAGGCATTGTCAGCGGCTACACCAAAATTGAGGATAAGTTTGTGGATGCTTACCTGACCAAAGACGGTGAAACCGTTGAGGAAGCCAAGGCAAGGCTACACAAGCAAACCAAATAAGCAAACAGCGGCAGAGGAAAACCTCTGCCGCATCGTTTTGCGATTGGCGTAAAGAAATATACGCTATGCGCAAAAGAATAACCGAATTTTTAGTTCTTGCAGTACTCCACAGCGGTCTGGGCAGCCACCTTGGCGTTGTTGAACACCAACCGGATGTTGGATGCCAGGCTGTCGCCGCCGGTCAGCTCCGCCACACGGGCCAGCAGGAAGGGTGTGGTCTCCTTACCCTTGATACCCTTTTCGTTGCACTCACCGATCGCCTGCTCAATAGCCTTATCGATGACCTCCTTGGGCATAGCAAACTCCTCGGGGATGGGATTGGTGACCAGCATGCCGCTCTTCATACCCATCTCGATACCTGCCTTGAAAGCAGCGGCCAGCTCTGCGGGAGTATCAATGCGGTAATCCACACCAAAACCGGACTGGCGGGTGTAGAATGCGGGCAGCTCCTCTGTGCCGTAGCCGATGACGGGCACGCCCTTGGTCTCCAGATACTCCAGAGTCAGACCCAGATCCAGAATGGACTTAGCGCCTGCGCAGACCACCATAACCGGAGTCTGACCCAGCTCTTCCAGATCAGCGGAGATGTCCATGGTGGTTTCTGCACCGCGGTGCACGCCGCCGATGCCGCCGGTAGCAAAGATCTTGATACCGGCCATGTGGGCAATAATCATGGTGGTGGTAACGGTGGTGGCGCCGTCCTCACCCCGGGCGCACAGCACAGCTAAGTCCCGGCGGGATGCCTTGTGGATGGCCTGACCCTTCTTGCCGAAGTACTCGATCTCCTGCGCAGTCAGACCGGCCTTCAGACGGCCGCCGATGATAGCGATGGTAGCAGGCACAGCGCCGTTATCGCGGATGATTTTCTCCACAGCCAGAGCGGTTTCCACATTCTGGGGATAGGGCATGCCGTGGGAAATGATGGTGGATTCCAGCGCCACAACGGGCTTGCCGCTTGCAATGGCCTCTGCCACCTCGGGATTTACGTCCAAAAACTTGCTGCAATTCATATTCATTCTCCTTTGTGATATTATTTCAAATTTCAGTTTGTCGCTGAGTTGCAAACATCAAACTATCTTGTCATCCCGAGCGAAGTCGAGGGATCTTGGCACTAATTTGGCTGCATATATCCTATTAGTGCGTAGATTCCTCGATTCCGCTTCGCGAATGTTATCGTATGCTTGCCGCTGGCAAGCATGATGATTGAGATTCGCTACGCTATACTCGGAATGACATCTTAGGGGAGACTCTGCCCCATAAATGGCAATTTGAAAATTTAACAAACATGCTATGCATTTTTTGAAATGTATGCTATAATGGGTAAAATTGGTTTAGAATTGCCATTTTTAGATCTAACTTTCGACGAGGTATGCACTTATGGGACTCATTACCAAACTTTTCGGCACCCGCTCTCAGCGGGAGATCAAAAAGATCCAGCCCACCGTAGATAAAATCCTTTCCATGGAGGGTGAATATGCGGCCCTTTCTGAGGACGCTCTGAAGGCCAAAACCGCTGAATTCAAGGAGCGCCTTGCGCAAGGCCAGACCCTGGACGACATCCTGCCCGAGGCTTTTGCCGCCATTCGGGAAGCCGCTAGGCGTGTGCTGGGCAAGAAGGCCTACCCTGTTCAGCTCATCGGCGGCATCATTTTGCACCAGGGCCGTATTGCCGAAATGAAGACCGGCGAAGGCAAGACCTTGGTGGCTATTTTGCCCTGCTATCTGAACGCCCTCACCGGCCGAGGTGTTCACGTGGTCACCGTCAATGAATACCTTGCCAAGCGCGACTCGGAGTGGATGGGCAAGGTCTACCGCTACATGGGCCTTACCGTAGGACTCATCATCCCCGGCATGACCCCGGCAGAGCGCCGTGTCAGCTATGCCGCGGACATCACCTAGAGGAGCAACAACGAGCTGGGCTTTGACTACCTGCGGGACAACATGGCCATCTACAAGCAGGAGCTGGTGCAGCGCGGTCATAACTTTGCCATCGTGGACGAGGTGGACTCCATCCTTATCGACGAGGCCCGTACCACTCTGATCATTTCCGGCAAGGGCGAGGATTCCTCCA
>JAZUNW010000118.1:0-13517 GCA_045604325.1 Faecousia sp. | reverse complement strand
TCCGACTTTGATGAATTTGGAAGAAGACAATGTGGGCTGTGTGCTCCTTGGTCCTACGTCGGGCATTAAGGAGGGACAGGTCGTGAAGCGCACGAAGCGTATTGCTTCCATCCGTGTCAACGACAATATGCTCGGACGTGTCATCAATCCTCTTGGGCAGGCCATTGACGGCAAGGGCGACATCGACGCCGAGGGCTTCCGGGCCATTGAGATGCCCGCCCCCGGCATCATCGAGCGTAAGCATGTCTCCCGTCCCCTGCAGACCGGCATCAAGGCCATCGACTCCATGATCCCCATTGGCCGGGGTCAGCGTGAGCTGATTATCGGCGACCGCCAGACCGGCAAGACCACCATCGCCACCGATACCATTCTGAACCAGAAGGGCAAGAATGTGATCTGCATTTATGTTGCCATCGGTCAGAAGCGTTCTACCGTGGCGCAGGTGGTGGAGAGCCTGACTGTGGGCGGCGCTATGGACTACACCGTTGTGGTATCCGCTACCGCGTCTGAACTGGCGCCTATGCAGTATATCGCACCCTACACCGGCTGCACCATGGGCGAGCATTTTATGCTATCCGGCAAGGATGTGCTGGTTATTTATGATGACCTTTCTAAGCACGCAGTTGCTTACCGTGCCATCTCCCTGCTGATTCGCCGTCCTCCCGGACGGGAAGCGTATCCCGGCGATGTTTTCTACCTCCATTCCCGGCTTTTGGAGCGTGCTGCTCAGATGTCCGACGAATTGGGCGGCGGCAGCTTGACAGCTCTGCCCATTATTGAGACCCAGGCAGGCGATGTTTCTGCCTACATTCCCACCAACGTCATTTCCATTACCGACGGTCAGATCTTCTTGGAGTCTGAGCTTTTTAACTCCCGTATCATGCCCGCCGTTAACCCCGGTATCTCCGTGTCCCGTGTTGGCGGTGACGCCCAGATCAAGGCAATGAAGAAGGTGGCAGGCTCTTTGAAGCTGCTGTACTCCCAGTACCGGGAGCTGCAGAGCTTTGCCCAGTTCGGCTCTGATTTGGATGCCGATACCAAGGCCCGTCTTTCCTTGGGTGAGCGAATTGTTGCAGTGCTCAAGCAGAGCAATAACGCCCCCGTTGAGGTCGCCCATCAGGTGTGCATCCTGTATGCTGTTACAAATGGCTATCTGAAGGATATTGCGCTGGATAGGATCCCCGAGTTCGAAAAGCGGCTGTATGAATTTATGGACAACCGCTATATGGATGTCCTGGAAGCCATCCGCACCAGCGGTAAGTTAGAGCCGGAGACCGAGGAAAAGCTGAAAGCAGCGCTGAGCGCACTTTTGACAGAATTTACAGTACCTGCATAACGGAAGGAGGGAGCCCATGGCCACCGTTTCCACCAAGGAGATAAAAAATCGCATCCGCAGTATGGAATCTACCCGGCAGATCACCAAGGCCATGGAAATGGTCGCTGCCTCTAAGCTGCGCCATGCCCAGGCCCGGGTCACCAATTCCCGGCCCTATTTTGAGGTTTTGTATCGAACCATTACGGAGATCGTCAATTTGGGTACGGAATTTTCTTCTCCCTATCTGAGTAAGCGGGGTGGCAACAAAGCACTGTATGTGGTCATCGCCGGAGACAGAGGTCTTGCCGGCGGTTATAACAGCAATATTCTGAAGCTGGCTTGCGCCGAGATGGAAGGCAAGGATGTTACCGTGCTGCCCATTGGCAAAAAGGCGGTGGACTATTTCAAGACCCACGGCTATAAAGTGCTGACGCAAAGCTATGCAGAGGCCGCGGACATGTCCGTCGGCGACTGCTTCAGTGTGGCAAAGACCCTGGCGAAGGCCTATAAGGCAGGACAGTTTGACGAGATCGCAATTGCCTATACCAATTTCGTATCAGTGCTTTCTCAGACACCTTCCACCTTGCGGATGCTGCCGCTGTTACAGGAGCGGAGTGCAAAGCAGCAAACTGCCGACGTTCTGTATGAGCCCAGCAGCGCAGAGGTCTTTGATGCAATCGTGCCGGAGTATTTGGGCGGTATTCTTTATGGCGCTCTGTGCGAAAGCCGGGCAGCCGAGCAGGCGGCACGGCGTACCGCAATGGACTCTGCCACCCAGAATGCCGACGAAATGATCGGCGAGCTGAGCCTTAAGTTCAATCAGGCCCGTCAGGCGGCCATTACCCAGGAGATCACCGAGATCGTAGCGGGATCGTAATGACAAAAAAGGAGTTGAATCCTATGGCAAATTCCAAAGGTACCGTGATCCAGATCATGGGTCCGGTCCTTGATATCCGTTTTGCGGAGGGCCGGCTTCCCCAGCTGCTTTCCGCCATTGAAGTTCCCAACGGGGAAAATACCATCGTAGCCGAGGTTGCCCAGCACATCGGTGACAATGTGGTGCGCTGTATTGCTATGTCCTCTACCGACGGCCTGCAGCGTGGCGTGGAGGCCCGTGATACCGGCGCTCCCATCACCGTGCCCGTTGGCGAAGAATGCCTTGGCCGTGTGTTTAATCTGCTGGGACAGCCCATCGACAATAAGAGCGCTGTTCAGGGCGCTGAAAGCTGGCCCATCCACCGCAGCGCTCCCGCTTATGACGAGCAGGAGTCTGCCACCGAGATCCTGGAGACCGGCATTAAGGTCGTTGACCTCATTTGCCCCTATGCAAAGGGCGGCAAGATCGGCCTTTTTGGTGGCGCAGGTGTTGGCAAGACGGTTCTGATTCAGGAGCTCATTTATAACATCGCTACTGCGCACAACGGCTACTCCGTGTTCACCGGTGTTGGTGAGCGTACCCGTGAGGGTAATGACCTCTATAACGAAATGACCGAATCTGGCGTTATTAACAAGACCGCCATGGTCTTCGGTCAGATGAATGAGCCCCCCGGAGCCCGTATGCGTGGTGGCCTTACCGGCCTTACCATGGCAGAGTACTTCCGTGATGTGAAGCATCAGGATGTTCTTTTGTTCATCGACAATATTTTCCGCTTTACACAGGCAGGCTCCGAGGTGTCCGCACTGCTGGGCCGTATGCCTTCCGCCGTTGGCTACCAGCCTACACTGGCAACGGAAATGGGCGCCCTGCAGGAGCGCATCACTTCCACCAAGAACGGCTCTATTACTTCCGTGCAGGCGGTTTATGTCCCTGCTGACGACTATACTGACCCTGCGCCTGCCACCACATTTGCCCACTTGGATGCTACTACCGCTCTGGACCGCGGCATTGCATCTTTGGGTATTTATCCTGCCGTTGACCCCTTAAACTCTTCTTCCCGTATTCTTACCCCCGATGTGGTGGGTCGTGAGCATTACGAGGTGGCCCGGGCTGTGCAGAGAATGCTGCAGCGCTATAAGGAGCTGCAGGACATCATCGCTATCATGGGTATGGACGAGCTTTCCGAAGAGGATAAGCTTACCGTTAACCGCGCCCGTAAGGTACAGCGTTTCCTCAGCCAGCCCTTCTCCGTTGCAGAGCAGTTTACCGGCTATGAAGGTAAGTATGTACCGCTGAAGGAGACTGTCCGCGGCTTTAAGGAGATCATTGAGGGCAAGCATGACGAGATCCCCGAGTCCTGCTTCCTCTATGCCGGCACCATTGATGATGTGGTGGAGAAGTGGAAGGGGCAGCGCGTATGACGCCCTTTTTCTTAAAGATCGTTTCTCCGGACGGACTGGAGTTTGAAGGTCAGGCGGAGGAAGTGGTCGTACGGACTACCACCGGTGATTTGGGTATCCTTGCCGGGCATATTAACTGCGTTGCGCCCCTGGGCATGGGCCGTGCCACCGTCGTGATCGATGGCAAAAAGCGCTACGGTGCCTGCATTGGCGGCATGGTCAGTGTGCTGGATGGAGATGTGACCTTGGTCACCACAACCTTTGAGTGGGCCGATGAGATCGACGCAGACCGGGCAGAGGTATCTTATCAGCGGGCACAAACGGTGCTGAATGATAAAAATGCCAGCGAAACCGACATCCGTCTTGCCCAGGCAAGAATGAAGCGGGCGTTGATCCGCAAGGATGTGGCTTCCGGAAAATAATCAAAAAGCGCATCACCGACGGTGATGCGCTTTTTACTTACCAAATACAACTGCGTTTTTGCTGAAAATAATTCAAGTTTCTTAAATATGTATACAGATATATCAGACAGTGTTATGATATTGCCATCGGAACAAACGAAAGGGGCTATATCATGAGAGTCATTCGCTGCAAGGATTACAAAGAAGCCAGCCGCCAAACGGCCAATATTATTTCCGCACAGGTCATTCTGAAACCCGACTGTGTATTGGGCCTGGCTACCGGCAGTACCCCCATTGGTACTTATCAGCAGCTGATCCAGTGGTATGAAAAGGGTGACATTGATTTTTCTCAGACCCGCACAGTGAATCTGGATGAATATGTAGGTCTGGCTCCTGACCACGACCAGAGCTATGCCTACTTCATGAACAGGAATCTGTTTGACCATATCAACATCGACAAGGCAAACACCCACCTGCCCGACGGCACAAACCTGAATGCCGAGGCACAGTGCACTGCCTATGATGATTTGATTCGTGAGATGGGCGGTGTGGACCTGCAGCTTTTGGGCATCGGTCACAATGGCCACATCGGCTTCAATGAGCCTTGCGACGAGTTCGTCAAGGGCACCCACTGCGTCGATCTGACGGAGAATACCATTGATGCCAATGCCCGTTTCTTTGAAAGAAGAGACGAAGTACCCCGCAAGGCCTATACCATGGGCATCCTGGATATCTTGCAGGCAAAGCGGGTGGTGATGATCGTCACCGGCGAGAGCAAGGCACAGATCCTTAGGGATGCATTCTGCGGTCCGGTTACGCCCAAGATCCCTGCATCCATTATGCAGCTACACCCCGATTTCACATTGGTTGCCGACGAAGCAGCCCTTTCCTTGGCAGAAGGCTTGTAAGACATCCCCCCCGGAGTAAATGCTCCGGGGGTTGTTAATTTTGCGTGGTTGTGGTATGATAGGGAAAAATAAGAAAGAAGAATGTTATGAAAGTCAATTTACATACCCACACTGAGCGCTGCGGCCACGCTTACGGCACAGACGAGGAGTTTGTGCTTGCTGCCATAGAACATGGCTATACAAAACTGGGCTTTTCCGATCACAATCCTTTTCCTTATGAGCTGGAATTTGAACCGGAAAATCCTAAAATGTCGCTGGAAACCTTTGAAGAGTACATCGCTTCCATCACGGCACTGAAGGAAAAGTACAAGGATAAGATCGAGATCCTGCTGGGCCTGGAATGTGAATCCGTGCCCCGCTTTTACCCGTTTCTTGCCGAGATTCGCCAGCGGCTGGACTACATGATTTTGGGAAACCACGGCGACTGGACTTGCGGTGAGTTCTTCAGTGAGCTGACCACGCCCAAAGAGTTGGAGCATTATGTGGATATGGCAGTGCAGGGGCTGGAAACGGGCCTGTTTTTGTATATCGCCCATCCGGATCTGATGCTGTATTCTTATCCCGGTATGGACGATGCTGCGGTGCAGCTGTCCCGTCAGCTTTGCCGGGAGGCCAACCGACTGAATATCCCGCTGGAATATAACCTTTATGGCAAGCTGAAAAAGGTGGCTCCGCCGGCGCTGGGATATCCTTGCGATGGGTTTTGGAAAATTGCTGCGGAAGAAAATGTCCGGGCGGTGGTGGGAATCGATGCCCACAGACCCAGAAATTTTGAAATCGAGGATATGGAGGCCGGAATCCAAATGCTGGAGAGCATGGGAATCACGGTCCTGCCAGACCCCACAAAAGCCTAAAAAGAGATTGCTTTTGCAAGCAAAATGCAGTAAAATAAGAGAAAACAATGCAGGAGGGGAGAAAAAATGCAGCAAATACCGGAAAAAGAGACTATGGATGCCATTGCTGAGCTTTTTAAGGCCTTTGGCGATCCTACCCGGTTGGAAATTTTGTCCCTTCTTTTACAGCAGGAGCGATGCGTGGGGGATATTGCCGAGAGCATCAGCCTTTCCCAAAGTGCCGTTTCTCACCAGCTTCGGCTGCTGAAACAGCTTCATTTAATCAAATACCGTCGGGAAGGGAAGAATGTTCTCTACTCCCTTGCGGATGACCATGTGCGTACCATTTTAGAAATGGGATTGGAACACGTTTTGGAGTAAAATTAAAGCAGCGCCTGTCGATTGACGGGCGCTGCTTTTGTCGATGGGTTTTCAAAAATCGCCAGCAAAAAAACGGATGTTTCCCTTGAATCAGCCAAGCCTCTTTTTTTATAATGCCAAGACTACGAAAGATGATAGGAGTGGCGGCATGGGAAGGATTCTTGGGGTAAGCATCGCCCTTGTAGCGGTGCTTACGGTAATTTGGTTTTGCAGTGGAAACGGCGTGCCGTCGCTGCATAGAGAACCGGCAGCTGCGTTCCCGCAGACTCCCACAGAGCCCGAGGCGACCCAAACCCTTGCGCCGGTAGAGGGGCAGGGACAGTATACATTTCTGGTGGCCAAGAGGATCGGGCAGTATGAAGCGGACGGAGAAATGAATGGCGTGGCCGCACTGGAGCTGTGGAACACCGGCAACCGTGACATCAAATACGCGGAAGTATTGGTGGAGCAGCAGGAGCGACAGCTGCGGTTTGCGGTTACATATCTGCCGGCAGGCTGCGGTATGATCGTGCCGGAAAAGAACAATGCACCCTATACAAAGGCCGCCATAACGGATTTTCAGTGCCTTTCCGTCAAGACCTTTGAGCAGGTTGGTGGTGCGATAAGTGTTGTGGAAAGCAGCCGATACAGTCTGCAGGTGACGAACTTGACCGGACAGACGATAGATTGCGTGCGGATCTTCTACAAGCCATATAATGCCGCAGAAGCCCTTTTGCAGGGCGGTGTGACTTACTGCGTAATAGTTCCCAATCTGGGCCCGGGGGAGGTTAGAGAGCTCACACCCTACTGCTATATTGCCGATGAAACAAAAGTGGTAGCAGTTCTTACGGAATAAAAAGCAGTCGTTTCAAAACGACTGCTTTTTTATTATAGTACCTTGGACAGGAAGTCCTGCAGGCGGGGATGCTTGGGGGTATCAAAGATTTCGGAAGGCGTGCCTTCTTCCACCAGCTTACCCTCGTCCATAAACAGCACCCGGTTGCCTACTTCCTTGGCAAAGCCCATTTCGTGGGTGACAACCACCATGGTCATGCCCTCTTTGGCCAGCTCTTTCATAACGGAAAGCACCTCGCCGACCATTTCCGGGTCCAGCGCAGAAGTAGGCTCGTCAAAGAGCATTACTTCCGGCTCCATCATCAGTGCCCGGACAATGGCCACACGCTGTTTCTGACCGCCGGAGAGCTGAATGGGGTATGCGCCTGCCCGGTCCTCAAGACCGACCCGCTTCAAAAGCCCTATGGCTTTGGCGATTGCGGCATCCTTGGGCATTTTCAGCACCTTAACGGGGGAGAGGATCATGTTTTCCAAAATGGTCTTATGGGGGAACAGATTGAAATGCTGGAACACCATGCCCATTTTCTGCCGGTGAAGGTCGATGTTCACCTTTTCTTTTTTACCTTGCTTGTTAATAAAGGCCTTCTTGGTAATATCGATGTTATGGAAGATGATCTGACCGCCTGTGGGGGTCTCCATCAGGTTCAGGCTGCGCAGGAAGGTGGACTTACCGGAGCCGGAGGGACCGATGACGACCATCACATCGCCTTTGTTGATGTCTACTGTTACATCATCAAGAGCGTGAATGGTGTTTTTGTTATAGTATTTCTTCAGATTTTTAACCTGAATCAGCTTATCGCTTGTCACCGCGGCTCATCCTCCTTTCAAAATAGGCAATAATCTTGGATGTGGGGAAGGTAAGGCAGAAATAGATGGCTGCTGCGATCAGCAGGGGTTCTGCAATGGTAAAGGCCGCCATCTGTGCGGATTTGACTGCCGACATAATGTCCTGCACGCCGATGGTATAGCAAATGGAGGACTCTTTAATGATGGTAACGAATTCATTGGCGATTGCAGGCAGAATGTTTTTGATGGCCTGGGGCAAAACTATGTAGCGCATATTCTGTGCCTGACTCATGCCAAGACTTCTGGCGGCTTCTGTCTGACCCAGATCGATGGACTGGATGCCGCTGCGGATGATCTCAGAAAGATAAGCGGCGGAGTTCATGGAAAGAGCCAGCACGCCGGGGATCATACGCTCAAAGCGGATGAAGCCGAAGAGCTTGAAAGCGGGCAGCGGCACATCTGCCAAAAGGACATAATAGACGATAAACACCTGCACCAGCATGGGGGTGGCTCGGAAAACTTCCACATATACTGTAGCCAGCCAGCGCAGGGGGGCGACCTTGGACATGCGCATAATGGCCAATACCAGCGCTAAAATAAAGCCAAAGAAAACCGTCAGCGCGGAAAGGGTGACGGTGCAGGCCATGCCTTCCAGAAACAGATCTATGAATCGAAAGGCTTTCTCGAAACCTTCAATGGTAATCAAAAGAATCTCTCCTTTTCACATAACTTCCCCGAAAGCCATAATGGCCTTCGGGGAAGATTCAATTATGGATTATTGAGCGTCGGTGGGAACGTTGCCTTCGCTATCCAGCAGGCCTTCGTGCTTTTCACCGGCAGCCAGGTCAACAGCCTTAGCAACATACTGAGCGAAAGTGCCGTCGTCGATGGCCTTGTTGATGGCCTCGTTGACATACTTCAGCAGGTCAGCATTGCCCTTGTAGACACCGATTACGGAGCCGTTGTCTTCCTGAGGAATGGTGCAGGCGATCTGCAGATTCTTGTAGGTGTTGGAGTAAGCCTGCACGACGGGGGTCTCAATGAAAGCGGCATCCAGCTTGCCGGTGGACAGCTCCATGACGATGTCGGTAACCTTGCTCAGCTCAACGATGTCAGCGTTGGGGGTGAATTCCTGTGCCAGCTCAGCCTGAATGGAGCCGATCTGAACGCCGATCTTGTAGCTTGCGTTGTTGGCAACCTCAGCGGAGGTGATGATGTCCTTCTTCTCGGTGGTGGTGACCAGAGCCTGCTCACTGGTGTAGTAGACATCGGTGAAGTCCATGTAAATCAGACGGTCGGGGTCAGCGGAGTAGCCGGCCATGGAAAGGTCGCACTTCTTGTTGCCCAGCTCGGTAATGGTGCCGTCGAAGTCCATGGGGACGATCTCCAGGGTCAGGCCTAAGTAGTCAGCAATGTACTGTGCCAGGTCCATATCGAAGCCGGCCAGAGTGGGCTTGCCGTTGGCATCCAGAGAGTAGAACTCAAAGGGAGCATAGTCAGGAGAGGTGGCAACGGTCAGAACACCGGGGGTAACAGTGGTCAGGTTGAACTTGTTGCTGCCCTTTTCTTGTTCAGCGGGCTGGCAGCCTGCGAACAGGGAAAGAACCATAATAGCGGCCATAGCCAAAGCGATTAATTTTTTCATTTTCATTTACTCCTTTTCATCGCGCCGTGTGGCGTGTTGTTTATGCATGCATTATAGCGCGTATATTATTCATCGTCAACCATTAATATTTCACAAAGAAATGTACAAAAGCAGGCTTTAGACACGGTGAAATACACAAAAATGACAAAAATGCCATGAATAACCGTATAATTATACTGTATAAAAGAATGAATGCGGCTGACGGAGAGTCAGCCGCAAGGGTAAACGTGATACCATTTGGATAGGGCTTGCACAGCGAGGAATCCCAGCTTTTCATAAAGATGCACAGCCCGTGTGTTGGTGGAGGCTGCATCTACAGTTACGCTGTCACCGGTCAATAGGGAGGAAAGGGCCAGCACAACATCTTTGCCCGCACCGGGTACGACGGAAACAACAGCCTCAATTTTGCTGCCGGATGCCTTTCCGATGCCGAGCAGTTGTCCGTTTCTGTGGATGAAGTAGCCGTCGCCGGCTTTTAGCATGTCTTTGGCATCCTTTTCGGTCATAAAAGATGCGTTGGGAACGTCTTTCATTCTTTCATTATATATACCCCGCCAGTTTTCTAGGGTTTCCGGCAGTACGGGGAACAGCGCAGCATCGGTTTCGGGCAGGGGAGAAGCACACTGCATTTGAATAACCTGGGTATGCAGCGGGTACTGTTCCAGGGCATCGTGGCCGGTGGCATAGATTTTCTCTGCGCCGCAGGCGCGACAGAAAGCGATGCATTCGTTAAGGAGCTCCAGGGGCTGCTCCGTTGCCTGCAGGCGGATGTAGGCCTCTTCCCGATAGGGGATCTCTTTCAAAAGGAGGCTGGCGATGCCAAACTCCGTTGTAAACATGGGGATGTCTTTCATAGGATCACCTCATCTAAAATCATACCACTTTTTGGCGCGGTGAGCAAGTAAAGTTTGGAAATCGGCGAAATATGCTTGATTTTTCCATAGAAATATGTATAATAATCCCGTTATTCAAATGAAAGGAGTATATTCTATGAAGAAGATCATCTGCAAGAAGGAATACGATACCGAGACCGCAACTCTGGTCAAGAAGTATACATACGGCTGTTTCGGTGATCCGGCAGGTTTCGAGGAGATCCTGTTCCAGACTCCCGCCGGTCTGTATTTTCTGTATGTAAACGGTGGTGAGAATTCTCCCTATCCTCAGGAGGACATCCTGCGGCTTGCCAAGACCAAAGTGGACGATTGGATGGAGACCCACTAAATACGCAAAGGGGCTGCCTGGCAGCCCCTTTTTTCTTGACAAATGCGGTATAATGAAGGGGTAAATGATCGTTTATGCAAGCAAAGCCTTCCCCTCTGGGGAAGGTGGCACGCCGATAGGCGTGACGGAAGAGGTTAAAACCTCTCCCACCGCAAGTGGTCCCCCCCTCAATTTTAGGTGCGCTTGCCACCGGCAAGCGATTGATTTTCATTCGCTGCGCGGAGCACCCCCAAAAGGGGAGGGCTTAGTGGCGCGCATTATGGTAAGATAAACGATTATTTTGCACTTTATCCAAGGGATGAGAATTATGAAAAAATTGGTTGCCCTTTTGGGCGTTATCTGCATATTGTTTTCCGGGTGCGCAGCTCAGGCAGAGCCTGCGCAGGTAGTGGCGACTACGCTTCCTGTGTATGAGTTTGCGTCCCGGCTGTGCGCGGGAACGGGCATCACGGTAAGCCGTTTGGTCACAGAGAATGTATCGTGTCTTCACGACTATTCCTTGAGTGTTTCTCAGGCAAGAGCCATGGAGGCGGCGGAGACCATCGTGATCTCCGGTGCCGGTCTTGAGGAGCATCTGTTGAACACGGTCTCCCGGAATGTGATCGACAGCTCCGCTGGAGTGGATGTTCACGGCTGTGACCATGACCACGAGCATACCCATGAGCAGGATCCTCACATTTGGCTGTCTCCGGAGAATGCGAAAATCATGGCGGAAAACATCTGCAAGGGCTTGACCCAGATGTACCCCCAGCATGATGTGGCTTTCTCCTGCAATCTTTCGGAACTTTTAGATGAGATCGATGCATTGAAAGCCTATGCCGAAGAGCAGTTTTCCATGCTCTTAAGCCGTGGGCTTGTTACGTTCCATGACGGTTTTTCCTATTTTGCAGACTCCTTTGGACTCCACATTTTAGAGGCTATCGAAGAAGAATCCGGCAGCGAGGCTTCTGCAGCGGAGTTAAAGCGGCTCATCGAACTGGTTAAGCGCCATGAACTCAGCGCAGTGTTCGTAGAGCGCAACGGCAGCGCATCTGCCGCAGGTATCCTGTCCCGGGAGACCGGTGTAAAGGTTTTTCAACTGGATATGGCCATGTCCGGCGATAGCTGGTTTGCAGCCATGTACCACAACATCGACACAGTAAAGGAGGCATTGGGATGAATGCATTTATCCACGGCGGCAACTGCGGCGATTCCTGCTGTCTTCGGGTGCAGGACTTGAGCGTTACCATCGGAAACGACAAAATCCTGCAAAATATCAGCCTCCATGTCCATTGTGGGCAGATGGTGGCGGTCATCGGTCCCAACGGTGCGGGCAAAAGCACCTTTTTGAAAGCGGTGCTGGGGCAGCAGGATTATGACGGCGTTATCGCCTTTTCCGCACCCGGTCAGCGGGGCAAAAAGCCAAAGATCGGTTACGTACCCCAGAGCCCCAGCTTTGATGCCGGTGATCCTGTCAGTGTTGCGGATCTTTTTGTGTGCTGCATGAGCCGCCGGCCTGCCTTTTTGGGGCAGAGCAAGGCCATGCGGGAAAAGATATCAGAATGCCTGGAGCGGGTCCACGGAGAAGACCTCATCGACAAGCGGGTGGGAACTCTGTCCGGCGGCGAGCTGCAGCGTGTGCTGCTGGCGCTGGCGTTGGAGCCCATTCCCAACATCTTAATTTTGGACGAACCTCTGTCCGGTGTGGATGTGGAAGGCCAGATGGGCCTTATGGAAATGCTGGATGAGATCCGCAAAACCTACGATCTGTCGATTTTAATGACGACTCACGATTTTTCCATGCTGGAAAAGTATACCGATCAGGTGGTGCTGATGGATCAGACGATCCTTGCTTTGGGCAGCTCAGAGGAAGTGCTGCAAAGCAATGCCTTCCGGCAGGTATTTCATGGAGGTGGCGCAAAATGAGTGTTTGGTACGGAATTTGCGATGCCCTCGGCATGGAAATGCTCCGCTGGGATTTTATGAAAAATGCCCTGCTGGCGATCCTCATTATGGCGCCGCTGTTTGGCCTCATGTCCACCATGATCGTCACCGGCCGCATGAGCTTTTTCTCCGATGCGTTGGGCCATAGCGCTTTTACGGGCATCGCCATCGGCTGCATCTGCGGTATCGCGGCGCCCACATGGGTGGCGGTTGTGTTTAGTGTATTGTTCGCGCTGCTGTTTTCCTTTGTTCGCAGTCGCAGCAATCACACGGCAGATACCCCCATCGGCGTGTTTTCCAGCACGGCCGTGGCTTTGGGAATTTTTATCGCCACCTTAGGCGGTGACAGCTTTACCAAGTATAACAAATACCTCATCGGCGACATTCTGTCGGTAACGGCAGGGGAGATCGGCATGCTGGCGCTGGTGCTCCTTGGCGTTGCGGTGTTTTGGACAATCAGCGCCAACAGGCTGACATTGGCGTCTATTCATCCACAGCTGGCATCTTCCCGGGGAATTCCCGTGTGGCTGTCACAGACGGTGTTTACCGTTGCCATTGCTGTGGTGGTGACGCTGGCCATTCCCAGCGTGGGCCTTTTGATCCTCAACTCCTTGCTGATTCTTCCCGCTGCAAGTGCAAGAAATGTGGCAAGAAATTTAAAACAGTATCATCTGTTTTCGGTGCTGTTTGCGCTTCTTGCCGGGGTAGGGGGGCTAACTGTGTCCTATTATGTGGGTAGTTCCGCAGGTGCTGCCATCTCGCTGGCATTGGCGCTGATCTTTGTTGTCAGCTTCTGTTTCCGTAAGGTAAGAGCATAAGAAAAACGGTGCGCATCGCGCACCGTTTTTAGCTTGTGCAGTGTTGTAAATGATCGTTTAGCGCACCTACTTGCCTCTCCCTTTGGGAGAGGTGCCCAGTGCGCACACTGGGCGGAGAGGGCTTTAACGCATGCCCTCTCAGTCAAAAATCAAAGATTTTTGCCAGCTCTCCCAG
>JAZUNW010000117.1:0-13836 GCA_045604325.1 Faecousia sp. | reverse complement strand
GGGGGCCTTTTTGTCTATTGTCCAGTTTTACTGGTTCGGTGCAAAAACCGTGCCTTTGTTTTACTTTTCCATAAGTTTACCGATGATGAACCAAGTCGGATCGTAGCCATGTCGTTCTGTGTGCCAAGGAGTTGCAATAGTTGCTTGTCTTCCTAAGACCGCTTGGCCTTCCGACTTGGGGGCCTTTTTGTCTATTGTCCAGTTTTACTGGTTCGGTGCAAAAACCGTGCCTTTGTTTTACTTTTCCATAAGTTTACCGATGATGAACCATACGATCAGCAGCAGGATCAAAAAGGGAATATACGCCACAAGTGCGGATGCTGCAATGAAAACAGTGTTTGCACCGAGCCAATTCAAAAGCCAAACCATGCCGCTGAGGATCGCCGCGGTAAGAACTGCTTTGGTAAGCTGCTTACCCACCACATTGGAAAAGAAGAAGGTATAGAGAATACCGATCAGCGGACCAACAGTGACGGAAAGCAGTGTGCCTATCAAAAATTTCAGTGCGCCTACGGCAATCAAAAGCAAAAGCAGTCCCAGAAGAACCACCGGGGCCCAGATCAGCAGCCCTTCCGGCAGGAATGTGCTGATAATGGCATTTGCGATCAGATGCAACACCATTGCCAACAGCACAGAAATGCACCGGAAGAAGAACCACGATAACAGCCGTTTGCCAGTAGGCAGCCAGCTGTCGGCGAGGTTGGCAAGGAATGCTAAAATGACCATGCCGAGGATCTGGTCGCAAAGGATGGTGTAGTGTACGCCTTCAAATACAAAGACGGACATATATTCGCCTGAAATGCTGATAAAGGGCAGGGGAGATACTAAAAAACTCAGATCTACGCCTAAGCTGTGAATCACCACGGTGATGATGTAAATGAACAGTATGCTGATGGCAGAAGACACCGCATGGTTAAGGGTTGATTTCTTGCCAAAAAGCAATCGTCCGATGGCACCGATAACTATGAAACCAAGGACGATGAAAAGAATTGCCTTTAGGTATATATCTATGGGGATCTCGGACGGAATAAAAGATTCCAACAGGTTAATGAATTTTTCCATAAATGAACCTCCTGTTGAGAGTAAAACAGCCGCCAGGAAACTGGCGGCTGTTGGTTTCTTTACAAAAATGAATTACTTCATCTCTGCGTCGGCGCCAGCTTCCTTCAGCTCGGCGACCAGCTTCTCTGCGTCTTCCTTGGAGACAGCTTCCTTCAGGGTGCAGGGGCAGTTGTCGACCTTCTCCTTGGCTTCCTTCAGGCCCAGGCCGGTAGCAGCACGGACAACCTTGATGACGTTCAGCTTGGAATCGCCAGCAGCCTTCAGAACGACATCGAACTCGGTCTTCTCCTCAGCAGCCTCAGCAGCACCGCCAGCAGCGGGAGCAGCAACAGCAGCAGCAGCGGCAGAAACGCCGAAAACTTCCTCCAGAGTGTGAACCAGCTCGGACAGCTCCAGAACGGTCAGACCCTTAACTTCCTCAACGAGAGCAGTGACTTTTTCACTAGCCATTGTAATATCCTCCTAAATTATGTGTGTTGAATTTGTTGTTGGTTTACGATTGAATTAGGCTTCGGTAGCCTCAGTGGGCTCAGCGGCGGGAGCTTCCTCAGCGGGAGCCTCAGCAGCAGGAGCGGCAGCGGGGACAAAACCTTCTTCCAGCCTGATACGAGCCTGATCCAGGACGAATGCCAGGCTGGAGATGGGTGCCAGGAAGGTACCAAGGACAGAAGCAACCAGAGCGTTCTTGCTGGGCAGTTCGCCGAAGCCGTTGAGCTCAGCGGCGGACAGAACACTGCCTTCAACAACGCCGCCCTTGATGGACAGGTTGATACCCTTGTTCTTCTTAGCAAACTCGCATACGATACGAGCGGGGGCGATGGGGTCGCCGGTGGTGGAAGCCATGGCGGTGGTACCGTTCAGAACCTTAGAGAAATCGTAACCGACATTCTTGGTTGCGAAATTGGTCAGAGTGTTCTTAACGACGGTGTACTCAACACCTGCTTCACGGAACTGCTTACGCAGCTCGGTATCCTGAGCAACAGTAATACCCTTGTAATCGACGAAGACGACGGAAGAGGCTTCCTTGATCTTCTCGGTCAGGGCGGTGACAACTGCCTGCTTGGACTCAAGAACCTTTGCGTTGGGCATGGATTTTTCACCTCCGAAAAATAAAAGTGTCTTCCTGCCAGAAGACAGAAAGACACGCAAAACATCGTAATGAATTGGCGCACCTCGGCAGGACTTACGCTTGTTCAGCACCTGCTGTCTTTGGCAACTCCGATAATATAACAGATGTTGAGGGGATTGTCAAGGACTTTTTATTAAAAAAATGTACTTTTTTGATGGATTGGGAAAAAGCAGTTGACTTTCTTTTTTATCGTCTGTATAATAACTTAGCCTGCTAGTGTAGCACAGTCGGTAGTGCATCTCACTCGTAATGAGAAGGTCGCCTGTTCGAGTCAGGTCACTAGCTCCAATAAAAACCTCACCCCATCTGGGGTGAGGTTTTTATTATAGATGTGGACTGACTCGAAAGATTAAATGCGGCGCGGATGAGCGCCGCCGGCGAAGGCTTGACTGAGCCGAACAATAATTTGCGTAGCAAATGCAAACGAGTAAGGTCACTATGCGTTAAATCTTGATTGCATATCCATTTAAATAGTGCTATAATCAACCAAAAAAGACCAATGAGGTGCGGTCAATTGAAAAAGATACTGAAGTACATGAAAGGCTACGGCAAAGAGTGCATTCTTGCGCCCCTTTTCAAGATGCTGGAAGCGGCATTCGAACTGATGATCCCTCTGGTAGTTGCTGAAATTGTGGATGTTGGCATCGCTGGCGGCAATCTGCCTTACATAATGAAAATGTGCATCGTGATGGTTGTGCTGGGCATTGTGGGACTTTTGAGCTCTGTGACAGCCCAGTTCTTTTCCGCTAAGGCTGCTGTCGGCTTTTCCGCAAGGCTAAGATACCACGTGATGGAGCATTTGCTGCGGCTTTCCTATACACAGATCGACACCGTGGGTACATCCACCATGGTCACCCGCATGACGTCTGACATCAATCAGGTGCAGAACGGTGTCAATCTGACATTGCGGCTGCTGCTGCGTTCTCCTTTTGTTGTTTTTGGCGCTATGGTTATGGCATTTACCATCGATGCCGATGCTGCGCTGGTGTTTGTGGGTATGATCGGCGTTCTTTGCGTGATCGTGTTTGGTATTATGCTTATTACCATGCCCATGTACAAGCAGGTGCAGGGGGCATTGGACATGGTGACTTCCGCTACACGGCAGAATTTGAGCGGTGTGCGTGTTTTGCGAGCGTTTCGCATGGAGCGGCAGGAGACTGCAGATTTTTGCGTACAGACCGATGCACTCACAAATAAGCAGATGTCAGCGGGCCGTATTTCGGCGCTCTTAAACCCGGTTACATTTGTTGTTGTGAACCTGGCGATCATTATTTTGGTGCATGTGGGTGCAGTTAAGGTCCATGAGGGCGTATTGACTCAGGGACTTGTTATCGCGCTGTACAACTATATGACCCAGATCCTTGTGGAACTTATTAAGATGGCGAATCTCATTATTACTATGACCAAGGCGGTGGCCAGCGGCAACCGTGTCAGCGCAATTCTCGATATTCAGCCTGAGGAAAATAACGGCACTTGCACCGATGCTATCCAAGGCAAGGTGGAATTTAAGAATGTGACTGCCCATTACGCCGGTGCGGGCCACCCTTCTTTGGAGAATATCAGCTTTACAGCTCAGCCTGGTCAGACCGTCGGCGTTATTGGCGGCACGGGCTCCGGTAAGACCACACTTATCAATTTGATTCCCGGATTTTATCCTGCTGCAAAGGGCGATGTGCTCATCGACGGCAAGAGCGTTGACGCATACAACAGGGAAGTGTTGCGACGCAGTATTGGTATCGTGCCGCAAAAGGCTGCACTGTTCCACGGCAGCATTCGGGATAATCTGTGCTGGGGCGACGAATGTGCCACCGACGATATGCTGTGGCAGGCACTGGATATAGCCCAGGCACGGGAAGTGGTCAAGGACAAGGAAGGGGAACTGGACGCCGAGGTACTGCAAGGCGGCAGTAATTTCTCCGGCGGTCAGCGCCAGCGGCTTACCATCGCAAGAGCGCTGGTGCGCAAGCCTGCGATTCTGATTCTTGACGACAGTGCGTCGGCGCTGGACTATGCCACCGATGCCAAGCTTCGCATGGCTATTCGCGGTATGGAAAATCCCCCCACTACCTTTATCGTTTCTCAGCGGGCGGCATCAGTGCGGTTTGCTGACCAGATCATCGTTTTGGACGACGGTGAGATGGTCGGCATTGGATCCCATGAGGAGCTGCTGACAAACTGCGCTGTTTATCAGGAGATCTATTACTCCCAGTTCCCCAAGGAGGTGGTCTGCGATGAGTAAAGATCAAGTCGTTATTCTGAAAAAGGTGCTGCGCAGGATCAAGAAGTATTTGCCGGCACTCATTGGCTCGCTGGTGCTTGCACTAATTTATGTTGCCATGAGTCTTGTGATCCCAATTCTTGTGGGCAATGCCATTGACGGAATTGTTGATGCCGGTAAGGTGGATTTTGACCGGGTCACATCTGTACTGACTTGGATTCTTGTCTGCGCGCTTGTTGGCGGACTTGCCCAGTGGGTCATGAATCAGCTGAACAATCGCATTACATACGGTGTAACAAGGGATATCCGGAATGAGGCTTTTTGCCGTATTCAGTCCCTGCCGCTGTCCTATTTAGACCGGCATCAGCATGGCGACATGGTAGCCCGGGTCATTACGGATGCGGATACCTTTGCTGACGGCCTGCTGATGGGCTTTACGCAGCTGTTTACCGGCGTGATGACCATTGTTGGTACACTGATTTTGATGCTTAGCATCAGTTGGCAGATCGCCCTTGTTGTTGTGGTGCTGACACCGCTTTCTCTTGTTGTTGCCAGCTTTATTGCTAAGAGTACATACTCCATGTTCCAAAAGCAGACTGAGGCCCGTGGTGCTCAGACGGCACTGATCGACGAGACCATCGGCGGGTTGAAAGTCGTCAAGGCATTTGGCCACGAGAAGGAATCCCTTTCCCAGTTCGATATTGCCAATGATACCCTGAGCAAGTACTCCCTGCGGGCGATTTTCTTCTCCTCTTTGACCAATCCCGGAACAAGATTCGTATATGCACTGGTATATGCCTGCGTTGCTTTGGTTGGCGCGCTGATGGCAATTTCCGGTGGCATTACTATCGGCAATTTGACAAGCTTTTTAAGCTACGCAAATCAGTACACAAAGCCCTTTAACGAGATTTCCGGTGTAATTGCGGAACTGCAGAATGCGCTGGCCTGCGCAGGGCGTGTTTTTGAGCTGATCGAAGCAGAGCCGCAAACCGCTGACCCTGAGCAGCCGGAA
The DNA here is from genome assembly GCA_045604325.1 of Faecousia sp. Classification (GTDB taxonomy): domain Bacteria; phylum Bacillota; class Clostridia; order Oscillospirales; family Oscillospiraceae; genus Faecousia. The sequence continues at coordinate 8,415 of JAZUNW010000117.1, read as the reverse complement.
TTCCCGGATAATCTCTCTGGCGCAGTTGAGATTAAAGATTTGGATTTTTCCTATGATTCCAATAAGCCTTTGATACGTGACTTTAATTTGTCAGTTACACCCGGTCAAAGAGTGGCCATCGTTGGACCGACAGGCTGCGGCAAAACCACATTCATCAATTTGTTAATGCGTTTTTACGATCCCATTGACGGCAAGATCTCTCTGGACGGCGTGGATACACTGTCTATGGAAAGACACCGTTTGCGTGGCAGCATCGGCATGGTATTGCAGGATACATGGCTGAAAACCGGCACGATTCGCGAGAACATTGCAATGGGTCGTCCGGATGCAACGGAGGATGAGATCGTCGCTGCTGCCAAGCAGGCCCATGCCCACAGCTTTATCAAGCGGCTGCCCAAGAGTTATGATACCGAAATCGGCGAGTCCGGCGGCAATCTCTCGCAAGGTCAAAAGCAGCTGCTGTGCATTGCCAGGGTGATGCTGTGTCTGCCGCCGATCCTCATACTGGATGAAGCGACTTCTTCCATCGATACACGCACGGAGATCAAGATTCAAAAGGCCTTTGACATCATGATGGAAGGCAGAACCTCCTTTGTGGTTGCCCACCGGCTGTCTACTGTTCAGGAGGCAGATGTGATTTTGGTAATGCGGGACGGTCAGATCGTGGAGCTGGGTTCTCACAAGGAGCTTCTTGCCAAAGACGGCTTTTATGCAGAACTTTATAAGAGCCAATTTGCCCATTAAATTATGAAAAACACCCCTCTTTTGAGGGGTGTTTTTGCGTTAATAGAGGAAAAATGCTGCAAGTTGCACATCTGTGTGCAACTTGTTTTGCCTTTTGGGTTGTGTGTGAAAGGAAGTTAGCTTCCAATACACTTTAAGGAGGAAAATAATGCAAACCATCGATTTGGATATTTGCCGTTATCAGGCAATCCAGGGCATTTACGCAAAGCAGGGAGATGTAGGACGGAAGTTTCGGGTAAGGATCACAGACTGCGGGATTGATTTTCCCGTGCCGGAGGGCGCAAAGCTTTCCGTCTGGTATTCCGGTACAAGCGGAGAGGGAAACTATTCTGAGATCGCAGGAAAAAGTGCCTTTACCGTGGAGGGAAGCACAGTAACTGTGGAAATGATTGCCCAGATGCTGATGAATAAGGGCGGCGGCACGCTGTGTCTTATCATGAATAACGAAGATGGCAGTCAGCTTGGAACGTGGACCATTCCTTATTTTGCAGAGGCAGTTCCCGGTATGGACAGCAAGTCTGCCGATCAGTATTATACAGCCTTTTCTGAGTCGGTAACCAAGGCGGTACAAGCTGCCCAGCGCTCAGAAGAATTGGCTGAGGAAATTGGTACCCACAACATGTTTAACAAAGCAATGGTACACGAACGGCACGGTATTGGTGCTACCGGCTATACCTTGGATCAAGTACTTAGTAACATCTACAACAAGATGGAGAACAGTTCGAATATAATCGTTGATTTCCTGCGGGGAGAAGACGTCAAGTCTGACGATCTTGTTCGATTCAGTCTCGGCGAAGGCTCAAACTGGATGGTTCTCATCACGAGATCAAAGAACACATATGGTTCCATGTTTGCCTGGCAATACGGTAAGGATACCGTAGTAACAAAGGTCAGAACTATGTACGGTAATGGTTGGAGCGATTGGAAGCCTCTTATTCCGGATGTGACAGAAGGAAGCTGGGTTGAGCTATGGGTCAACAAAGCGGAAAACAGCGCGTTTCCTGCGCAAAAGGTAACGGTTCCCTATGGTTATAAGAGACTCGTTATCAAATTCCGACATTCCATTTGGTACGGACACCCCACAATGGTGAATGTATTTAATGGCGAGCTTGGCATCTGCGATTTCCCGTCCGGAGCTGCCGGTGATAAACTGCGGGATCATACCTGTAGATTCGCAAACCGTATTAATGAAGCTACGATCTCTTTCCAATCGGGCGTTCTGAATGGAGCTCTTAACGACAATGGCGCGATTCCAATCGCCATTTATGGAGTGAAATACTAAGGAGGAATGAATATGTATGCATTAAAGCTTGCAGAAGATGGCCGTATTCTTCATGTCACAGGTGTCGAATTTGTGACGGGTGTGCAGTTAGAGGACGGTAGTGTTGCAGACCTGCTGGATGGCTATGTGATTGTAGAGGCATTCCCTGAGGGAGATGTGACCGAATACCGGTATGTAAATGGGGAATTTGTTCACGATCCATTGCCTGTGCAGGAGCCTGCGCCCACTCAACTGGATACAATTGAGGCCCAGGTCATCTATACCGCAATGATGACCGACACACTTTTGGAGGTGTAAACCATGAAGGAGAAGATCGCGAAATGGTATCGGCAGGGCCTTTGGACTGCTGAGATGGTAACGAATGCCGCCCATAAGGGCGTTTTGGCTCCTGAGGATGCCGAAATCATATTGGGGGTTAAAGTGTGAGCACAAGACTATTTCCCAATTATGACAGCTATGCTATTACATCCCGATTCGGTAACCGGATGTGGAACGGTAGAATTCGACACCACAACGGCATTGATCTTGTTGCTAAGAACAAAAGCGGTGGGCATGTGACGGACTACATCACTGCCCACACCGGCGGTGTGGTGGAAGAGGTGGGATACACTGATTCTGTTGGCAACTTTGTTTCTGTTCGTGTGTGTGACAGCACTGTGATGGTGTACTACCATCTGAAAGCCAAAAGCAAGCTGAATGCGGGGCAGACCATCAAAAAGGGCGCAACGATTGGTTATATGGGCAGTACCGGCAATTCTACAGGGGCACATCTGCACTTCGGAATCAAGGAGAATGGCAAGTGGATCGATCCAGAGCCGTATCTCAACGCAGATTATATCTCAAATAAAGAGATTCGTAACCCGTACACGATGGAAATGAACAGCCTTCGAAAAGGCTGCAAGGGCGCGGATGTTAAGGCTTTGCAGCTCCTGCTGATTGGCAATGGCTACAGCTGCGGTGATAAGGGTGCGGACAGCTCTTTCGGCGCTGCTACGGAGAAAGCGGTGGTTGCTTATCAGCAGGCCAACGTTCTTAAACAGGACGGCATAGCAGGCAAAGCCACGATGCGCTGCTTGCTGGGGGTGAACACAGCATGACGGAAGCAATTGTCACGGCGCTTATCACAGACGGCCTTTCGCTGATCGGTGTGGTGGTAACCTGTATCGCTACATCCAAGAAAAGTGAAAAGGCAGCATCGGTTGCGCAGGCGGTTACGGATACCAAGATCGAGGAACTGACCCGGGAGGTCCGTGCTCACAATAATTTCGCGCAGCGGCTTCCGGTGGTCGAGCATGAGCTCAAGGTCATCAATCATAGAATTGAAGACCTTGAGCAATATCACAAGCCATAGGGGGAGAACAGTGAAAAAGAATCTTTCCAATCTTATTAAAGTCAAAACCATCGTTACCATCGTGGTGTTGGTGGTATTCGCAGTGCTTGCGCTGCGGGGCGACATCGGCGCGGATAATGTAATGATAATCGTTACCAGCGTTGTGTCCTTCTACTTTGGTACACAGCACGAAAAGCAATCCTGAAAAAATCCCCCTCTTTTAAGGGGGATTTTTTATTTGCATTTTTCGGTTGTCAGTGGTACAATGCTTTTGTAAATTATGACATATTACTCTTTATGGAGGGAACAAGATGGATTACAAAAAGCTTCAAAACGGCAGTGACATTCGCGGTGTTGCATTGGAGGGTATCGAGGGGCAGCATGTTAACTTAACGGAAAAGGTCTGCCGTGATATTGGCCGTGGTTTTGCTCTTTGGCTTATGAATAAGACCGGCAAAAAGGAAGGCATCCGTGTGGCCGTTGGTCGGGATTCCAGACTTTCCGGTGAAGCCCTTTGCAGCTGGATCTGCAGCGAAATGGTGGAGCAGGGCATTATGGTCACCGATTTTGGCATGGCAAGCACCCCTGCCATGTTTATGGCTACGGTAACCGAAGGTTTTGCCTTTGACGGCACTGTGATGATTACCGCCAGCCATCTGCCCTTTAACCGCAACGGTTTTAAGTTCTTTACATCCGGCGGCGGTCTCGAGAAAGAGGATATTAAGCAGATCCTTGCGTACGCTGAGGGTGGCGAGCAGACCGGCATGGTATCCGGCAAGCTGGAATGCGGCGCTTTCATGGATACCTATGCCGCTATTCTTGCGGATAAGATCCGTGCCGCTACCGGGGAAGACAAGCCCCTTGCAGGCTTTAAGATCGTGGTGGATGCCGGCAACGGTGCTGGCGGTTTCTATGTAGACAAAGTGCTGAAGCCCTTGGGCGCAATTACCGACGGCAGCCGCTACTTAGAGCCCGACGGAAGCTTCCCCAACCACATCCCCAATCCCGAGGATAAGGAAGCGATGGAAAGTATCATGGAAGCTGTCCGTGAAGCAAAGGCTGATCTTGGTATTATCTTTGATACCGACGTTGACCGTGCCGGCGCTGTTCTGTCTGACGGCAGTGAATTGAACAGAAATCGCATTATTGCCATGTTGGCGGCGATCCTGCTGCGGGAGCACCCCGGTACGACCATCGTCACCGACTCCATCACTTCCACCGGACTTGCCAAGTTTATTGAGGAAAAGGGCGGCGTGCATCATCGCTTTAAGCGAGGCTACCGCAATGTTATCAATGAGTCTATCCGCTTGAATAACGCAGGGCAGGACAGCCAGCTAGCCATCGAGATCTCCGGTCACGGCGCGTTCAAGGAGAATTACTTCTTGGATGACGGCGCATACATCGTTACCAAGCTGCTCATCGAGCTTGCCCGGGGCAAGAAAGAGGGTTACACCCTTGCGTCTATGATCGAAAGCCTGGAAGAGCCTGCTGAGAGTGTGGAATTCCGTATGAATATCCTGCTTGACGATTTTAAGGCATACGGCCAGCAGGTCATTGACGAGCTGACGGATTATGCCGCGAAGCAGCCCGGCTGGAGTCTTGCACCCAGTAATTTTGAGGGGGTTCGTGTCAACTTGGACGACGCGCACGGAAACGGCTGGTTCTTGCTGCGGCTTTCTCTGCACGATCCTCTGCTGCCGCTGAATATTGAGAGCAACAGCGTTGGCGGTGCGAAGAAGATCGCAACCGAGCTTGCCGGATTTATTGGCGGCTACGATAAACTGGATGCTGCAAAGCTGCTGGATTTTGCGAAATAATGTGTATGGACCTGCCCGCAATGGGCAGGTCCTGTCTATCAAAAAATGCAAAAATTAGGGCTTGACAAAATTAGGGAAGTATTGTAATATATCTTGGCTGACCGAAAACAGTGATTTGGAGAAGTCGCGTAGCTGGCCGAGCGCGCACGATTGGAAATCGTGTATACCCCAAAAGGGTATCGAGGGTTCAAATCCCTCCTTCTCCGCCATAAAAATTATCCCGGTATTCGTTTTGAATACCGGGATTTTTCTGTGCTTTCACGTGTTTTCTCGGTATTAAAGTTGGAAATCATAAATTTGCAGAAGAAGGAATTTTGCGGTTTCCCCTTGCGTTTTCCCTTATTGACTTACGGAGAGTATAAACTTCTCCATTCTTGCAGCGCTGTCACGTTTCATCTGATCCGTCACGTGTCCATATACATCAAGGGTAAAAGACACTGTTGCATGACCTAAATTCTCCTGCACCGTCTTGATGTCATCACCGGATTTAATGCTTGCAACTGCATATGAGTGACGCAGATCGTGAAATCTTGCGTTATCATACCCAAGCTTTCTAACAACCGTTTTAAAATTCTTATACACGGTATGAGTCTTCAGGTGCTCTCCCACGGCATTTGTAAACACGAAACCGGTCTCATTCCACATAGCACCGCAGCGAGCCTTATTTGCCTGCTGTTCGCGCTGTACTTTATGCAAGGTCTCAGCAACGAATGGAGCTATGGAAACGGTCCTGCATTTACTATTCTTAGTGGGAGCAAGCCGGTATTCTCCATTACCTCCACGCACCATCTGAAGCTGCTTATTGATTGTGATTGTACTGTTTTCAAAGTTCACACAATCCCATGTCAATCCTAAAGCTTCAGACTCACGCATACCGGTAAAGAGCGTCACCACAAAGAGGTATTCAAACTGATGTCCGCGGATCTCCTTCAGAAAGGCGGTAATTTGATCTTCATCCAGCGGCTTGATCTGCTTCTTTTCTACACGGGGAAGAACGCAGGCATCCGTTGGATTAATTCTTATATGCCCATTCGAAACAGCCTGCTGTAAAGCCTTGTGGAGCACACCGTGGGTATTCTTAACTGTTTTTGGAGAAGCGGGTTTCTTGTTCTTTTGAGGGGATATCAAATTGTTATAAAAGTTTTGGATAATAGGTGTATCCAGCACACTCAGTTTCACAGCACCTAAACCGGGTTTCAAATGTGTCTTGATCGTTGCTTTATATGCGCAAACAGTTGCGGGTTTGACAGAGCCGAGATAATCCTCAGCCCATTTATCAAGCCACTCTTCAACAGTCATTTTACAAGGGGCAACATAGTCACCCCTATCAAGACTGTACAATACTTCCTTCAGCTTTTGCGCAACGACCTTCTTAGATTTATCGGTGATGCTGCGTTGGATTTGCTTTCCGGTTCCGGGGTCAAAGCCCTCGGTGTATCTGGCTTCGTAGTAGGTGTACTCCTTGCCTTTAACTACCTTGGTGACCTTACGGATGGATCCCATTCCGGATGTAGATTTTTTGCTTTGCGGCATAAATATAACTCCTTTCGTTGCCGCATAGCAGGTACAGTAATATTATACCATAAATGCGGCCTATCCGCAATATAATCAGTTCTTTTTCAGGTAGTCTATTACTGCATTTATAGGGATGCGGTAGCTTCTACCGGTGCGAACACTGTGGATCTGTCCGGAGCGCACTAAGGCGTATGCCGTGTTGTGGCTGATTCGTAGGATATCCTCCAGGTCCTTCACAGAGAGGACCGGGGGATATTTTTGCAGTGTTTCTTGTAGGGTCATACTACATCCTCCTTGCCATATGCAACAGCAAGGAGGCCGTCTCTGCGGATTCGTCAATTATTAATACGATTCTATCCGTCATAGATAGTTCCTCCTAAATTTCGTTGCCTCCATTTCTGCCGGAGGCGGGCAAATAATAATACATCATAATTTTCTCCTTACGGGCGGTGACGGATGCCACCGCCCTTGTTTCTTGGTCCCTGGTTATTTCCTTATATTCAGTCCCACGCATTTGGGGACGTTATTTTCAATTTGAAAAACTCCTTCTTAACTATAAAAAACAAAAAATGGGGTGTGTTACTTAGGATTCTTCTTAACCTTTACCTCGGCCAGATAAATCCTTGTTACCTTGCACCGATGATGCCCGAGATTCTCGCTAACGATCTTTTCTGCCTGCTTGGGTTTCACTTTTAATGCCTCTGCATAGGTCTTCTGTGCGTAGCTGTGGCGAAGTCCGTGCCAGGAGATGGTGGCGGGTCTTTTCTTCTTATCGGTCTCTACGAGCTTGTCACGATCCTTGACCATAAACTTCTCTCTGTTATGGCTCATCCAATTCTGCAGAGATTTGATCTCCATCTTCACACCGTGCTTTTCACTGCCGGAGATCAGATAATCCCCGGGCTGTAAGCCCATTGCTTTGGCATAGTCCACATACTTGGCAATCATTGCTCTCTGTGCAGGATTCAGCTTAATCGCACGTCTCTGACCACCTTTGCCCTTGGGCACAACGAAAATTCCGGTTTTCTTTGCGGACATCAAAAACTCAACCCTTGTGACGCAAATCTCTTCCACTCTTAAGCCTAACTCATAAGCCAGATCAATAGCGATCACAACGTCAGTTCTGCCCATTCTCTCAGCAAGCATTATCGCTTTTTCCTTTTCCTCGGGAAGCCAGGCACGATTCTCTGTACCCACAGCTCTCTTGGGAAGATTCAGGCTGCTGTTTTCGGATAGCTTATTTTTGCCGCCAGATAGTCTGTAGAAGAACCGTATGCCTGCCAGATCTGCCTGGATGGTTGCGGGCGAGGCACCGATTGCCTTCAGATATTCGGCATAGGCACGAAAATGTCTGTCGTCCACATTCTTGAATTTTTCAAGACGAAAACGGACGGCTAAGAAACCGCAGAAGTGTTTTGCCGCTTCAAAGTATCGAACTCTTGTCTTGAAACTCTTCTCGTTGCAGTGCTTGTAGATTGACTCGATCTGATCTTTCAGATTCTTTGCAAGTCCCGGATTGATCACCCCGGGAGGGGGAAGATTCTCCGGAATTGTAGTGTTTGCACCGGGCGGTGCGTAGACCCTTGTGAGGTCGGGGTGCTTATGACTCATAAGCATTACCTTCTTTCTATGAATATTTTTTATTTTCACGCAGCGCTTGCCAGGGTCAAGAGCTACGAAAAAATCTCTGAACGAAAATAGAGATTTCAGGGGTCATTTTCGTTACG
>JAZUNW010000116.1:0-3762 GCA_045604325.1 Faecousia sp. | reverse complement strand
TCTTTTTTATTCATTTTTCATCCTCTGTAAAACACGGATCACATTGTCGATCTGCTCGTTCCTGTCCCCTTTCCTTTCGATGGAGATAGTGCTGATCTCCCAATCCGGAAAACACGCATTGTGCCGTTCCAGCGCAACGCGAAAAATCTCCGGTATCTCCAAATCTGTAGCACTGCCTATCCTTTCCAGTAATTGCCGCAATTCTGTTGTCATGATGTCATCCATAAAGTATTACCTCTTTCATTTTGTGGATATGCTGTATATCCATTTACAACATAATAACACATAGCAAATATATAGTAAATACACAATATGTTCAAAAGGGGTATTTATTATGGCAACAAAAAGCGTGTCCATCCGCATTGAGGAAGAAATGCTGAAAAAGCTGAGCACCGTTGCAGACTATGAAGGCCGCTCCATCAATAGCCATGTTCTCGTTCTGATCCGTCAGAGCATTCAGGAATTCGAGCAGCTCCACGGCAAGATTGAAAGTCCTATCCCCGCCGACGACAATGTCAAACCCGGCCGTAAATAAACAACCCCCGAAGCGGCTCGCCGCTTCGGGGGTTCTGTTTGTCAGGCAAAATTGGGGTCACCGCAGGTAGTACCGTCATTCGTCAGGTCATCTAAATACTGCTCCAGACATACGCCCAGAGTATGTAGCTCTGTGGCCAGTTCCACGCCCACATAGCGGTAGTGCCAGGATTCGTAAATAATGCCGGTCTTTTCCGTCGTGCCGTCAGGATACCGGACGATAAATCCGTACTTATAGCAATTCTCCGCCAGCCATTTCTGAATGGGCTGATCGCCCTGCTTTCTGTCCAGACTGGTATACTTGCTATCAGATACATCCACCGCCAGACCGGTTTGATGCTCGCTGCTTCCGGGTGCCGCAACGCTTTTGATTGCTTCGTCATAGGAAACGCCCTTGTTCAGCTTATTGTTCAGCAAAGACTGCTGATAGCCGTAGCTGCGGTAGCCCGTACGCACCAGTGGAGAGAATCCTGCAGCTTTGCAGTCTTTAATCATTGCGTTCAGCGCCTCTGTCGCCTCAGGCACCATCTTGCAATCAAAGGTCGTATTGTACTTACAAGCGGTGAGTTTTTCCGGCTTGTAGTTCTTGGACAACGTATTCCAACGATTCACCAGCAGTACCTCTGCGCCGGTGGATGTAAAATAATAGGTCTTTTCGTCAATGACCTGCTTTCCCTTGGCTGCCTTACCGTCAGAACGCAAATAGTACCGGTTTCCGTTTTCCTCGACCCAACCGGTGCGCACCTCGCCGGTGTCAGACAGGCAGTACCGGTCGCCCGCATCTTCAATCCATCCCACAGCCATCACGCCGTCGGCATCCATGAAATAGCGCTTGCCGTCAGCTTCCAACCAGCCGGTAACCATACGGCCGCTTTCATCCAGATAGTGACGCTTGCCGTCCAGCTCCAACCAGCCGGTGGTCTTGCTTCCCGTTTCGGAAAGATAATATTTTCCGTCTTCCAATGTCAGCCAGCCCTGCTGCAGTCTGCCGTTTTCATCGAAGTAGCGGCTCTCGCCCTCTACGGTCTGCCAACCGGTCAACATAGCACCGTTTTCGCCCAAATAGTAGGTCTCGCTCTCTATCTCCAGCCAGCCGGTTGCCATGGCGCAGCCATTGTTTGCGTCGAAATAATATGTTTTCCCGTCAATGGTCATCCAACCGGCAATGTAGCTGCCTTGGGTATCCTCATAATAACGCACACCCTCGATGTCCTTCCAGCCGCCCTTGGGCTCCGGCTCCAGCTTAGGCAGGGTTAGCGCGATCCATATAAGCACCGCCAGTACCACCGCAAGGAGCAATGCCACCACGGTCAATCCACTTCTTTTTGTTTTCATACTTCCTCCAAATCGGCTAATTTGGGTTTATTATATCGCATTCGCCAAAAAAGTGCAACTGCATTCTGCCCTGCGAAAGATGTAGTCTTTTGTGCACTTTTGACTACTTGTTATTTCTGTTTTCCGGTAGTATAATTTAGTTATTGCGCAACTACCTTTACAGAAATCAAATTACAGGAAGAAGGAATCCCATTATGAAAAAGACATTATCTTTGATTCTTGCGCTGATCCTGCTGCTGAGCCTGTGCGCCTGCGGCGAAAAGGACGCAAAGGTCACGGATCCCACCTCTGATCCTGCCATCACCGACACTCAGGCGCCGACAGATGGTGAAACCGAGGCACCTACTGAAGAAGCAACGGACGCTCCCACTGAGGCGCCTACCGAGGCTCCCACGGAAGCTCCCACTGAGGCTCCCACGGAAGCACCCACCACCTGCGCACACACCTTCAAGGATGCAACCTGCAGCGCACCCAAGACCTGCAGCAAGTGCGGTGCTACCGAAGGCAAGGCCGCCGGACATAAATGGAAGGACGCCACCTGCGCTGCGCCCAAGACCTGTAGCAAGTGCGGTGCCACCAACGGAAGCGCAACCAACAAGCATACACTCACCGCAAAATGCACCGTCTGCGGCAAAGCAAATGAAGGCTTCGTGGCTGTTGGCGAAAACTCTTGGACCTGCGCCTATGAGAACGACGGGGATTACACCATTGCGACCATAACCTTCCACGGAAATGAAGCAAGCATTGGCTACACAAGGTACACCGCACTGGATGTATTGGCTGCCGAATACGAAAAAGACATCAATGCGCTGCGGGAAGAATATGCGCAAATGGAAATGCTCAAAGTCATTGACGGCAAGGAATACGGCTATAACGGTTGGGGTATGGACAACTGGAGCAAGCGTGAGTTTACCGAAAAAGACGGTGTCATTACCATTTCGTTCCTCAGTCTGAACTGGGATAATAATGACAACGAAATTTGGATGCCGGAGCAAACCGCTGTTCTTACCAGAACCGGTTTGGCTGAACTCACCGTTACCGGCGGTGATTATTTCGACAATGGATTGAAATTCACCCCTGATAACTAATTCTTCATATGGGCAGTGCACGCAAGCGGTGCACTGCCCTATTTTTAGTGTTTGCTGGCTTATTTCTGAGTTTTCTCCCCTTGTCAATAGCGCTAAAATGTGGTAAACTAAATTAGATATGCAAGAAATCCCCTTTTAGGAGTAGATATTATGTCAACCTTGATTGAAGAGATCAGCCGCCGCCGGACCTTTGCCATCATCTCCCACCCCGACGCCGGTAAAACCACCTTAACCGAAAAATTTCTGCTCTACGGCGGTGCCATCGCCCAGGCCGGTGTTGTCAAGGGCAAGAAAAATTCCCGTGCTGCCACCTCTGACTGGATGGAGATCGAAAAGCAGCGTGGTATCTCCGTCACATCCTCTGTCATGCAGTTCCAGTACGGCGGCTTCTGCATCAACATTCTGGATACCCCCGGCCACCAGGACTTCTCGGAAGATACCTACCGCACCTTGATGGCTGCCGACTCCGCTGTCATGGTCATCGACGGCGCAAAGGGCGTCGAGCCTCAGACCCGGAAGCTTTTCAAAGTCTGCGCCATGCGCCATATCCCCATCTTCACCTTCATCAACAAGATGGACCGGGAGACCAAAGACCCCTTTGATCTTTTGGACGAAGTAGAGCGGGAGCTGGGTATTGAGACCTACGCCATGAACTGGCCCATCGGCTCCGGCAAGGATTTCCAGGGCGTTTACGACCGGGAAAAGAGCCAGCTTTTGTTCTTCTCGGGCCTCAACGGCAAGGCAAAAGCCGAAAAGCAGGAAGTTGACCTCTATGACCCCATGGTTGCTGAACTTCTGGACAGTG
>JAZUNW010000115.1:0-5790 GCA_045604325.1 Faecousia sp. | reverse complement strand
CAAGATGATCTACTGGGGCGTTGCTTACTAATTACAAAAGAAATCTCCTCGTCTTAGGACGAGGAGATTTCTTATTTCTCATACAGCTTGGGGAATGTCCGCTTGTCAGGAATGTACTGGAAAGTATACGCCACAGCGGCTAAAAGGCCGAAGCCCACAAAGATCAACCACAAAAGCTGATAATTGCTTTCAGTAAGGATCAGCATAAAGCTGATAAGGTACTGTGTCAGAGAAGAGAAGATCGAGTGTACCACGCTGGAAATGCCGCCCACCCGTCCGCGGTGGGATGCGGGGACACGACGGGAAGCATAAGGATTAGAGCCAAGGACGGTGATGACCTCACCCAAGGTAAACACGAACATCCCCAAAAACAGAATGGCGGTGTTGTTACCCAAAGAAAACAGCACGATGCCTGCAACAAATAACAAAAGGCCCATCACTGTTTTGGGAATTTCGGTGAGCTTCTTGAGCAGAACTGTTAGGATCGGTGTGAAAAGAATGACCACAAATCCGTTTAGAGAATTCAAATAACCGTACAGCGTTGCACCTGCCTCCAGCAATGTCTCTTTCAGCTGCAAGGGGAGCAAAAGACCCACAAGATTTGACGGCATGGAAGCGAAGCAACCGATGATGAGCATGTAGATCAAGACGGGGCGCTGTTTCAAAACCGTCAGAACAGACATTTTCTCGTCTACGGGCATCTCGTATTCGCTGTAGTTTTCCTCCAATGCGGCAGTATCTTCGGAAATGGCATTCTTCTTATGGACAAAAAAGATAATTAAGACGGTAGAGGTGAAGACTGCAAGGCCGTTGATACAAAATGCAAGGCGGATGAAATTCTCGAACAGCATACCGGCAACACTTGCGCCAACGATATAGCCAAGGTTAAAGCCAAGATAGGAAAGGGAATAGGCCTTTTCCCGCTGCTTTGAAGAGGAATAGTCGGAATTTAAGGCATCATAGGCAGGGGACTCGATGGTCTGGAACAGTCCTGCTAAAAATAGGATCGCAGCGGTGTAGATCGTTAGAGGCAAAATGGCGGCTATGAGATAAAGGGCTACCGTCAGACAGTCGAAGAGGATAATGATGGATTTGCGGCTAAATCTGTCCGCGAGCTTTCCACCAAGCAGTGCGGCAGGAAAGGAAAGGACAGATGCGGTGGCGATCAAGAGGGTGGATGTGCCGTCGCTTAAGCCGAGCTTGGTGGTAAGCAGAAATGTGAGCATGGGCCACACGAAAGATCCCATTGCCGTAACCAGTTTGCCGACGAAGAGAATGTAGATCTCTCGCTTCAGACCGCCATACTGGGTGATTAATTGCTTCATGGGGAAACTCCTACTTATGTTGTTGATTCCAGTTGATAATCTGGTTTATGCCGTTAATGAGCGCGTCGATCTCTTCCTTAGTTGTTTCGCGGCTGAGGGAAACGCGGAAAGAACTGTCCATTACTTCCGGGGGAAGGTTCATAGCGTTCAAGGTGTGGCTGCGGTGGCCCTTGGCGCAGGCAGAGCCTGCGGACACGCAAATGCCGGCATCCTGCAAAATGTTAATGGTGTTCTGAGTGGGCACACCGGGGATGGAGAGGGAAAGAATGTGGGGGGCTTCATGAGCGCCGTTGATCGTTACACCGCCCAGTTCTTTGAGATTGTCAATAAGACCATTTAACAAGTCTTTTTCCCGGGAAATATCCTCCTGCAATGTGGCGGCGCCAGCCTCACAAGCAGCGGCAAAGCCAAAGATGGCCGGTGTTCCCTCGGTGCCGCTGCGCAGGTTACTCTCCTGACCGCCGCCGATCAAAAGGGCGGGGAAGGACTTAAGACGGGGGCTGATATAAAGCGCCCCAGCGCCCTTGGGGCCGTGTACCTTGTGAGAGGATACTGTGATGAGGTCTGCACCCAGTGTTTTTGCCGCAAAAGGCACTTTCAAAAAGCCCTGCACCGCATCGGTGTGGAAGATCGCATCGGGGCACAGCTTGTGGGTCAGCTTTGCCATCTGGGCGATGGGCATGACTGAGCCGACCTCGTTATTTACCATCATTACGGAAACGAGAAAGGTATCCTTTCTAAGGGCCGCTTTCCATGCATCCAGGGTAACGCGGCCTGCACCGTCCGGCTGCAGATAGGTCACTTCATAGCCTTGGCTTTCCAGTTCCTTCATGCAGTTTAACACCGCGTGGTGCTCAATGGCGGTTGTGACGATATGCTTGTTCTTTTTGCCGAAACGCTTGGCTGCACCGAAAATGGCCCAGTTGTCGGCCTCTGTGCCGCCGGAAGTGAAGAACACCCGGTCGGTTTCTGCGCCCAGAGCGGCAGCGACCTTCGTCCGGGCGTCCCGCAGACGCCGTGCGGCATCGATACCAAAGCTGTACAGCGCGCTGGGATTGCCCCAATTTTCTGTGAGTGCTTGTGTCATTGCCTCCACAGCCTCTTTACAGGGCCTTGTGGTGGCGGAATTGTCAAGATAGATCATAGTATCACTTTCCTACGCAAAAGCGTTCAAAAATTCTCGCGGTAATGTCTTCCCGAACGGTTGCACCGGTGACCTCGCCCATGGCAGACATGGCATCTTCCACATCCGTCAGCGCTGCATCCGGCGTCAGACCAAACTGCAGCGCCTGCAAGGCCCGCTGCATGGCTCCGTGTGCTCTACCGATAGCGTCAAATTGCCGCGCGTTGGTCAGCACAGAGCCGTCGCAGGGGGCAGACCCTGCAAACATGGTATCCACAAGGTCGGCAAGCAGGTCAAGACCGCTGCCATCCTTGGTGCTGACATGGATGATGTTCATAAAGGGAAGATCACTGGGCTGCACGACAGCGCCAAGATCGGCTTTGTTAATGAGTGCAACGGCATGGGAGTGCTCACAGCAGCTTTCCATTACAATGCGATCTTCCTCGGTCAAAGGCTGAGAACCGTCACAGACGAAGATCACAAGGTCGGCATTTTCCGCAGCTTGCCGGGAGCGCTCCACACCCATAGCTTCGATTCGGTCTTCGGTTTCCCGGATGCCGGCGGTATCGATGAGCCGCAGGCGGGTGCTGCCCAGCATAACAGCCTCTTCTACGGTATCCCGGGTTGTGCCGGCAACCTCGGTAACGATGACCCGCTCATAGCCTGCCAAAGCGTTCAGCAGGCTGGATTTTCCCACATTTGGCTTGCCGATAATGGCTGCAGTAACGCCGGAGCGCAGGATGCGGCCCTGGGAATAGGTCCGCAGGATGTTATGAAGTGCTTTTTCGTGGGCTTTTAAGGTGCTGTGGTAATTGGCAAGGCCAAAATCTTCAATATCCTCGTCGGGGTAATCCAGCACCGCGTGGAAATGGCTGCAAAGATCCACAAGGTCGTTGTAAATGGGCATGAGCTTTTTCTGCAGCACGCCGTTTACCTGACCTGCGGCATTGGCAGCGGCATCAACGGTCTCTGCTTCTATCAGATCAATGACCGCTTCTGCCTGGGTCAGACCCAGCTTGCCGTTCAAGAACGCCCGTTTGGTGAATTCTCCTCGCTGAGCGGGCCGTGCACCGGCTGCATAAAGTGCCTCCAATCCGGCAGCCAGCACAGCAGGTGATCCATGGCAATGGAACTCTACCGTATCTTCTCCGGTGTAGCTGTGAGGACCGCGGGAACAGATGGCGCAGCAAGAGTCAAGCGTCCGGCCTTTTGCATCATGCAGATTTCCCAAAACCAACTTTCGATTGGGCGCGGCGGACAGGGCAGTGCCGTTATTTAATGTAAAGACCTTTTCCGCAATGGCAATGCTGTCATCTCCGGAAAGACGGAGAATGCCGATGGCGCTGACGCAGTTGCCGGTGGAAATGGCGGCGATCGTATGGGACATGGAGATACACTCCTTACTACAATAATGTACAACTATACCACGAAACCGCTCAAAATGCAATTGTTATCCACATATTCCCTGCGTTTGTGGACAAACTACACAGGAGGTGAGCGATTATGTACTCCGGTGAATTGACAGATGCAGCTATCCGCGCCATTTTTAAAGAGGCAGGGGATTTTAATACGCGTAAGCTTTCCTGTGGAAAGCATGTTTTGTATGCCTACGCAATAGATGGGCTGACTTCCGGTGGTGATATCTCGGAATATGTGTTCAAGCCTATCATGGAGCACCTGCAAGGGGAAACCATGCAGGTGCTTTATGAACGCGCTCTAAATGGGACGGTGGTTAATTCCGTGGCAAAGCCCTGCAAGGATTTAAATGATGCGGCGGTGCTGCTGGTCAACGGCTTTTGCGTGGTGCTGTTTCCCGGTGTGGGCGCCATTGCCTTCGAAACCAAAACGGGGGAGAAGAGGGGGCTTGCTGCTCCGGATGTAGAGCATACAGCGAAGGGTCCAAAGGATGCATTCGTTGAAACGGTGCGCACCAATACAAGCCTTGTCCGTCGTCACCTGCGGACCCCGGATCTTCGGCTGTACGAAACAAAGGTAGGCCGGCGCAGCCTGACAAATGTGACGGTGGCGTGGATCGATGGAATCACCAATCCGGAGCTTGTGCAGCGCATGAAAGACAGGCTCAGTACCATTGATGTTGATGGCTTTTTGTCGCCGGCAGCTGTGGAGGAATATATTACCGGTTCCAGAAAAACGCCCTTTCCGCTTTTGCAGTATACAGAGCGCACCGATCGCTTTTGCCAAGGCCTGCTGAACGGCAGAGTGGGCCTGTTTGTGGACGGTCTGCCCCTGGGGTATCTTGCGCCGGTGGATATTGGATATTTAATGAACTCACCTGAGGATTTAGGGCGGGATTATATCTCCGCGTCCTGGGTGCGGATCCTGCGCTACGGTGCGTTGCTGATCGGCCTTTTGCTGCCGGCGGTCTATATTGCTTTGACTGTATTTCACAGAGATTTGCTGCCGCCTGCATTGCTGCAAATGATCGAGGAAAGCAGAGATAAGATCCCTTGGTCTGCGGTGTGGGAAGTGCTGGGGCTGCTAGCTGCTTTTGAACTGCTGCAGGAATCTGGCGTGCATCTTCCCCAGAGTATTGGGCAATCCGTATCTATCATTGGCGGCATCGTCGTTGGAACGGCTGCTGTGGAAGCAGGGCTGATCTCGCCAATGGCGTTGATCGCCGTCAGTATTGCTGGCATTTGCGGGTTTGTAATGCCCAACCGGGATTTTGCTGCTGCTTTACGGGTAAGCCGCTATGCCCTTGCGATACTGGCATCCATCGCCGGCCTGACCGGCGTGATTGTCGGTCTTGCAATTTTGCTGTTCCATCTTTGCAGCTTGAAGAGTCTTGGCGTACCCTATGTGATCCTATTTGCACCGACACTGCTGCGCCAGCGGTTGGTTAACGAGAAATATAGGGATGCCCGCTTAAACACGAAGGACAAAAGAAAACAAAAGTAGGTTTTGTGCGGATTGCACAGCGATGCCGGTATTGCCCCCAAAAAAGAGGCATATTTTGTGGTGGAAAAAGGGCCAAAAGCACAAGTTCTTGGGGGTAAAAAAATGATGTAAAAAAGTGGATTTTTGTCTTGACAATCCCTATAAGCTTTGGTATCATAGCAAAGCCGTCACATGACGGCATAATTAAACGCATTCACACAAAAATATTTTGTTGAAACTTGAATAAAGTGCTTGACAAAGGATATGCCCTGTGTTAGAATGAGCAAGCTGACCGTTTGGTTGGGGACTGTACCTTGTAAATTGAATAATGTGAGACAAACTAAGACACCTTGGACAATTAATGAATGGATTGTTTAAGATAATTCGTGTACGAATTGAGAAAACAGCCAACGAAAATTCTTGAGTAAAATTTGCTGAGACAAA
>JAZUNW010000114.1:0-18684 GCA_045604325.1 Faecousia sp. | reverse complement strand
TAAATGATCGTTTAGCGCACCACCAAAAATGCTGTCATCCCGAGCGGAGTGAAACGGAGCCGAGGGATCTTGGCACCGATTTTAATACAAATGTAAACGAAATGCGTAGATTCCTCGACTCGCTGACGCTCCCTCGGAATGACATACTCGGTGGTGCATGCTAAGATAAACGATCTTTTATCTTTCCATTTTTTGTCCTTTTTCCTTGCTTTTCTCCCTATTTACTATTATAATAATTTTATTGGGAAATCCTTTTAATACAAGGGAAGGAGGAGCAGATTGATATGCAGTCAGAATACATTATTGAAATGCTCAATATCAGAAAAGAGTTCCCCGGCATCGTAGCGAACGACAACATCACTCTGCAGCTGCGCAAGGGTGAGATCCACGCCCTGCTGGGTGAAAACGGCGCAGGCAAATCCACCCTTATGAGTGTGCTGTTCGGCCTTTACCAGCCGGAGGCCGGTGTCATTAAAAAGAACGGTGAGATCGTAAAGATCAACAACCCCAATGACGCAACCGCCCTCAACATCGGCATGGTGCACCAGCACTTTAAGCTGGTGGATGTGTTCACTGTGCTGGACAACATCATTCTCGGTGCCGAGGATACAAAGCTGGGCTTTTTGCAGCATAAGGCAGCCCGTGCCAAGGTCCAGGCGCTTTCTGAAAAATACAAGCTGTTTGTGGATCTGGATGCCAAGATTGAAGACATCAGCGTGGGTATGCAGCAGCGTACCGAGATTCTGAAAATGCTTTACCGGGACAATGAGATTCTGATCTTCGATGAACCTACCGCCGTGCTGACCCCCCAGGAGATCGATGAGCTGATGGAGATCATGCGTGGCTTCGCAAGAGAAGGCAAGTCCATCCTCTTCATCACCCACAAGCTCAACGAGATCATGGCTGTCGCTGACCGCTGCACCGTTCTTCGTAAAGGCAAATACGTGGGCACTGTGGATATCAAGGACACCAACAAGCAGGAGCTTTCCAACATGATGGTTGGTCGTCCCGTTCAGCTGCAGGTGCAAAAAGACGATGCAAAGCCTGGCGAAACTGTACTCGCTGTTCGTGGCCTCACTGTTCCCTCCAAAACCAGCAAAAAAGATGCTGTTAAGAATGTCAGCTTTGATGTCCGCGCAGGTGAGATCCTCTGTATTGCCGGTATCGACGGCAACGGCCAGACAGAACTGGTTTACGGCATCACCGGCCTTGAAAAAGCCAGCGCCGGAAAGCTCACCCTCTGCGGCAAGGACATCTCCAAGGCCAACATCCATGATCGCAGCGCTACCGGCCTAAGCCACATCCCCGAAGATCGCCACAAGCACGGTCTGGTGCTGGACGACTCCTTAGAAAACAACATCGTGCTCCAGAGCTTCAACGATAAGCGCTTCCAGACCATGGGCTTTATCAAGAAGGCCGCCGTCCGGGAATACGCAGAAAAGATCATCGAGCAGTACGATGTCCGCTCCGGTCAAGGCGCTGTCACCACCGCCCGCAGCATGTCCGGCGGCAACCAGCAAAAGGCCATCATCGGCCGTGAGCTGGACCGGGAAAATCCCCTGCTGATCGCCGTGCAGCCCACCCGTGGCCTCGATGTCGGTGCTATTGAATATATCCACGGCCAGCTGGTCGCTCAGCGAGACGCCGGCAGAGCTGTTCTGCTGGTCTCCCTGGAGCTTGACGAGGTTATGAGCCTTTCTGACCGTATCCTCGTTATGTATGAAGGTGAGATTGTAGGCGAGCTGGATCCCAAGGAAACCACCGTGCAGGAGCTGGGCCTTTACATGGCCGGCGCCAAGCGGATGCAGGAAGGAGGAAAGCAGGTATGAGAAAACTTTATGAAAAAGAAGGCACCCAGAAACTGCTGGCTTCCCTGCTTTCCATCATCATCGGCCTTGTAGTCGGTGCCATCGTGGTCATGATCGTGGGCCTCACCAAGGACACCATCGGTGTTAAGGGTATGTGGGATGGCGTTCAGCTGATCTTTGCCGGTATCCTGTCCACCGGCCGCGACGCCGCAGGACAGCTGGCATGGGGCTATAACCCCCAGTCTTTGGGCAATATGCTCTTCCGGGCAACACCGCTTATCATGACCGGTCTTAGCGTTGCCGTAGCTTTCAAGACAGGCCTCTTTAACATCGGTGCCCCCGGTCAGTACCTGATGGGCACAATGGCGACCCTGTTTATCTCCCTTAGTATC
The DNA here is from genome assembly GCA_045604325.1 of Faecousia sp. Classification (GTDB taxonomy): domain Bacteria; phylum Bacillota; class Clostridia; order Oscillospirales; family Oscillospiraceae; genus Faecousia. Next base: position 16,484 of record JAZUNW010000114.1, on the reverse strand, counting down.
CCTTACGGCACCATGCCTGTATGGCTCGTTTGGCTGCTGGCATTCTTAGGCGGTATGCTGGCTGGCGCTATCTGGGGTGCGATCCCGGGCCTGCTGAAGGCATTCTTGAACATCAACGAAGTTTTGGCCTGCATTATGACCAACTGGCTGGCGGCAAACATCGTTACTTGGGTATTCGATGAAAGCAATCTGAAAAACCTCGTCGAGGGAACCAAGACAGCCTATGTCTACAAAACCACCTACGGTCTTACCATGGTGGACGGTGCATGGACTTATGTAGAGGGCAACGGCGTTGCCACCTCCAAGATGGGCCTTGATGCTCTGTTCCCCGGCTCTCAGGTCAATGGTGGCATCCTGGTTGCCATCATCATGGCAGTCCTTGTTTATATCCTGCTGAACAAGACCACCCTGGGCTACCAGCTGAAGGCTTGCGGTGCCAACCGCCATGCCGCCCGCTATGCCGGCATCAATGACAAGCGCAACATCGTGCTGTCCATGGCAATTTCCGGTGCTCTTGCTGCCGCAGGCGCCAGCCTGTACTGGCTCAGCGGCAATACCGAATTCTATTGGGACACCTACCAGACCCTGCCCGCTGTTGGCTTCAACGGCATCCCCGTGGCTCTGCTGGCGGTCAACAACCCCATTGGAGTTGTCTTTACCGGCATCTTCATGGCTATGCTGAATATCGTCGGACAAAACCTCACCGGTTTTACTGCTTACAATGAGTATATCACCGACGTCATCATTGCCGTGATTGTCTACCTCAGCGCTTTCTCTTTGGTGATCCGCATGTGGCTCACCGGCCGTAAGAAGAAGGCCGCACAGAGTGCTCCCGCAGAAGAAACCACCACGCAGCCCACCGAGGAAGGAGGCGACGCACAATGACATTCCTTATCCAACAGACTCTTTTGTACGCCGTTCCTCTGATGATCGTGGCGCTGGCCGGCGTTTTTGCCGAGCGCAGCGGTATCATCAACCTGGCGCTGGAAGGTATTATGATCTTCGGTGCATTTATCGGCGTTCTGTTCGTACGCATGATGCAGGATTACGAGGTCTTTACCGCCGCTTTCAAGGCAAAAGACTGGCTGACCCTGCAAGGTCTTGAGCTGATGGCCATGGCTGTTGCCGCCATCATGGGTGCTATTTTCTCCTTGCTGCTTTCCTTTGCATCCATCAATCTGAAAGCAGACCAAACCATCGGCGGTACCGCTCTGAACCTGATGGCTCCCGCACTGGTGCTGTTCCTGATCCGGATCCTCGCCAATCAGAATACCCTGCAGATGCAAACCGGTGGTGCAGCCTCCTGGTTTATGATTAAGAAATCCACCTTCGGTGTGGACAAGTCCGTGGACTGGGGTTTCTTCGGTGAGACCTTCCTCAATAAAGTCTACCTTGCGACCTATGTCTGCATCATCGTCTTTGTGGTGCTGTCCATCCTTCTTTACAAGACCCGTTTCGGTCTCCGGCTTCGTGCCTGCGGCGAAAATCCCCAAGCTGCCGACAGCCTTGGCATCAATGTTTATAAGATGCGCTACGCCGGCACGACCATTTCCGGCGCCCTGGCCGGTATGGGCGGTTTCGTCTATGCACTGACCACCGCAAACAACACCGCCAACGGCGACGTGGCCGGCTTCGGCTTCCTTGCACTGGCCGTTATGATCTTCGGCAACTGGAAACCTCTGAACATTGCCCTGGCATCGCTGCTGTTCGGCCTCTTCAAGTGCATTGCCGCCGCCTACTCTACCCTTGACATCAACGGTGACGGTGTATTCCTCCTCGCCGAGCTGGGCATCAGCTCTCACCTGTACCGGATGCTGCCGTATCTGGTAACCCTGGTGGTGCTGGCCTTCACCTCCAAGAAGTCCCGTGCCCCCAAGGCAGAGGGCATCCCCTACGACAAGGGAAGCAGATAATCAACACCCCGGAGGGAGCGGAATTTTCGCTCCCTCTTTTTTGCTATAACGCAAAATTTTCCTTGAATTGCGGGACAGAAAGCGCTATAATTCTACATAGAAATCGTAAAATACGGTTTTGAGAAAGAAATATTTGGAGGAGAAACAATGAATCTGATCTACGGTATCAAAGACAAGCCCAAGTTCGGCCAGATGCTGCTGTTCGCTTTGCAGCAGGTCCTGGCAATTCTGGCAGCAACCATCCTGGTCCCCGCTATCATCGGCAATGGCATGAGCCAGTCTGCCGCTCTGTTCGGCGCAGGCGTCGGCACCATCGTTTACCAGCTGTTTACCAAGTTTAAGAGCCCCGTGTTCCTGGGTTCTTCCTTTGCCTTCATCGGCTCTATGGGCGCTGCCTTCACCGGCTCTATGGGCGCTGCCTCTGCATCTGCCGGTTATGCCGGCCTGATCATCGGCGCAATCTTTGCCGGCCTTGTGTATGTGGTCATTGCAGCTGTTGTTAAGTTTGTTGGTGTCAAGTGGATCAACAAGCTGATGCCTCCCGTGGTCATCGGACCCACCGTTGCTCTGATCGGTCTTTCTCTGGCAGTCAATGCTGTTAACGATCTGAAGGTCGGCAAGGTCATGGTAGACGGCGTTTCTGCCTGCAGCCCCTATGTGGCTCTGATCGTCGGCATCATCACCCTGCTGTCCATCTTTGTTTTCTCCGTTTACGGCAAGAAGATGGCAAAGCTCATTCCTTTCGTTTTGGGCATTCTGGTTGGCTATGTTGTGGCCTCTATTTTCACTGTGATCGGCATCGCTACCAACAATGTGGCTCTGCAGGTCATTAACTTTGCCGCTTTCAAGGAAATGCAGATCTTTGCTGTCCCCGACTTCACCTTTGTGGAGGCTCTGAAGGGTGTCAACGAGATCGACGGTGCCTTCCTCGCTACCATTGCTGTTGCTTATGTTCCCGTGGCCTTCGTGGTCTTTGCTGAGCACATCGCTGACCACAAGAACCTTTCTTCCATCATCGGTCAGGATCTGCTGGAAGAGCCCGGCCTGCACCGCACCCTGCTGGGTGACGGCGTTGGCTCCATCGCCGGTGCCATCTTCGGCGGCTGCCCCAACACTACTTACGGCGAGTCCGTTGGCTGTGTCGCCATCACCCGCAATGCTTCCGTCGTGACCATCACCACCGCTGCCATTATGTGCATCGTCATTTCCTTCTTCGGCCCCTTCGTCACCTTCCTGTCCTCTATCCCCAACTGCGTCATGGGCGGTGTTTGCGTGGCACTGTACGGTTTCATCGCTGTTTCCGGTCTGAAAATGATCCAGAAGGTCAATCTGAACGCCAGCAAGAACCTGTTCGTGGTTTCTGCTATTCTGATCCCCGGTATCGGCGGTCTGAGTGTCTCCTTCGGTGACGTCACTCTCACCACCATCGCCTGCGCTCTGATCCTGGGCATCATCACCAACACCATCCTGTCCAAGGGCAGTGAAGACTAATTGAAACTCTAACACAGGGCGTACTTCGGTGCGCCCTGTTTTTTTCGTTGCAAGATCAGTAGCGATATGATACAATGAACAAAAATCATTATAAAGGTGATGACATGTTCGAAAAATATCTGATCGCATTTTTGGTCTCCATGGTGCCGCTGATCGAGCTGCGTGGCGGCATCGTGTATGCCGTTGGCATGGACCTTCCCTACTTCCCCGCACTGATAACCTGCGTTATTGCCAATATGCTCCCGGTGCCCATCATCTATTTCTTTGCCCGTAAGGTGCTCATTTGGGGCGCAGACAAGAAATATATCGGTAAATTTTTCCGCTTTTGTTTGGAAAAAGGCGAACGGGGCGGCCAAAAGCTCACCGCAGCAGCAGGCCGGGGCGGTCTTTTTGTAGCGCTGATGCTGTTTGTCGGTATCCCTCTGCCCGGCACCGGCGCGTGGACCGGCACATTGGCCGCAAGCTTTCTGAACATGGGCATCAAATCCACCGCCCTGGCGGTGTCGCTGGGCGTGGTCATTGCCGGTATCATCATGGGCGTTGCCAGTACCGGCGTTTTCAGCATTATCGGATTGTAAGGAGAATGATTATGTGCATTTTTTGTAAGATCGCCGCAGGCGAAATTCCCTCCACTAAGGTTTACGAGGACGAAACTGTCCTCGCTTTCCGGGACATCAACCCCCAAGCCCCCACTCACATTCTGGTGATCCCCAAGACGCATATCCCCTCTGTTGCCGGCATCACCGCCGAAAACAGCGGCGTAGTGGCCCACATTTTTGAGGTAATCCCCGCTATCGCAGAAAAAGAGGGCCTTACAAACGGCTACCGCGTGGTCAGTAACTGCGGCGCAGATGCCGGTCAGACCGTGCCCCACCTGCACTTCCACATTCTGGGCGGCAAGGAATTGGCACTGAAAATGGCTTGACAATTTCTGTATTTACATTATAATAATCACATACCGCAAAACAAATTAGTCTTCGGGGTGCCGGATGGACCGGCTGAGATTGGGCTGCCGCCCTGACCCGTGAACCTGATACGGTTAGTACCGTCGGAGGGAAAGATGCATAAATGGGACTTCCTTTGTCGCATTGCACCTGGACGGGTTTGCAATGCGGCAATTTTATTTTAGGAGGTTTCCCAATGGAAACAAAACGCGTAAACACCCGTCGGCTTACCGAAAGCGCCATGCTTTTGGCCATCGCCATCGTTTTGGAGCTTCTTTCCAAAATGTTCATCCCCGAGCAGCCTTTCGGCGGCCAGCTTACCTTTGCCGCCATGCTGCCCATCGTGCTGATTTCTTATCGCTACGGAATGAAATGGGGCTTCGTCACCAGCTTTACCTATGCCTTGCTGGAAATGGCCATCGGCGGCAAGACCGTTGCCGCAGCCTTCCAGCCCGGCTATTTTGGCGATGGCACCATGATCCAAAATGCCGTCATCATGTGCCTGCTTGATTACATCGTCGCTTATACAGCACTGGGTCTCGGCGGCATCTTCCGCAATAAGATGCAAAAGCCCGGTACTGCGCTGATGGCAGGCAGTTTGGTGGCCTTAGGTGCCCGGTACATGACCCATGTGCTTTCCGGCTACATTCTGTTCTCCGGCTGGGCAGAGTGGTATTTTACCCAGGACGGCTTCCCCGCATGGGGCGCGCAGCTTGTGGATGCCTTAAGCCCCACTACCCTCGGCATGGTCTACAGCATCGTCTATAACGGTATGTACATGGTGCCGGAAATGATCTTCACCGCCATTGCTGCCGTATTCCTCGGCAGATCTTCTCAGATCACTCAAAAATTCTAAAAAACAAGGGCATGCCGTTTGGCATGCCCTTTCACATTATTGATACATCTTAAGGCCGGGTGCTTCCTGGGCCATCTTGCTTACCTGATACAGCAGCATTGCCGCCTGACCCCGAGTCAGATTTTCGCCAACGAACACCTCAATGCCATTGTCCTGCATGGCCATAACGGCGCTTTCCGCCCACTGGGGAACCGCATCATTCTTCCCGGTCACAGCAGTGGATACTGCCAGATCCATGGCATTCTGGAGCATCACAGCCACCTCTCCGCCGGTGATGGTCTCCTCTGCGTTAAAGGTCTCGGATGCAGGCAGACCTGCCGTCAAGCCGGACCGCAGCGCCGCTGCCAGATAGGGCTTCAGCCATGTGGGCACCTCGTCGGTGTAGCCAGTGTACTCTGCGCTGCCGTCAACAGGGATGCCCAATGTCTTAATGGCCATAGCCAAAAACTCGCCCCGACTTACCGTACGGTTTTCATTAAAGCAGTACTCCCCACCCACCTGCTCACCAACGAACAGGCCTGTGTTCTTCATCCACTCCGCAGCAAAGCGGCAGGAAGAGCCTACAGTATCGGTATACTGGGTGGCATCCGTGGGCTTCAAAATGCGGATCGTGACAGTCGCCTCACGGGAAACATTGCCTGCTGGGTCAGTTGCGGTGTATACGAAAGAGTCCACGCCCACCTTGTTTTTCTTGGGGGTGTAAACAAAAGTGCCATCGGTGTTGACGGTAACCTGCCCCCGCTTGGGCTGCCGTGTCACGGTGTAGGTCAGCGCCTGTCCTTCGGGGTCTTCTACCTTCAGCACGCCCTCATTGGGCAAATTCTTGTAGGTCTCCAAAGAGTGGTCCTGGGCAACCGGTGCCTTGTCTTCCTTACCGCGGACGGAAATGGTCATGGTCGTGGCCTGGGCCACCCGATTCTCATAGATCGGCAGATAGGTCACTACTGCCTCCTGATCTTCCTCTGTGCGCAGCGGCGCAAAAGTCATCTGTGCCAGCTGCTCAGCGGTGAGAATGTCACCGGGCTGCAGCACCCGTCTGCCCAGCATCGCCGTGCCCACATTCGCATCCGGCAGACCCGTGATGCAAATACCCTGCAGAGTCTCCTCGCCGGAAAAGTCCTCTGGGCTAAAGCAGTAGGTAGTGTCGCAGTCCACCTCAAGTGCCCCTGCGCCGACACACAACCCCATAACGCAGGCCGCAGCCGCGATTGCGCAGATGATACGCGTTCGAAACATTGAAATAACCTCCTAAAAATGGTTTCCGGAGGTATTGTTTGCCAGGAAGGGAAGATTTATTCAACAATACAAAGATAAATGATCGTTTACCTTTCGATGCGTCTTGGCTCTCCCTCTGGGAGAGGCAAGTAGGTGCACTAAACGATCATTTACACTCCCCTGTAAAACTCCTTGACAAATTACCCCCTATCCGCATATACTGTTAGTAGTTAGCATATGCTAACTACTTCATAAGGAGGTCACAGTTATGGAGCTTACCTTGCTTTTACAATACATCCTATCCCTTGCCGTAGTAGGGTCTGTCGTCTTCGGCCTTTCTCGGCTGAAAAAAGCACTGCTGCGCTTTTGCACAAAACCGCCGTCAAAAACTTGACGGCGGTTTGATTATTTTCCGCTATGCTGCCGCCGAAACTCAGTCGGCGTAATGCCCATGGCATTTTTGAAGAATGCGGTAAAATTAGAAGGTGTGCTGTAGCCCACACCCTCGGAGATTTCCCGGATGGTCTTATCGCTGTGCTTCAGCAGATCGCAGGCAACCTCAACGCGAATTTCCAGTACTTTCTCCTGAAATCCTTTTCCGTAGAGTTTTTTGAGGATCCGGTCCAGCTGCCGGCGAGATACGCCCAACTCCCCAGCCAAACGTTCTTCTCCGGCAGGCAAATAATAATTGTCGTTAAAAAACACATCGATCAGTACACTTCTGGTCTTATCCAGATCCGTCTTGATGCTCTGGGCCGCTGCCCGCCGCGGCTCCATGGCACGCACAAGCTGCAGCATCAGCATAGTCAGTAGCGCCTGATTGAACTCATTGGGGAATGGTCTGGCGCTTTCCGCTTCAGCCTGCAGGTTCAGCACAATTGGCATCATATCCTGGGCCGTGCCCACCCAAACCGGTATCCGCTTCGTCTGCTCTTCCAGCCACTGTGCCACCGGCTTTTTCTTAGGCACCAGCTCGAAACTGATACAGATCCGGCGAAAACGGTCCTCATTTTTCTTTGGGGTGTGGATCACGCCCGGTGCAACCAAACAAAATTGTCCTGCATCCAGCCCATACAGAACGCCATCAGCCCGCATAGTGCAACCTGCTTCCAGCATGATATGCAGCTCATAGAAGGCGTGCTTGTGGATATAAGATGCTCGCTCGCCTCATCCGCGATCGCTTTTGAGATGGGCGTATCGTAAAACACACGGATGCCCAGCTGCTCAAGCTCGATGACCTGCGTCGTGTCCTTTGCCATATCCACACCTGCCTTTCGCCTTTTTCCCTTATTATAAGCCATCCTGTAAAGATTTTTAATCATTTGCAGAAAAAACACAGCCGGCTCAAAAGAGCCGGCTGTGTTTCACTATGCTGCTGATTTGGTTTATTTATTGTTGTTTGAAAAGACGTCTGCGACCTCGCTGATTGTAATATAGGCCAGATGGTCAATCTCATGGACGAGCTCTTTCATGCGCACAACTTGATAGCGGTTCACCACAAAGTAGATCATTGCCTTTTCTTGGTTGGTGTATCCGCCTTTTGCATCCAGATAGGTCGCACCGCTCCCAAAGACCTCGCACAACCTGCTGCAAACCTCTTGGGGTCGGTCCGTAATAATAATGGCACATTTGGCCCTGTCAAGACCGTCCACAATGAAGTCAATGGTTTTTAATGCCGCAGCATATGTGACAATGGAATACAACGGCAATATCCAGCTTTCCAAAACGAGACCGCAAACGATATACAGAAGCACATTGTAAATCATCACGAATGTGCCCACAGTAACACCCAGCCGTTTTGCAAAAATAACGGCCATGACCTCAATGCCGTCCATTGCTCCGCCATACCGAATAGCAACACCGCTTCCGATACCGGAGATCACTCCGCCAAACAGCGCACAGAGTAGCAAGTCCGTTCCCGCCAAGGGAGATGCCATGCTTACATCAATGGGCAGCACATCCGTGATAAGCCACGCGCAGACCGAGTAAATGCATACCGCATAAATGGCATATACGGTAAATTGCCACCCCTGTTTTTTAAGCCCGAACAGAAACAGCGGGATATTCAGTACCACCAGGAAGATGGAAAGAGTCAAAAACTCCGGCGTCAGCTGATCCAAAAGTATAGATGTTCCGGAAATGCCGCTATCATACAGATTAACAGGCATTAAGAAAACCGTAATGCCAAGGGCGTTTATCATACCCGCAACGGTAATCATAAGAATGTTCGTCAATTTTAATTTCCCTTGTCGCACTGCTGTACCTCCATCTGTTGTAATGCCCAAGTCTGTCTATCAGAATTATACTCTAATTGCAGTTCAAAAGCAAGCTTCTATGCCATGCATAAATAATTGCTCGTTGCACCTGCTGTCATTGTGGTAATCGTACAGTGTTCCCACCTCGGCCTGCGTAAGATTTCGTAAGCACAGTCTTTGCGTTTGCAGCATTTTCATCACCTGTAAACCACTGAGAATTCTTCACAAACAACCATCATGTCGGGCTTAAATTCCAGCCCGGCTTCTTCCATCCATTGGGTGAAAACTCCCTCATGGACTTGCCGCCAATAGCTTAGGGACTTGTCCCCCTCGCCCTCTTTGAAGGCATGCTCCTGCGTCACCTCGTGAAAGGGAACCACCGTCACTTTCTGCGTCCGAATCACGCAAACCGCATTCTCGTTGGCATCTAAAATGACACTGTACTCCCCCGCCGCAGGCAAGGGCTCACCGTCTACTGCGTACAGTGGATATGCCGACGCCGTGGCAGTCTTTTCCCCGGCCACCACCAAATGGGCAAGCTTGTCAGCATCCACGCCGAACGCCCACGCCTCATATTCGCAGTCAGCAAGGTTATTTTCCGTAATATATGCTTTCCAAAGTTCTTTTGCTGTCATAGCGCTTTCTCCTAACCCCAAATTACTACCAAAATTATATTCACATACCGCCCTAAAATCAAGCACAGCCGCCTGCTATTGCAGGCGGCTGTTTCTATCTGTTTATCGGCTTTTGCTTTTGCGAATTCTATAAATACCCACTCCAGCCAAAATAGCACTTATAAGCAAGAGCGATATTAAAGAAATTGCCAGTCTGTTTATATACCTTTTGCATTCTCCAGCAGATATCTCTCCGCCTCATCGTTCCACAATCCGTTGTGCGCCTTGCAGATCTCATCAAGCTTCGCGAACAGCGGATCGGTCTTTCCCGCCTCCGCAAAGTCATCGATGGCCGTCAGCGGCAGATCGATGTGATTGTAGATCAGCTTCTTTCCGCCGGGGATCTTCGGCAGGTTCAGAACTGTGTCGACGACTGCGTTCAGGCCGCCGATGTGGGTAACCAGTGCGGAAGGATTCAGCTTGCCCTCATTCATCATCTTGATGGCTTCCTTCATGTCCTCGGTGTTTCCGCTGGAGGTTCCCACCACGTGGGTGTAGAGGTAATGCACGTTGTACCAGTTGAAGTTTGCCTTAAACTTGTTGTCGGTGGGTCCGGCAAAGAAGTTTAAACAGCCGTCAAAACCTAAGATGTCATCCGCCTGCTCGACCACGGCCTTCACCGGTGCAAAGCAGATCACGTCGTCGTAGCCGGTGCCGCCAGTCAGCTCGCGCAGGTACTCGGTAGCATTCTCCATACGTGTGTTTACATAGTGAAGTTCAATGCCCTGCTTTTTTGCCTCTTCTACGGTGTAGATGGATGCAGCGCGCTTCAGTCTTGCCTCATCGATATCCGTTACCACCAGAAGGCTCGGACGGCGGTCACAGTGAAGGGCATAGTCAATCGCGCCCAGTCCCATGGGGCCAACAGATGCCAAAAGCGCCATTTTTCCGCCCTCCTTGATGCCCATCTCATGAACATAGGAGCCGCCCTTGGTGTGGTACATCGCGTGGAAGGTGCCTATAACACAGCTCAACGGCTCAGCCAAAGAACCGTAGTAATAAGTATCCGAATCATACTTTAACAGACAGTCGCTAAGCAAAGTTTCAATGGGGATGTTCGCGTACTGGGAAGATCCTCCGCAGTAATTGTAGGAGTAGCCGGGAGCTTCCAGAGAACCCTTGTAGTAGTGCGCGGGCTGAATGGAGAAATTGTCTCCCACCTTATACTTGTGCTGCCAGTTCTCACCCACCGCGATGATCTGACCGCAGAACTCGTGGCCAACCATGGTAGGATTCTCGGATACGTTGTTCGGTACACGCTTGTGGTCCTCTCCCTCAAGTGCTGCCTTGTAGGTAGACATACAGATAGAGTCACAGATGATCTTTACCTGTACATCATCGGGGCCGACCTCGGGAAGGGTAACGTTTTCCAGACGAAGGTCGCACTTTCCATGGATTCTTACTGCTTTTGTATTCATAATAAATTCCTCCAATTTCTTTGAGTCACAATATTGTTTCTCTTTATGCCTTGTTGCTCTCGTGCTCAATTAGCTTCCACGTCGCGTCGATCAGATTGGCAAACATGGGATTCTCCATCGCCCTAATCACAAAGCTCTGACGGGGAGAGTTGATATCCTCGCCGGAGATCTGGAACATATCGTGCTGTTCACACAGAGCGCGAAGCCGCTCCAGCTGGGGCATAGTATTTCTCGTGGGCATATAGGTGACCGCTCCCACGCCTTCCTCCTTCAAGCACGCAAACACATCCTCCAGATAGTCATCCTCAAACTTCTGTGCCTTTTTGTCACCGGTCACACTGTCGCCCACATCGCCAAGATATGCGTAGCAGAGGTATGCATCCACCTCTTTGCACAGAGCTACCATATCTGGCAGCTTCGGACATTCCTCATCCGCATCAATGTAGATTTTCGGCACAAAAGTTCCCTTTAACATGCCAAGCACATCATACTCATAGAACGGATACGCCACATCAAGGAGCATAGCGACCTGCTTTTCCGACAGGTTCATTCCCATAGAGGACAGCCTATCAATCATACCCTGGCCTTTGCCCGCTTCCTCTACCAGACGGATCGCCAGCGCGTACATGAGATGCCGCTCAGTCACGCCGCCGTTCTCTGCCGCCATGGACAGAGGCAACACATCACGGTCATAATCTAATTCTACGCCAACCAGCGCATTGATAGATTGGATCATCTTCCGGTTTCTTGCGTGACGGGCCGCCTGATAAGGCTTAAAAAACGCAGTCAAGCGGTCAATCTTATCGTGGGGTACGCCCTGAATGGTCATGTAGCTCACGCCAACCTGATCCGGATTGTTGGTTCTTTTTCCTTCCAGACGGGTGCCTTTCATGGACACACGACACTCCATGCCAATGGTCACCGGCATCTGCACCAGCTTCGCTGCAGCGAGAAATTCTTCTGCTCCTGAGATGGAATCATGGTCAATGATTCCCGCCGTGCAAAGTCCCTCCATACGGGCCGCATATACTGCCGCCGTGGGAGAATAGGGTGAAAAAGAATAAGTCGTGTGGATATGGTTATTAATGTACTGGGGCACCATCGGTGGAAAGGTTGTCTCCTTCAGCACCTCAGCTAAGTTTTGCAGGCGCTGCTCTTTTGTGGGGGCGTTCAGTTTGGCTAAAATATTGATGTCAATCATGATTGCTCCCCGTTTAGTTCAGCATTACCTGTCCGCCCGTTACGGGGATCGCCTGTCCTGTCTCATACTTCTGCTCCACGCAATACATCACAGCGCGGGCAACGTCAATGGGCAGACAGCCGCGGTTCATCGGTACCTTCGCCTCGTAGAAGCGGCGCACATCTTCCACAGTCTTTGCTCCGGGAACCTTTCCGGCCTCCAGATACTGGACAAACAAACCGCGTACCGGATCGCTCCACAGCGGGCCGTCCAGATAGTTTCCGGGACAGATCGCATTAACCTTGATATTATATGCCGCCAGCTCCAGAGCCCAGGACTGCACCAGTCCGATAGCGCCAAACTTAGAGCCTGCGTAGGCAAAGTTTTTATTCGATCCCTCAAGACCGGATTTGGAGGACATGGCGATAATATCAAACATCGCCTCCGGATCTGCCTCATGCTGTGCCTCCATGATGATGGACGCATACTTTGCACAGAGGAACAAGCCACTGTAATTGATGGAGGTCACAAACTCAAAATCCTTCTGTTCAAAGGCAGCGATCGGGCCGGAGCGCACCACGCCCGCGTTCGCCACCATGATATCCAGACCGCCAAACTTCTCTACGACCTGGGCAACCATCGCCGCCACGCTCTCCTCGTTGGCTACATTTACCGCGATGGCGCAGGCGCGCTCACCCAACTCAACCGCCACCTGCTCAGCAAGCGCCTGATTCATATCCGCAATGATAATCGTCGCGCCTTCCTTATAGAGCTCTTCGGCAATACCCTTGCCGAAGCCCTGAGCTGCACCGGTCACGATGGTGATCTTTCCGGCCAGACGACCGGCTCCTGCAGGACGGTTATGGATGTTTTCTTTGGCCAGTTCCTGCCATTTTGTCATGTCTACACTCATTACTCTCGTCTCCAATCTTTTCTTCCTCAAACTTGTCGGACAGGTTGGGGATGCCTGCCATTGTTTTCAGCGCCCTTCTAACCTTATATTCAGGGCTTTCCCGTCCTTGTGTTTTCTTTTCTATCGGTAATACTTTACCGCAAAGCTGTCGATCACACACTGTCTTGCCTCTGCCAGATCCTTAAACTCACCGCTTCGGATCATCTGGCACATCAGATTTCCGATCGCCGTCGCCTCGGTCGGCCCCGCAGACACCTCGCACTGTGCATACTTTGCCGTGAGCTGGTTCAAGTATTCCGCATTGGAACCGCCGCCGATAATGTATATCCGCTCAAAGCGCTTTCCGGTCAGCTGCTCGATCTGCTCTTTCGTTCTGGCGTAACATGCCGCGAGACTGTTATAAATCACGCAGGCCAGCTCGGAAAGTGTCTCCGGCACCTGCTGCCCGGTCTTTCTGCAGTAATCCTGCACCGCGACCACCATGCTCTTCGGGGAGAGGAAGCTTTCATCATTACAGTCAACCAGTGAGGAGATCGTTTCCTTCGACGCTTCCTCACAGATCTCCCCGTAGGATTTACCCTCTCCAATCTCGGCGCGCACCGACTGGATCATCCAAAGACCCATGATATTCTTTAAGTAACGGTATTTCTTTCCGTAACCGCCCTCGTTGGTAAATCCGGCATTCATGCTGTCAATGTCACAGGTCGGATCACTGCTCTCGCTGCCCATCAAGGACCATGTACCGGAGCTGATATAGAGGGCCTTGTCCTCCAGACAGGGAACTGCCATCACCGCCGATGCCGTATCGTGGGAACTGACCATCACCACCTCACAGTCGAATCCGACTTCTGCGGCTACCTCCGGTTTCAACTGCCCGTTCAGCGTTCCCGGCATCTGGGTGGGAAGGAAAATATGTTCCGGAAGACCGCACGCCCGAATCAGAGCCTGATCCCAACTGCCTGTATGCACATCCAAAAGCTGCCCGGTGGAGGCAATGGTATACTCCTGTTTTGCGTTTCCTGTCAGTAGAAAATTGTAATAGTCCGGTGTCATCAGCATGGCGACAGCCTGCTCCAGCTGCTCCGGCGCATTGGCCTTCAGCGCCACCAACTGATTCAGCGTGTTATACGGCTGATAGGCAATCCCTGTCCTCTGATACAATTCTCTCTGACTGATGACCGGCTCCAGCTTTTCTTTGATCCCATCTGTCCGGTGGTCACGGTATCCGATTGCGTTGCCGATTCTTTTGCCCTGCGCATCGATCAGGACGAAATCCACGCCCCATGTATCAACACCCATGCTCACCGGAATCTTGCCCAGCTCACCGCACTTTTTTAATCCTGCTTTGATTTCGCCAAACAGATGCTCCGTATCCCAGCAAAGCTGACCATCAATCTCCTTCATGCCGTTTTCAAACCGGTAGATCTCTTGCAACTGCATTTTTCCGCTGTCAACCGTTCCAAGAATATGTCTTCCGCTGGAAGCCCCAATGTCAATTGCTAAATAATAGGACATGTTGTTTTTCGCCTCCCAAATGCAATTTTTCACCTTATATCGTTATTTTATCATTGTCAAACCGGATTATCTTGTGATATAATTACTTAAAATAGTTAATTATTGACATTTAGTAGGAAAATAAAGGCAAATCCAAAATCTAGAAAGGAACCGTTATGAATTCATTTATCTTCCACGAACCCAAACCACACGGTACTCCCGACTTTCCTTTTGAGTACTTTTATGTAGAAAAAAACCACCCCCGTTATAACATGCCATTTCACTGGCACAAGGAGTGGGAAATTATTCATGTGATCGAAGGGACTTTCACCGCCTATGCAGACGATATCATGTTTACAGCAGGTCCCGGCGATTTTTTACTGGTACGGGACGGAATGCTTCACGGCGGCACTGCGGATAATTGTGTGTATGAGTGTTTTTTGTTCGACCTTCATGGTCTCTTCAGAAATCTTGACATAGTGAAACCATACCTTCGACCTGTTTACCGCAGACTGATCCTGCCCCAAATGTACTATCCATGCGGCAAAAATACTGCGCTTAGCCGTGCCATCACACAACTGTCTGAATTTTGCCAAAAAAACGAATGGAACAAGGATACGCAGGTTCCGCTTGAACTGATTGTCTATAGCTGCATCTCTCAGTTCTTTTCCATTATTTTAACCGATAAACTGTACGTAAAAAACCAAGCAAACGCTTCAGATAGCACCCATCGGATCGGTCAGTTAAAAGCGGTACTGGAATATATTGAACAAAACTATGCCTCTCCTCTTACCTTAAGTGAACTGGCTTCCGTATCTAATATGAATCCCAGCTATTTCTGCCGCTTCTTCCGCTCCATCACCCACCAGTCACCGATGGATTATGTGAACATGTATCGGATAGAAAAGGTGGCTCAGTTGCTGCACCACTCAAATCGACCGACCATGGATATCTGCATGGAATGCGGATTTAATGAGTACAGCAATTTTATCAAGGTATTTAAAAAGTATAAGGGGATGACACCGAAAAAGTATCGGGAGAGTTAGTAAAAACACGTTTGTACAAGTTTTGCACACGCTTAAGGCTTTTCTCCTTAACGCAAGGCAAAGGTAAGTTTTTTGGCTTCTATGTTAATGGCGTAACACTTGCCGACGGGCTGACCCCTTTTGTACTACTGCCATACTGCTTTTCAAAATAACCACATTTTGCCCCAACATGACATATAGCAGCACAGCCGCCTCCGTGATGGAGGCGGCTGCTTTTATCTGTTCGACAAATTGGAATACGTCTTTCAGTGCAATCAATAATCTATTAGAGAAGTTTAGTCTGCTTAACAAAACTTCTTACAACTGTTCCACATTCTTTGCATACAAGATGATACAAAGGCTGACTGTTACCAGGGAATTTTAATGTTGGGCAGAGTGACCCTTGTAAAAGCTGTACACACTCTACCAATTTGTTATTTCCACAAAACGGGCAGCTTTTATCGTTGTTTTCCATAAGCATAATCCTCCAAATTCAAGTTTGTCGAATTGATTATACTCCCACGCCACACAGAAATCAAGATTTCCTCATAAATTGCCGCTACCCGCCCTTATCTGCAAATGCAGCTAAAATAGAGGTAGCGGAATTTTTATGCCTATGCTGTCGGGTATTTGTTCCGCTTCCAAAAAGCCGATTTTTCGTCATCTACTATAGATGCGTAACTCTTGCCGACGGGGAGATTTAAGCCAGGAACGGCATACCCAGCTATGCTTTTGCTTACCACACTTTGCAACGGGTTGACCCCATTTGTACTACTGCCATACTACTTTTCAAAATAACTACATTTCGCCCCAACATGACACGAAATAGCACAGCCGCCTCCATCACAGAGGCGGCTGTTGTTGCTCGTGTGTTTGACCGCTATTTTTCTTTTGTCATAAAAAAGCAGGGACCCAAAGCCCTACTTCTATTCAAGCAAATTCGTATTCAGGTAGTTGCTTTTTTTCTGTTTATGAAGAATACCAGCTTGACAATATAGAACAAATAAAACAGATGACCAACCACAAACCATACACATATGCAAAATAAGACTTTCGTTCCGATATTTGCATAAACACCCCTTATTACATCAATCACCGAAAGGATT
>JAZUNW010000113.1:0-26764 GCA_045604325.1 Faecousia sp. | reverse complement strand
GACATGGCTACGATCCGACTTCCTCACCACGCAGATCGGAAATGGTGATGGAAAGGCCTGCGTTCAAAAATGCCTCTTCCCGCATACGGTCACGAAGTGTTTCATAAGAGTAGATGCAGTCATCAAACATCTCCGGGTCGGGTTGGAAGGTGACTTCCGTACCGGTCTTGTCGGTCTTGCCAACGACGGTCATCTCCTGGGTGATATGTCCCCGGGCAAACTTCATTTCGTAGATGTTGCCCTCTTTGTGTACACGGACCGTCAGCCACTCGGAAAGGGCGTTCACAACGGACGCACCAACGCCGTGGAGGCCGCCGGAGACCTTGTAGCCGCCGCCGCCGAACTTACCGCCGGCATGCAAGACGGTAAATACGACTTCCAGAGCCGGCTTGCCAGTTTGTGCCTGGATATCAACGGGGATACCACGGCCGTCGTCGGTGACGGTGATGGAATTGCCCTTGTTGATGGTCACTGTGATATTTTTACAGTAGCCTGCCAGCGCCTCGTCGATGGAGTTATCCACGATCTCGTACACCAGATGGTGCAAACCGGAGCTGGAAGTAGAACCGATGTACATACCGGGTCTTTTGCGGACTGCTTCCAGTCCTTCCAGAACCTGAATTTGCTCCGCGCCGTATTCCTGTGTTACTTTTGTTTCGTCAGACATAATATCCTCCAGATAAATGCAGAATTCAAAATGCTAAATGCAAAATGATGGTATGCCTCCAGCATATATTTAAATCATTGCGCAGCAATACCTCAATTTTACATTCTGCATTCTGCATTTTGCATTAAATAATATTTCCGTTTTGAATTTGAATTGTTTGTCCCAACTTAGTGAATCTGCCGGGTTCGCAGCAGGTGATGAAGACCTGGCCGGAAACGATCTGATTAAGCACAAAATCCTGCCGGCCGGGGTCTAATTCCGATAGTACATCGTCCAATAGCAGCACCGGCTCTTCGCCGGATTCCCGCCTCATCAGCTCCCGCTGGGCAAGCTTTAAAGAAATTGCCGCTGTCCGGGTCTGTCCCTGAGAGCCGTAGGCTTTCAGGTCGATGCCGGAAAGAGAAACGGAAAAATCGTCCTTATGCGGGCCGGTCAGACACTGTCCGGACTCCAACTCCGCCCGATAATGGCTTTCCAAGTGGGAAAGCAGATCCTCCGTCAGCACATTTACCGGGGCAAATGGGTCACTGACCGTGGAAACGGTTTTGTAGGAAAGAGAAAATTCCTCTTTTCCGCCGCTGAAAGACGCGTGGTACTGTGCCGCGGCCTTGCCCAAACTGTCAAAAAACCGGGCCCGGTAAGAGATCAGCAGCGCACCCACCTGACACAGCCGGGTATTGTACTCCGGTAAAACTTCCAACAGGGCAGGATCTTCAAAATGATCCTTTAAGATGCGACTCTTTTGATCCAATATCCGGTTATATTCCGTCAGCGCCGCGTCATAGTTGGGACGCAGCTGACATAACGCATGATCTCCCAGCCTGCGGCGGGCAGATGCGCCGGTTTTCAGTACCATCAGATCTTCCGGACAGAATAAAACGGTTGACATAACCCCGGAAATATCTGCCGTAGTCTTCTTTTTTACTCCATTGCGCCAGATCCCGCGGGGTCTGCTTCCGTTAAATAGTACCCACCGCAGGGTCTGCTGCCGCTCCTGGGAGAAAACTTCGCCGGAAATTTCCGCAAAATCTCCGCCAAAGCGGACCATTTCCGCTGTTTTTTGGGCACGGAAACTCCGCCCGCTACCCAAATAGCCGATGGCTTCCAGCAGATTGGTCTTTCCCTGGGCATTGTCACCAACAATGAGGTTCACCGAGGGGTCAAAATCCAATTTTAAGTTAACATAATTTCGGAAATCCCGAAGTTCTATCGTATTAAGATGCATGGATGGTAATTAAATAGGTCTCGCCGTCAAAGCAGAACTTGTCGCCGGGGTACAGCTTTTTGCCCCGCATGGTGCAAACTTCCCCGTTTACAGTGACATTACCT
Organism: Faecousia sp.; assembly: GCA_045604325.1. Taxonomy (GTDB): domain Bacteria; phylum Bacillota; class Clostridia; order Oscillospirales; family Oscillospiraceae; genus Faecousia. Next base: position 24,768 of record JAZUNW010000113.1, on the reverse strand, counting down.
TCCTGAATCACCAATTTGGCACTGCCACCGGAGATCACGATGTTCGCCAGCTTCATGGCGGATTCCAGCTTGATAAATTCCGTTCCGATCACTACCGGAATGGCATTTTCCTTGCGTTTTACGGTTACTTTCATAGTTTCTCCCTTAAAAGCGGTCATTGCGAGGCGCAAAGCGCCGTGGCAATCTCCTGCACAATGTTCTTATCGGAACTGTTTTACTTAACATTATAAATGTTCAATGTTAAGATAAAATTCTTTCAAATAGCTGCTCTGCTTGAGATTCCCACGGGCCTTTCGGCCCTCGGAATGACACAATATCGGTACATTGGTTATCCTAATAAACGCGGATATAAATCGATAAATTTTGGATTTTCTTTCATGACCAAAGCTAATTTTTGCTCTCTTTTCCAGCTTTTTATCTGTTTTTCCCGCTCTATTGCTGCTTTTATATCGGCAGTTTCTTCAAAGTATATCAATTTCTCTACATTGTATTTGTCTGTGAAACTACCTTTATCTAAATGATTTTTGTGTTCGTATACCCGCTTTATCAAATTACTTGTCACACCGGTATATAAAACATTATGATTTTTATTTGTAAGGATATATACGAAGCATTGCATATATATTGTTAGCCGTTCTTGATCCGCACCGGCAGTACCATGTAGGAGAAGTCATATTTCTCATCCACAGGGGTCAGCACGATGGGGCTTAAGCCGTTGGTCAGCTCCAGGGTCACTTCCTCGCTGGGGATGGCCCGCAGAGCATCGGCCAAATAACGAACATTGAAGCCAATTTCCAACTCCTTGCCGTCACCGGCAATGGAGCAGCGGTCCTGGGCCTCGCCGATGGTGGTGTTGGTCTTTAAGTTCAGCACCTGATTGGAAAAAACACAGCGAACAGGGCTCTTGTACTTTTCGGATACAATCAGACCCACGCGCTCGATGGATGCAGAAATATCTCCTACATTTGCCACCAACTTCACAGGGCAATCAGTGGGAACCACCTTCCGCCAATCCAGAAAGTCACCTTCTAATAGGCGGCAGATCAAAGTTGCATTGCCTATGGTGAACAGAATGTGCTTGGGTCCTAAGGTAAAGGATGCGTCTTCCTCGGTATCGGTCAGAATTTTTTCCACTTCCTTAAGGCCGGCTGCAGGCACAACAAAGCGCATTTCACGGCCGTTGGGGCTTTCTGCGTGCCAGGTGCGGCGGGCAAGACGGAAACCGTCCACCGCGATGGCAGAAATGGTAGCTTCCTCTACCTCAAATTTGACACCGGTGTGAATGGGGCGTCCCTGATTTTCAGAAACGGCAAAGATCGTGCCGGAGATCAGCTCTTTCAGTGCATTCTGAGGGATCATTACGCTGCGGCCGGAACTGACATCGGGCAGCTCCGGGTAATCCTCTGCGCTTTCTGCGGAAATGGTAAAGGCTGCGTAGCCGCTGCGAATGGAAACCTTGAAATTCTCATCCACCATCACAGTCACCGGTCCTTCCGGCAGACGGCGGATAATATCGCCAAAAAGCTTGGCAGGCAAAATGCAGGAACCTGCGTCGGAAACCTCTGCCTCAATTTCATAGGAAATGGCAGTTTCCATATTATAGCCCGTCAACCGCAGGCCGTCGCCAGCCTGACACAGAATGCCTTCGATGACGGAAAGACTGCTCTTTTGAGCAACTGTCCGACCGGCAATATTTAAGCCCATAACCAGCATATTTTTTTCACAGGTAAAACGCATGAAAATCTTCCTTTCTGTATCTAAGAATAAAAATATATAATCAGAGAAAATATAGGTAGCATTAGTAATAGTAGAGGAAAATTATGTGGATAAGTGGATTTTGCCTTAGAAAATCAAGGACTTTTTATCCACAGGCTAGATTTGAAAATCCAAAACTTTTCAACAGCACATTGTGGGTAACTTTCTAAGTGCAACTTGTCCACAAAAAAGTTTTCCACAGTTAACAGCCCCTGTTGATAATTTTACAGCAGAGAATTGATGTTGGCTGTGATATCGCGGATGTTGTTTTGCATGTTTGTGTTGCCGCTCTTGAGGTCGGATTCAATTTTATTGATGGCATGCAAAACGGTGGTGTGATCCCGGGAGAACTCCTGGCCGATATCGGGAAGAGAAAGGTTTGTCAGCTTTCTTACCAGATACATAGCCACCTGCCGGGCCTCGGATGTGCCCTTGTTGCGAAGAGATCCACGGAGCACGATCTCGTCCATGTTGTAGAACTTACAGACCTGGCTGATGATAAGGCTGGGGGTAGGCAGGGCATTTCCTTCAGACTTGAACATATCATCGATGGCACGGGAAATGTTCTGCAGATCCATGGGCATGTCGTTTAAGTCGCGGTAAGCCATGATCTTCTTCATAGTGCCTTCCAGCTGGCGGATGTTATTGGTGATGTTAATAGCGATGTAGTTGAGAACATCGTCATCCAAGTCCATACCAAGCCGCTCGGCCTTGTTTTTGAGGATAGCCATGCGGGTCTCGTAATCCGGCGGGTTAATGTCAACGGTCAGACCCCACAGGAAACGGCTGCGAAGCCGCTCTTCCAAAGTCAGCATATCGTCGGGCTTCCGGTCAGAAGTCAGAACGATCTGCTTGTGCTCCTCGTAGAGTTTGTTGAAGGTATGGAAAAATTCTTCCTGGGTGGTCTCCTTGCCGGCGATAAACTGGATATCGTCCACCAGGAAAAGGTCTGCTTCCCGGTACTTGCTGCGAAATTCGATGTTTTTACCGGTCTTGATGGCATCGATTAATTCGTTGGTGAACTGGTCGCCCTTGATGTAGACGATGTTGGCATCGGGATTGTTCTTGCGCATCTCGTTGGCGATGGAGTATAAAAGGTGGGTCTTGCCGACACCGGGAGGGCCGTAGAAGAAAAGCGGATTGTAAGCATCGCCGGGATGCTTGGCAACGGCCATAGCTGCGCCGTGAGCCACACGGTTGGAGCCGCCGACAATAAAGGTGTCGAAAGTAAACTGGGGGTTAAAGTCTAAAAAAATGGTGGGCTTGTCCTTCTGCTTGAATTCCTTCAGCTCTTGGTCGCCGAATACCACCAATTTTGCATTGGAGTGGAAGATATCCTGCAGCGCCTCGTGGATGTGATCGGCGCAGCGGGTCTGAATCATGGTGCGGCGGAATTCGTCAGGAGAATAGATGATGAGTTTCTCCTCGGTCAGTTCTACGACCTCTGCATCGTCAAACCAGGCAGAGACGGTGATAGAGCTCAGCCGCTCTTCCAGAAAGCTTAAAACTTTGGCCCAGACATAGGCGGATGAAAACATAAAAACGCGGCTCCTTTCAATCGGTTTTTTTCCGTAAAATCCTGCAAATTTCCTAAAAAATTGCGATAGTTTCTCACCGTAAATTTTATCACAGTTCCATGTAAAAAACAAGGTTTTTTTGACGATATACATTAAATATAAAGAAAAAATATAAATCCTGCCGCAATGCGGCAGGAAATGCAGAATTCAGAATGCAGAATGCAAAATAACGGTGTTTGCTTCGCAAATAATTTTAAATAGTCGGCGGAGCCAACACCATAATTCAGCATTTAGCATTTTGCATTTCAAATATAGGTAAAGGTACAAAAAAATACCGCACCTTCGGGTGCGGTATTTTACGGTACAATCAACCACCGAAAACGCTCAGCAGGAAACCTGCGGCGATGGCGGAGCCGATGACGCCGGCCACGTTGGGACCCATAGCGTGCATCAGCAGGAAGTTACTGGGATTGGCCTTCTGGCCTTCCTTGTTGGCAACTCTCGCTGCCATGGGAACTGCGGAAACGCCGGCAGAGCCGATCAGCGGATTGACCTTGCCCTTGGTGGCCCAGCACATCACAAGGCCGCCCAGCAGGCCGCCGCAGGTGCTGAGGATGAATGCACAAACACCCAAAGCAACGATTGCAAGAGTCTGACCGGTCAGGAAGTTGGAGCCCACCATGGTAGCACCAACAGCGGTAGAGAGCATGATGGTAACAATGTTCATCAGCGCATTCTGTACAGTGTCGCTCAGGCGGTCGGTAACGCCGGTTTCCTTAAAGAGGTTACCCAGCATCAGACAGCCGATCAGAGGAGCGGTATCGGGCAGCAGCAGCGCCACAAACAGAGTAACCACAATGGGGAAGATGATCTTTTCAGCCTTGGAGACATTGCGGGTCTGGACCATCTTAATGGCTCTCTGCTTGGGAGTGGTCAGCAGCTTCATGAAGGGGGGCTGGATCAGCGGGATCAGCGCCATGTAGGAGTAGGCTGCCACAGCGATGGCGCCCAGCAGATGGGGAGCCAGCTTTGTGGTCAAAAAGATTGCGGTAGGGCCGTCAGCGCCGCCGATGATGCCGATAGCAGCAGCTTCCAAAGCATCAAACAGGCCGGAAGCCCGGGCAGCAAAGAATGCTGCGAATACGCCCAACTGGGCAGCAGCGCCCAGCAGCAGGCTCTTGGGATTACTCAGCAGAGGACCGAAGTCGGTCATTGCGCCAACGCCCATGAAAATCAGACAGGGATAAAGAGAAGTCTTGACACCGATGTAGAAGATGTCCGGGAGACCGCCCTCACGCATCACCGCGCCATAGGAATGGTAAGCGGGGTTACTGGGATCCATAAATGCGTCCCAGATCTCCTGATGGTAAAGACCGGCATTGGGGAGGTTCGTCAGCAGGCAGCCGAAAGCAATGCCGCACAGCAGTAGGGGCTCGAACTGCTTGACGATAGCAAGATACAGCAGCACGCAGGCGATGATAAGCATCACCAGGTTCTGCCAGCCTGCGTTGCTCAGGAAACCGTTCGAAATGGCGGCAAAACCGGAGCTGTTCCACAGTTCAAGGAGAATTTCACCAACATTAATCATGGTGCGTCCTCCTTAGGCGATGACGACCAGTGCGTCTCCGGTGTTGACGGTGGAGCCCTTGTTCACAAGAACCTGTGCTACCTTACCCGCCTTGGGTGCCATGATGTCGTTTTCCATCTTCATAGCTTCCAGCACGCACAGAACTTCGCCTTCCTTGACGGTCTGGCCCACAGAAACGTTGACCTTCAGAATGTTACCGGGCATGGGAGCCTTCACAGCCTCGCCGGCGGCCAGATCTGCAGCGGGAGCAGCAGCAGGAGCGGCGGGAGCAGCAGCAGGAGCAGCAACAGGGGCTGCAGCAGCGGGAGCAGAAGGAGCAATGGCTTCATACTCATCAATGAGCATCGCCTTACCGGCCTCGACCTCCACCTCGTAGGTGCGACCGTTGAGAGTTACCTTATATTTCATAATTACTTAACCTCCTTGATGGATGTAAAGCGCAGCTCATTGAGGGGCTTGCCCATCTTATTAGCTACGATGGCCATAATCATGGCAGCAGTCTTGGGCTCCACATCATGGAGCATCAGCCGACCGGCACTGCCGGGGGCCTTTACAGGCTCAACTACGGGAGCGGGAGCAGGTGCGGGCTCTTCCTTCACGACCTTGGCAGCCTTGCGCTTTTCAGCAGCGACGAAAGCCTTACCCAAAATGGTGATTACGATCATCAGTGCGATCAGACCCACAAACACCATGCCGTAGCCCAAAAGAGCAACGATGGCGGCATCAGAGATGCCGATGTTTGCCAAAGGATGTTCAGAAGCGAGAGTTAACATAATTCTGCCTCCTTACGCCTCGGTGATGGTGTAGGTAACGGTGTTCTCTTCCTTTTCCTTGCGCTCTTCGAAGAACTTCTCGGCAAGGTTGGGGAATGCGATGTAGGAAAGCACATCCTCGTCGGACTTGGCAATGCCCTGCAGCTTCTCGCGGGTGGGCTCAACAATGGGAGCCAGAGTGTCGGCATAGCGGCCCTCTACGATCTTGTCGCCCTCCAGGATCTTTTCACGGATCTCGGGGTTGATGGGGGCGGGAGTGATGCCGTACTCGCCGCGGCAGTAAGCCTTGATCTCCTTGGAGACGCGCTTGTAGCGCTCGCCGGCCAGAACATTGTTAACAGCCTGAACGCCGACCATCTGAGAAGTGGGGGTGACCAGAGGGGGATAACCCATATCGGCACGGACCTTGGGAGTCTCTACCATAACCTCCTCAAGACGATCCAGAGCGTTCATCTGCTTCAGCTGGGTCATCAGGTTGGAGAGCATACCGCCGGGGATCTGATAGGTCAGGCACTGAGTATCGGTAGCCAGAGCCTTGGGGATCAGAGTGCCGTCGGCAATAAATTCATCACGAACGGTCTTGAAATAGTCGGCCATCTTCTTGGTGCAATCGTCGTCCAGGTCTACCTGGTAGCCCAGCTGACGCAGAGCGTAAGCCATGGTCTCGGTAGCGGGCTGAGAAGTGCCGCCGGAGAAGGGAGAAATGGCGGTGTCGATGATGTCCACGCCAGCCTCAACAGCCTTCATGTACACGGGGTAGGCAAGGCCGGTGGTGCAGTGGGTGTGCAGATCCACGGGCATATCCACAGCGTCCTTGATGGCGCTGACCAGATCATAGATCTCCTGAGGACCGATGATGCCGGACATATCCTTAATGCAGATGGTGGAAGCGCCCATTTCCTTCAATTCCTTGACCATCTCCACATACTTAGGAAGGGTGTGGACGGGGCTGGTGGTGTAGGAAATGGTACCGGAAGCGATAGCACCGGCATTAACGGTGGCTTCCATAGCGACCTTCATGTTGTTAACGTCGTTCAGAGCGTCGAAAATACGGATCACATCGATGCCGTTTTCCACAGCCTTCTTGACGAACAGCTTAACGAAATCATCGGGGTAGTGGCTGTAACCCAGCACATTCTGACCACGCAGCAGCATCTGCAGCTTGGTGCCCCGCATCTTTTCACGGATCTTGCGCAGACGCTCCCAGGGATCTTCGTGCAGGTAGCGCAGGCAGACGTCGAAGGTAGCGCCGCCCCAGCACTCGGCAGCATAGTAACCGGCCTTGTCGATGATCTCGAGCATGGGCTCGAATTTCTCAAAAGGCAGGCGGGTGGCGATGAGAGACTGGTTCGCATCACGCAGAACAGTCTCAACGAACTGAACTTTTCTTCCCATTTATGTAACCTCCATCTGGATAAAATATATAGGGGAATTTATAAGGACGACTTGCAGGATTTCTTTCAAAAACCTTGCGAAATCCAATCTTCACCGCATACATCATAACACAACCGAAGAGAAATGTAAATATAAAAACCGCTAATTTTTGTGTTGTTCTGGCGAAAAATACAGCAAAAATTGCAAACCGTGCGCATTTGCGCACGCCCCCTGCAAATTTCAGATTGGCGGGCAGATGGTTTGTTGCAGTGGCGCGGGAGCGCCTTGGCTTCTCCCGGGGAGAAGCTGTCGCCGCTGCAAAGCGGTGACTGATGTGGTATGCGGGCGGAAATGATTCGGTTTCCGCACTGTAACAGGCTTATTCCAAAGCTTTGGTGCACGCCGCACCACACCCGCCCAGTGTTTCCTCTGGGCACCCTCTTCCCGGGAGAGGGTATGTAGATGATCTCACCGATAAACCGCAATTTGTGGGCAAGTAAAATATAAAATTCACAAATTCTTATTGATTTTCCCCGCTTTATCGAGTATGATAACATTGCAAAATATGGGATACCGGTAAAGCGGTATTACTTTAAATGAAAGAGGTACATATATTATGGCAAAGCTTGATCTTACCAAGTATGGCATCACCGGTGCCACCGAGATCATCCACAACCCCTCCTACGAGGTCCTGTTTGAGGCAGAGATGGATCCCACTCTGGAAGGCTTCGAGAAGGGCCAGCTGACCGAGCTGGGCGCTGTTAACGTCATGACCGGTATCTACACCGGCCGTTCCCCCAAAGACAAGTTCATCGTTATGGACGAGAACTCCAAGGACACCGTGTGGTGGACCTCCCCCGAGTACGCCAACGACAATAAGCCCGCGTCTCAGGAAGCCTGGGCTGAATGCAAGCGTCTGGCTGTGGAGCAGCTGAGCAACAAGAAGCTGTACGTCATGGACGTTTTCTGCGGCACCAACAAGGACAGCCGCATGGCCATCCGTTTCATCATGGAAGTGGCATGGCAGGCGCACTTCGTCAAAAATATGTTCATCGCTCCCACCGCTGAGGAGCTTGAGAACTTCGAGCCCGACTTTGTTTCCTACAACGCACCCAAGGCCAAGGTTACCAACTACAAGGAGCTGGGTCTGAACTCCGAGACTGCTGCTATCTTCAACATCACCTCCAAGGAGCAGGTCATCCTGAACACCTGGTACGGCGGTGAGATGAAGAAGGGTATGTTCTCCATGATGAACTACTACCTGCCCCTGAATGGCATGGCCTCCATGCACTGCTCTGCCAACACCGATATGAACGGCGAGAACACCGCTCTGTTCTTTGGCCTTTCCGGCACCGGCAAGACCACCCTGTCCACTGACCCCAAGCGTCTGCTGATCGGTGACGACGAGCACGGCTGGGACGATGAGGGCGTCTTTAACTTCGAGGGCGGCTGCTACGCAAAGGTCATCAATCTGGATAAGGACTCCGAGCCGGATATCTACAACGCCATCAAGCGCAACGCTCTGCTGGAGAATGTGACTGTGGATGAAAACGGTGTCTGCGACTTTGCTGACGGCTCCGTCACCGAGAATACCCGTGTTTCCTATCCCATCAACCATATCGAAAAGATCGTTCGCCCCGTTTCCAAGGGCCCCGATGCCAAGAATGTCATCTTCCTGTCTGCTGACGCATTCGGCGTTCTGCCTCCCGTTTCCATCCTGACCCCCGAACAGACTCAGTACTACTTCCTCAGTGGCTTTACTTCCAAGCTGGCCGGCACCGAGCGCGGCATCACTGAGCCCACTCCCACCTTCTCCGCTTGCTTCGGCGCTGCTTTCCTGGAGCTGCACCCCACCAAGTACGGCGAAGAGCTGGTCAAGAAGATGGAGAAGTCCGGCGCCAAGGCTTACCTGGTCAACACCGGCTGGAACGGCACCGGCAAGCGTATCTCCATTAAGGATACCCGCGGCATCATCGACGCCATCCTGGATGGTTCCATCCTGAAGGCTGAGACTAAGAAGATCCCCTACTTCGACTTCGAGGTCCCCACTGCTCTGCCCGGCGTGGACACCAACATCCTCGATCCCAGAAACACTTACGCAGACGCTGCTGAGTGGGACGCAAAGGCACAGGATCTGGCAGCCCGGTTCATCAAGAACTTCAATAAGTACACCGGCAACGAAGAGGGCAAGGCTCTCGTGAAGGCTGGTCCTCAGCTGTAATTTCATAATGTAAAAAATGCACCGCTGCGGCGGTGCATTTTTTGTGTCATTCCGAGGCCGCAACGCGGCCGTGGGAATCTCAAGTACAGTAGCATAAAAAGGGATATTTTACTTAACATTGAACATCTGCAATGTTAAGTGAATCTGTGCCTGTCGATACTGGTCGCAGGAGATTGCCACGGGCCTAACGGCCCTCGCAATGACATGCTTTCCAAAAAAAAGACCGCTCTTTCAAGCGGTCTTTTGCATAATTATCTTACGAACTCAATCACAACGCGGCGGTTAGGCTCGCTGCCGGTGGAGTGGGTGGTGATGTTCTCCATATCCTGCAGCGCTGCGTGGATCACATGGCGCTCATAGGCGTTCATGGGCTCCAAGGTGGTGCGGCGGCGTGCCTTCAGAACCTGCTGTGCCTTCTTGCGGGCATAACGGCGCAGGCTCTCTTCCCGCTTTTCACGGTAATCCTCGGCATCCACACTGATGCGGATGTGGCCCTCGGTATTGCGGCCGATGCTGTAATTGGCAAGATGCTGCAGAGCGTCCAGGGTGTCGCCACGGCGGCCGATGAGGTAGCCCAGGTCGGAGCCGGTGAACTCTACCTTATAAGTATTGCTGTCGGCTTTCCATGCGTGGGGCACAGCATCGCTGCCCATGTGCTCCAGCAGGCCCTTCAAAAATACTTCAATTCGCTCTTCCACAGAGCCGGGCTCGGCGGGGGCGTAAACCTTGGGCTCAGCGGGTGCCTTGGGTGCTTCCTGCTTAGGCTCAGCCTTGGGCGTGGGCTTCTTTTCTTCCTTCTTGGGCTCTGCCTTGGGGGGCTCGGGCTTCTTCTCAGCCACGGGCTTTGCCTTGGGCTTGCTGCGGGAAGCAGAAGAAAGGGCTACCTTGGGAGCGGGATCGGGAGCTTCGTAGGTCACCTCGACCTTGGCGGGCTGTGCGCCCAGACCAAGGAAGCCGGGCTTTGCCTGGCTTACAACCTGAACAGAAACGCTGTCCCGGTCCAGACCCAGCTGATTTAAAGCCGCTTCAATGGCAAGATCAATGGTCTTGCCGGTGGTAATAATGGTCTTTTCCATCTTTATTCCTCCGTAGATTCGGTGCGGTAACGGTTGGGGTCATAGGCCCGGCCCTTACAGTTGGGTCGTTCAGGGATGCCGGACAGGGCCTCCTTCTGAGGCTTTTCCTCTTCGGTTACGATGCCCTTTTTGGCCTCGTATTCTTTTTTGGCGGCAGCCTTGGCGGCCTGTTCTTCCATCTGCTGCTTTTTCTGCAGCTTCTTCTTGCTGGTGTTTTCGGTGATACCGTCGGGGTTGGCAGCCCGCTTTTCAGCGCGGATGCGCTCCTTTTCAGCCTCGATGGCATCCCGCTCCATGGCCTTCTTCAGACGCTCTGCGTCCTCGGCATCATAGATCTTGCGGTAGTGCTTGGTCAGCAGCTCGTTTTCGATCATGGCAACAACACCGCCGATGAACCAGTAAAGGGACAGTGCCGCAGGCACGGTAAAGCCGATCCACAAGCTCATGATGGGCATCATCCACATCATCATCTTGCTGGACTGTGCGGACTGAGAGTTCTTGGCAGCTTCCTTATCCTGCACACCGTTTTTGTCAGTGATGACGGAATTATTGGTGCGCTGGCTGAGCCACATGCTCAGAACCTGGCTGCCGGCGGACGCAACGGGGATCAGGAAAGCACCAATGTGATTCCAGTCCCATTTCCAGGCGGCACCGAAGATGTTGAACACGGGCTGCATGCCCAGATCGATGCCTAAGAAACTGAAGTTCAGGCCTTCCCAGGAGGCGCTGTTGGCAAAGTTGATGCCGGCTTCCTTGAGTGCACCCACAAAATCGGGCAGGTGACGGGCAGCTACCAGCTGATCGTAGAAATTGTTGTTGGTAAAGAGGCTGGGGTTGCTTTCCTTAATAACCTTGATGGCCTGTTCGACGGTTTCCACCGCTTCATGGAGCATATACACCATGGGCTGGCGGATGACCTGATACAGAGGGATCAAAATCAGCAGAGGTACCAGACTCCAAAGGCAGCCACCGCAGCCCATGGTTGCGCCCTCTTCTTTTTGCAGTGCCTGGATGGCTTCCTGTTGCTTTTTCTGGTCGTTTTCGTACTTTTTCTGGATCTCCTGAATCTTGGGCTGCAAACGGGACATCTTCATCATGCTCTTCTTGGACTTTGCAGTCACAGGCAGCAGCACTAGCCGAACGATGACGGCAAAGAGGATCAGGGCAACACCGTAGTTGGTTGTGAACTGGTACAGCCAATCCAGCAGATAGCCGAAGGGAACAGTGATGATGTCAGACATGCTGAATGCTAAAAACATTGACATTACTCCTTAGTTACGGCACGGGGTCGTAGTAATCCCCTTTGTAAAAAGGGTTGCAGCGCATCAGCCGCTTAAAAGCGAGCCAACCGCCCTTCAGGGCCCCGTATTTTTCGATTGCTTCCAGTGCGTAGTTGGAGCAGGTGGGCAAAAATCGGCAGGATGGTTTGGTATTGGGGGAAATATGCCGCTGATAAAAGCGGATCATGGCAAGAAATACTTTTTTCATGGTGTCTTTAAAAGCCCTGCCTTTTCTGCCAGCTGCAGATAGGCACGGGTCAGCGTGTCAAAATCGGCAAAGACCGCTTTTGTTCTTGCCACCACAACGATGTCCCAGCCGCAGAGGAATTTTTCCTCGTTGAGACGGTACACTTCCCGTAAGCGCCGGCGCATCCGGTTTCTTACGTGGGCCTTGCCTAATTTTTTGCTGACGGTGATGCCTACCCGATTGGTATCGCCCTTATTTTTGCGGGCGTAAAGCACCAAAAGGCCGTTGGCGTAGCCGGAAGTGTGATAAAGCCGCTGGAATATGTGGTTGAGCTTCAAGCTTGTGGAAAAATTCATAGTATCTCCCCCGGGAAATACAAAATCTCAAAACAAAGGCAAGTGCGAAGAAAGTATTTTCCGGATAGGGGGCGAGGGATTTTTCGGCAGCGCGAGGTCAAAACCCGCAGGAATACTTAGTGTATTTCAAGGGCTTTGAAACGAAGCTATGCCGGAAAAGCACCGCCAGCCGGATGGAAAAGAATTTCGAGCATTTGCCCAAATAAAAAAGGGAGCGGGGCGAACTGCTTGTCGCCCCGCTTATAGCTCCCATTTTCGCATTGAGCGATCATCCTGCTATAGGTTGCCTAACTGCTTACAATCAGGCGGACAGAACCTTACGGCCCTTGGCACGGCGACGGGCAAGAACCTTACGACCGTTGGAAGTAGCCATTCTCTGGCGGAAACCGTGAACCTTGGAACGATGACGGCGGCTGGGCTGATAGGTACGCTTCATTTCGGATACACCTCCTCAAAAATCAATATGCTCGACAGTCGGAAAAACCGGCCGCAGCGGAACATTTTTAAGACCATAATTGGTCATGCTAAGGTATTATAGCCGAAAAATGCAATAAGGTCAACCATTATTTTCGTAATTTTGGGAAAAATCATTCCCCGGGAGGCGGGTTTTCCCCGCCATCTTCCGCCGGAGGTTCCGTGGGAGGATCGGTAGGGGGATCGGTAGGGGGATCGGTGGGCGGATCCGTGGGAGGATCAGTAGGCGGATCTGTGGGTGCATCCGTCGGTACTTCCGTGGGTGCACTGGTAGGAGTTTCCGTGGGTGCCTCGGTGGGTGCAGTGGTGGCAGGCTCGGTCTCTTTCGAAGAAGAGCCGCTGCCCTTATATAAGCCGCCCAGCTTGTCCATAGCACGGTTAAATTCCTTTGTGCCCTCTTCGTAGGGCGTAGGGATAAAGTCGTTGTAGCTGGTTTTGGAGCTGAGGCGGCAGGGGATGGCCTTTAGCTCGCCCAGCTTGATTTCACCATCCACGGTGCGGATGATCTCCTGCTGCAAGATGGCGGTGTCCTTGTCGCCGGGGTTGTGGTTGCCGCCGAAGGAGAAGTTACCCAGGCTATAGTAGATGTAACCGCCGTTGTACTTTTCAATCTTTTGCAGCACATGGGGATGGTGACCCCAAACGATGTCCACACCGTTGTCGATGAGGTCGTGGCCGTTGCGCTTTTGTCGGTTGGTGACGGAGTACCAGCCCTCCTCGCCCCAGTGGATGGATGCAATGATGATCTCTGCACCTTCAGCGCGCATTTTATCCACAGCCTCTTTGATTTCAGCAGGCTGGGGATTATAGTTGCAGGCGTACAGGGCATAAAAACCGATGGTAAGACCGCTTTGCGTGGTGAAGACGGTGGTACTGCGCTGCTCGGCATAGTGAACGCCCTTTTCGTCCAGCACTTTCTTGGTGGATGCGTAGCCCTCGTCGCCAAAGTCGTAGGAATGGTTGTTGGCGATGGAAACGGCCTCGATGGAGCCCTCGGTCAGAATATTACCGAAAGCGGTGGGGCCCCGGAAGGTAAACTTCTTATCCGCAGGTGTTCCGGAATCGGCAAAAACGCCCTCCAAATTGGCAAAGGTGCAGTCGTCAGCGGAAAAATAGGGCAGCACATTCTGGAAGGGATAGCTGTAATTTTCGCCCACCAGCTTCACGAAGCTGCGTTTGTAGGTCATCATGGTCTTATGGGTGCCCAAGGTGCAGTCTCCCACAAAGCTCAAGGTGTAGCGCTCTTCCTTGGGAGGCTCGGTGGGAGGATCTGTAGGGGGATCGGTGGGCGCATCGGTAGGTGCTTCGGTGGTAGGCACAGTGGTGTCACCCAAGGTGGGGGCAGGTGCTTCCGGTCTGCCGAAGAGCAAAGCGAGGGCAGTGAGCGTGCCAAGAAGCACGATAATTGCCGCAGCGCAGCTGATAAAAATAATATTGCGGGTCTTTCTATTCACATTAAAGAATTTCCGAAAGTCCATAACCCACAGGTCCTTTCATTTTTACTCCTGATTTCTTTTCTTCATCAGTTCCCGCATACGGGTTGCGTGGTCCAGCTCCCGCTTGCGGATGCGCAGACTCTTGGGCGTACACTCCAGCAGCTCGTCGTCTGCCAGGAACTCTAAGCACTGCTCCAGGCTGAAAACGCGGGGGGTGATAAGGCGGATGGCATCGTCAGAACCGCTGGCCCGCATATTGGTCAGCTGCTTGCGCTTGCAGACATTGACGGTCATATCCTCGTTGCGGCTGCAGATACCCACCACCATGCCGGCATAAACCGGTGTGCCCGGTCCGATGAACAGCGCGCCACGCTCCTGGGCAGCACCCAGACCGTAGGCAACAGCCTCACCGCTTTCGTGAGCGATTAAAGAGCCCACAAGACGGCGCTCGATCTCGCCCTTGACGGGGGCATAGCTGTCCAAAACGCTACTCATAATGCCCTCGCCCTTGGTGTCGGTGAGGAATTCGCTGCGGTAGCCGAAAAGGCCGCGGGAAGGCACTTTGAACTCTAAGCGGTAGCGATTGCCCATGGGGGTCATGGAAAGCAGATCGCCCTTGCGGCGGCCCATTTTCTCGATAACAGCGCCCATGCACTCTTCCGGAACGTCGGCAACCATCCGCTCAATGGGCTCGCAAAGCTTGCCGCCGATCTCTTTGGTCAGCACTCTGGGGGTGGAAACGGAGAACTCAAAGCCCTCGCGGCGCATGGTCTCCATAAGGATAGACAGATGCATTTCGCCACGGCCGGCAACATTGAAAGAATCGGTGCTGGCCTCGGTGACATGCAGCGAAACATCCTTTAGGAGCTCCTTTTCCAGCCGGTCACGCAGATTGCGGCTGGTGACATACTTGCCCTCTTTGCCTGCAAAGGGAGAATCGTTGACGGCAAAGGTCATTTCGATGGTGGGGTCAGAAATCTTCACAAAGGGCAGAGGCTCCACGGCATCGGGTGCGCAGAGGGTGCGGCCGATGGTGATGTCTGCCATGCCGGATAGGGCAACGATCTCACCGGCAGAGGCTTCCTGAATGGGCATCTTTCCCAGACCGTCGTAAGCATAAAGGGCTACGACCTTGCCTTTTTGGCGCATTTCAGCATCATGGTAGTCGCATATGGTAACTTCCTGACCGACCTTGATAGTACCCCGCTCCACACGGCCCACAGCGATACGGCCCACATATTCATTATAATCAATGGAAGATACCAGCAGCTGCAGGGGTGCACTTTCGTCACCCTCGGGAGCGTCGATATAGTTGACCACAGTTTCAAACAGGGGGGTAAGGTCGCTGCCCATCTCGTCGGGACTGTAGCTGGCGGTGCCCTGCCGGCCGGAACAGAATACGGTGGGGGAGTTAAACTGCACGTCGGTTGCGTCCAAGTCCAGCAGCAGCTCCAAAACCTCGTCCATCACTTCGTGGATACGGGCGTCGGGCTTGTCCACCTTGTTGACGGCAACGATGACCTTGTGACCCAGCTCCAGCGCCTTTTGCAGCACGAAACGGGTCTGGGGCATGGGGCCTTCCGCGGCGTCCACCAGCAAAATAACGCCGTTGACCATCTTAAGAATGCGCTCAACCTCGCCGCCGAAGTCGGCATGGCCGGGAGTGTCTACGATGTTGATTTTGGTATCCTTATAATATACAGAGGTGTTCTTTGCCAAAATGGTAATTCCGCGCTCACGCTCCAAGTCGCCGGAGTCCATAACGCGCTCCACCGTGGCCTGGTTTTCCCGGTAAATGCCGCCCTGCTTCAGCATTTCATCGACGAGGGTGGTCTTGCCGTGGTCAACGTGGGCGATGATGGCGATATTGCGGATATTTTCTTTTGCAGCCATATTTCAAAGCTCCTTTTGCCTGAAAAATCTCTTAACCTTAAAAATATAACACACAAATACGCAAAAAGCAATATTCCGTGAATGCAAAATGCAGAATTCAGAATGCAAAATGAAGGTATTTGCTGCGCAAATAATTTAAATAGTCGGCTGCGCCGACACAATTATTCTGCATTCAGCATTTTGCATTTTGCATTTAAAAATAACCGAAACCGACGGATTTTGAAACCCTGCTTTTTTGCGCTTTGCCCACTTGACCAAAACGCAGAACTGTGGTAGATTGTTAAGTAACCATAACTACATACTATTATACATACAGGAGGAAATAAAGATGGCCCATTATATGACCGAGCCCAGCCGCACTTTCAGCGAGTATCTGCTGATCCCCGGCTACACTTCCGAGGATTGCATCCCCGCCAATGTTTCTCTGCGCACGCCGCTGACCAAGTACCGCAAGGGCGAAGAAGAGCCCGCTATTTCTCTGAATATTCCGCTGGTTTCTGCAGTTATGCAGTCCGTTTCCAACGACAGCCTGGCAATCGCTCTTGCAAAAGAGGGCGGCATCAGCTTTATTTTCGGCTCTCAGTCCATTGAGTCCCAGGCTGCCATGGTGGCCAAGGTCAAGGGCTACAAGGCCGGCTTTGTTACCTCTGCTTCCAACTTAACACCCGATGCCACTCTGGCGGATGTGCTGGCGCTGAAGGAGAAAAACGGCTTCTCCACCGTAGCCATCACTGAGGACGGTACCCCCAACGGTAAGCTCCTGGGCATCGTCACCGGCCGTGACTACCGGGTTTCCCGTATGGATGTGAGCGAAAAGGTCTCTACCTTTATGACGCCCCGGGAAAAGCTGGTCACAGCTCCTGCCGAGACCACTTTGAAGGAAGCCAACGACATCATCTGGGAGCACAAGCTCAACTCTTTGCCCATCGTGGACAAGGATGACCACCTGATGTATTTCGTATTCCGCAAGGACTACGCCTCTCACAAGGCAAATCCTCAGGAGCTGCTGGACAGCAAGAAGCGGTATCTGGTGGGCGCAGGTATCAATACCCGTGACTATGCCGAGCGTATCCCCGCTTTGCTGGAAGCCGGTGTTGACTGTCTGGTCATCGACTCCTCTGAGGGCTATACCTGCTGGCAGGCCAAGACCATCGCCTGGGTCCGTGAGCACTACGGCGACACCGTGAAGATCGGCGCAGGCAACGTTGTGGACCGGGAAGGCTTCCGTTTCCTGGCTGAGGCGGGTGCTGACTTTGTCAAGATCGGTATCGGCGGCGGTTCTATCTGCATCACCCGTGAGACCAAGGGCATTGGCCGCGGTCAGGCTACCGCTGTTATCGAGGTTGCCGCAGCCCGTGATGAGTATTTCAAGGAGACCGGCATTTATGTGCCTATCTGCTCCGACGGCGGCATTGTCCACGATTACCACATGACTCTGGCTCTGGCCATGGGCGCAGACTTTTTGATGCTGGGCCGCTACTTCGCCCGTTTCGACGAGTCTCCCACACCCAAGGTCATGGTAAACGGTGCTTACATGAAGGAGTACTGGGGCGAAGGCTCCAACCGTGCCCGTAACTGGCAGCGCTACGATCTCGGCGGCGCCAGCAAGCTGACCTTTGAAGAGGGCGTTGACAGCTATGTTACCTACGCAGGCAGCCTGCATGACAATGTAGAGTCTTCCCTTTATAAGGTCAAGTCCACCATGTGCAATGTTGGTGTGACCAATATCCCCGACCTGCAGCGGGATGCCAAGCTGACTCTGGTTTCTGCCACCTCTATCGTCGAGGGCGGCGCCCACGATGTCACGCTCCGTTCTACCAGCACTGTAAAGTAAAACAGGAAAAGCACCCACGGAATCGTGGGTGCTTTTTTGCTGGGCACAAACGGCAAAAAAATGTAGGGACCGTCGCCGGTCCCTACAATGGGTATCCGGTTGGTATTTATCGAACCTTGAGAGAACGGAACATCGGTTGACATAAATTGTAGAAGTTGCAGTTATGGATACAACCGGTAAACATAAGTTTTCCACACTTTCCACAGGTTTTTCCACAGGACGGCAGGGAAAATCCCCAGTAAAACCAAGGTCAAAGCCGGCGAGGCTGGGAAAAACTCAAAAAATCCCAGCAACCGAAAAATTACAAATCGGTTTACAGAACACTTGTCAAAACAGCATCCGAACGGAGAACACACGGCTGTAACCGGCGGACGCAGCTGTCTCGCTGCGAATGCCGTCCACAGTAAGCTGCGGGCCGTCGGAAAGGGCCCACTGAAGGGTAATTTTCTGCCCCTCTTTTGCTTCTTGCATGTAACAAACTGTGATCTCCTTTGCCCAGTTTCCCTCGTGGAAAGCGCTGGGCAGCAGGTCATCGACCCAGTCCAAATACCGGCAGTTGTTCACATGACCGTTGCGGTCCAGGTCGGTGAATGCCACATTTCTTGTGGCCGTGTTGGGAGCGTTGACCATGGAAACGGAAGAAGGCGTGGCCAGCTCACTGCCCAGCAAAACGCCTTGCACATCGATGCCGCTTTTTCCCGGCAGGATCATGGCACGGGAGTCAAGATCCATGAGAATCCAAAGACTGATGGCCCGGAACAGCTCATTGCCCTGTGCATCGTAAGCCACCGTAGAACGGGGATAGGCGGACCGGGTGGTGGGCATGGGCCATGTCTGCACCGTCACGGTCTCGCCGCGCATGGGGCATCGGGTCACCTGCACCCGATGACGGATCACCGCCCAGAAAAGACGCTTTTCGGCCAAGGTGTCATAGTCAAGGGAGAGGGCGTTGCAGTGCTGACCGGC
Source organism: Faecousia sp. (assembly GCA_045604325.1). Classification (GTDB taxonomy): domain Bacteria; phylum Bacillota; class Clostridia; order Oscillospirales; family Oscillospiraceae; genus Faecousia. The sequence continues at coordinate 6,038 of JAZUNW010000113.1, read as the reverse complement.
GGCATCCTGGGCAAAAAACAGCACACGGGCCGGAGTCAAACGGCCAAAGCAATCCACGTCGCAGTCACGGACGGTATAGGTTTTTTCAAAAATCGGCTTCATAAGTTACCTCTTCAAATTTCCGTTTTTTCAGGTTGTTTTTCACCCGCAGGGTAGCTTGGCTCCCCCAAAGGGGGAGGCAAGAATATGCCGCATGGATCAAACTGCCTGCTAAACCGCAATTTAACCTTCGGCCTCGTCGAGGGTAAGGGTAATGCGGTACTGCTGCCGGCTGCGGTAAATGACGATCTGCACTGTGTCACCGGCATCGTAGGCATACAAGGCAGTCTCCAGGGTTTGGGCATCTGTGATCCGCACATCATTCACGCTCAGCAGAATATCGCCCTCGGCAAGGCCGGCTTTTTCTGCGTTGCTGCCGCTGTTCACTTTCTGGACCAGCACGCCGGCGGGCAGCCGATAAAATGCCTGCTCCAGCGGAGAAACCGTGCTGCCGGTAAAGCCCAAACTGGGCCGGCCGGACACATAGCCCTGCCGGATCAGCTGCTCCACCACTTCCTTTACGGTGGTGCTGGGAATGGCAAAGCCCAGGCCTTCAACACCGGCAGAATCGGTGAATGCGCCGATCTTTAAGGTGTTGATACCCACCACCTGTCCGTAGCAGTTTAGCAGCGGGCCGCCGGAGTTGCCGGAATTTAAGGCGGCATTGGTCTGAATGAGGGTCATGGTGCGGCCGTTCGTAGTCACATCCCGGTTGATGGCGGAAACGATTCCGTCAGTCATAGTGCCCCGGAACTGAGAGCCCAGGGGGTCGCCGATGGCGGCCACCGCATCGCCTACCCGCAGAGCGGAAGAATCGCCGAATTCTGCAGGGGTCAGATCGCTGGCCTGCACATAAAGCACCGCAAGATCGGAAACGGTGTCAGCCCCCACCACGGAAGCGCTCATGGTGCGCCCGTCGGTAAACAGCACCCCAATGGTCGTTGCCCCCTGCACCACATGGCAGTTGGTGACGAGGTAGCCGTCTTTTGTCAGCACAACACCGGTGCCGGTGCCGCTGTCGCAGGTGATGGACACCACAGAACCAATAGCCTTGTCATAAATCTGCTGATAGGAAAGACCGCCGGTCTGGGGAACATTTTCCACGCTTTCCGGTGTTTTGTTCAGATCCACCGTCACATCGGCGTCGGTGTGGTCTTTATTTTCTGTGGCATCGGTGGGGGAGGGAGTTGCTTGGGGCTCGGTGGTCTGGTGGAAGGACATACCGGAATTGCCGGAAGTCTCCTTCAGCCGCCGGAACAGCTTGATATTCATAATGCCGAGCGCGCTGGCGATGCCGCCTAAGAAGATCACGGCGATCAGCAGCAGCGCGATGATGCCGCGTCTGCTTTTGGGCGGTCTGGTACGGCCGGTCTCGTAAGAATCCCTGTCCCAGGGATCGTGTGGGTAGTTGTTTCGTTCGTCCATAAATAGACCTCTTTGAAAAAAGAATATGATGCGATAAATGATCGTTTATCTTAGCATGCACCACCGAGTATGTCATTCCGAGGGAGCGTCAGCGAGTCGAGGAATCTACGCATTTCGTTTATATTTGCATTAAAATCGGTGCCAAGATCCCTCGGCTCCGTTTCACTCCGCTCGGGATGACAGTATTTTTGGTGGTGCGCTAAACGATCATTTAGTTGACAAGGGGCATGGTGAAGGTGAAAGTCGTTTGGCCGTCGCGGCTGGTGACGGAGATATTCTCGCCATGGGAGATGACGATGGTCTTTACGATGTAAAGGCCCAGACCCCAGCTGTCCCGATTCTGGGAGCGGCTTTTGTCCAGCTTGTGAAACCGGTCAAACACCAGCGGAAGCTCTTCCGGCGGGATGGTCTCGCCCTCATTGGCAACACTAATGTAGGCCTTTCCCTTGCCCTCTCGCACAGAAAGGGAGAGTGTGCCCTTCTGGGGGCAGAATTTGACCGCGTTGTCGATAAGATTGTAGATCACCTGGGTCACATAGTCCTCATTTGCCAAGGTATATACCGGATGCTCCGGCATATCCACCTGCACATTGAGGGCCTTGGCGGTGATTTTCTGCTCAAAGGTGATGAGCACCTGACCGAGGCACTCATTAAGATCAAACCGGGTCTTCTGCTCCTCGGGGATACCCCCCTCATCCTGCAGGCGGGAAATATCCAGCATACTGCGCACCAACCGGTTTAAGCGCTTGGTCTCATCGGATACGATGTGCAGGTAATGCGCCTGCTTTTCTTCCGGGATCGTGCCGTCCAAAATGCCGTCGATGTAGCCGGCGATGGTGGTCATGGGGGTCTTCAATTCGTGGGATACATTGGCAACGAATTCCTGCCGCTGGTATTCACTTTTTTGCAGAGAAGATGCCATGTTGTTAAAGGAAATGGCCAATTCTTCGATCTCCGCGGGGTAATTGCCCTCGGTATCGACCCGGGCGGTGAATTCCCCGTGGCCGAATGCATTGGCAGCCCGTGCCATCTGCTGCAGGGGCTTGCTTTGGTGTCGGGCAAAAAGGATCATCAGCAGCACAGAGATCAAGATGACCAGAATGGATACAAACAGAAAGATCTCAGTGATCCGGTCCATGACCGCCGTTGTGCCCAAGGTGGGCGAGGACATGATGACGATGCCGATCCTTGCGCCGGTAGCCTCTGCCAGTATGGGAATGGCAACGATGTAGCGGTTATCGGAGTAAAGCTCCTTGATAGTGCCGGTGTCGGTGGCACCGCCTTCGGCAAACACCCGCTCCAAATAGCCCCTGTCCAGCACAAGACCGCGGTGCTCGCAGCCCAAGGGGGCACTGGCGCACAGGATCAGCTTGCCTTTGGCATCGCAGATCACAGCGTCCGCGCCGGAGATGGAAGATGCCACACTCAGAGCAATATTAAAATCTCTGCCGGTAAAACTGTCTTCCACATAAGCAGACTGCACCAGCTGTGAGATCACTTCACCGTCGGTTTTCAAGTCCGCCAGAACTCTGTTCGTCAGGTAGTTCTTAACCAGCAGCGTAAAGGAGGTGCCGATGGCAAGGAACGCCACCAGCAATGTAACGACGATGGTGGAAAAAGTCCGGCTGAACGTGCTGCGCATCAGCTTTGGACCTCAAACTTGTACCCAACGCCCCATACGGTCTTTAAGCTCCAGCTTTCGCTGATGCCCTCTAACTTTTCCCGCAGGCGCTTGACATGGACATCCACGGTGCGGCTGTCGCCGAAGTAGTCAAAGCCCCAAACCTCGTCCAAAAGCTGGTTGCGGGTGTAGACCCGGTTGGGAGAAGAGGCAAGATAGTAAAGCAGCTCCATCTCCTTGGGGGGCGTATCCACCTTTTTGCCGTCTACCGTCAGCTCAAAGGCGTCCATGTCGATGGTCAGCTTGTCAAATACCAGCCGTCTTGCCTTCTTTTCGGCGGCAACGCCGGATGTGCGGCGCAGTACTGCCTCGATGCGGGCCAGCACTTCCTTCATCTCAAAGGGCTTGGTGATATAGTCGTCAGCACCGGACTTCAGGCCATGCACCTTGTCGTCGGTCTCACCTTTGGCGGTGAGCATGATGATGGGGGTCTGGTCAGTTTCCCGGATGGCCTTGCATACCGCCCAGCCGTCCATGACGGGCATCATCACATCCAGCAGCACCAGATCCGGCTTGATTGCCCGGAACTTGGTCAGACCCTGCCCGCCGTCAAAGGCGGTGGTGACGGCATAGCCCTCTTTTTCCAGATACATTTGCAGCAGCTCCGCAATATTGCGGTCGTCCTCCACGATCAAAACAGATACAGCCATGTTGATAACCTCCCAAAGCTTGATAGTTTCCTTTTTACACTATTATAGTACATTTTTGCCGTTTGTCATGAACAAATTTTTAAGAGTTTCGCCCCAAAATGTGAACGGACAAGTTTTTCTTGCCATTTGCGGCCCGATGGGGTATGATGAGAAAGGAAAATGCAAGTTGCGGTTTATGTGGCAGTTTGCTCTGCCGAATGGACAATTGAAAATGGACAATGGACAATTATGGTGTCCGCTTTGCGGACTTATTTGAATTATTTGCGTAAGTAAATACCTCCAATTGTCAATTATCAATTGTCTCTTGTCAATTTGCTCGCAAGAGCGACAACCTGAATTTTGAAAGGAGTTTTCCATGATAGAATTTTTGAAAGCGGTGCTGTTTGGTATCGTGGAAGGCATCACCGAGTGGCTGCCCGTATCCACAACGGGACATCTGATCCTGCTGGACGAATTTGTAAAGCTGCAGGTCAGCGAAGCTTTTTATGAAATGTTCCAGGTGGTGATCCAGCTGGGCGCGATCTTGGCGGTCATCGTGCTGTTTTTCCACAAGCTGAATCCTTTTTCGCCGAAAAAGGATTCCATCCAGAAGAAGGATACCTGGCAGCTGTGGTTTAAGGTCGTGGTGGCGGTGATCCCCTCTGCGGTGATCGGCCTGCTGCTGGACGACTGGATGGATGCCCATTTTTATAATTACATCGTGGTGGCCATTATGCTCATCGTTTACGGCATCGCATTCCTCTTTGTGGAAAAGTGGAACAGTAGCCGTAGCTTTAAGATCACTGATGTAAACGCCATCGATTATCGCACAGCCTTACTTATGGGTGCGTTCCAGTGCCTGAGCCTGATCCCCGGCACATCCCGCTCCGGCTCTACCATTCTGGGCGCTATCATTTTGGGTGTCAGCCGCAGCGCCGGTGCGGAGTTTAGTTTCTTTATGGCGATTCCCACCATGCTGGGAGCCAGCGCGCTGAAGCTGCTGAAATTCCTTTTGGAAGGCGCGCAGGCCGGTGGCACGGAGATCATGGTGCTTATCGTGGGCTGCGTGGTCAGCTTTGTGGTGAGCCTTGCGGTCATCAAGGGCCTCATGGAGTATGTGCGTAAGCATTCCTTCTCTGTGTTCGGTGTCTACCGCATCGTCCTCGGCGTGGCAGTTGTGGGATATTTCCTCATAAAGACATTGGTATAAAAAACCGCACCGGGCAACCGGTGCGGTTTTCGTTATTCGTCGTATTCTCTGGGCACGGACGTGATGACAGGCGTGCCGTCCCGGTTTAACAGGGGCGTAACACCGCCGCCGTAGCTGCCGGCAGCGTAAAGGTAATTTACGCCGGTCTGCCGGTCCACCAGGATATAGGTGGCAGGGCCGGTGAAGCCGCCGCCGTCAGAGTACACTTTGATAAAGCGCTTCTCTTTCTTTTCGGCCATCTTACTCGCCCTTTACGCCTTCGACAATGCCGTTGGCCATGCCCACAAGACCCTGCATTTCGGAAGGAATGATGATCTTGGTAGCCTTGCCGTCAGCGATCTTCTGCATAGCCTCGATGGACTTGAGCTTAATGACCTGCTCGTTGGGAGCCTTTTCATTCAGCATCTCCAAAGAGTCGGCCAGAGCCTGCTGCACCTTGCGGATGGCTTCGGCTTCGCCTTCCGCCTTCAAAATGGCAGCCTGCTTTTCGGCATCTGCCCGCAAAATCGCGGATTCCTTCTCACCTTCGGCAATGAGGATCGCGGACTTCTTCTGGCCTTCGGCCTGCAGAATTGCCTGACGGCGGTCGCGCTCGGCCTTCATCTGCTTTTCCATGGAGCTCTGAATGTCAGCAGGGGGCAGAATGTTCTTCAGCTCCACCCGGTTGACCTTGATGCCCCAGGGGTCGGTGGCCTCGTCCAGAATGGCCCGCATCTTGGTGTTGACCACATCGCGGGAGGTCAGGGTCTGGTCAAGCTCCAGATCGCCGATGATGTTACGCAGAGTGGTGGCGGTCAGGGTCCCCATAGCGGCCATGGGCTGCTCAACGCCGTAGGCGTACAGCTTGGGGTCGGTGATCTGGAAATAGACGACGGTATCGATCTGCATGGTGACGTTGTCCTTGGTAATGACCGGCTGAGGGGGATAGTCCAGAACCTGCTCTTTCAGGGAGACACGGCGAGCGATGCGGTCAATAAAGGGGACCTTGAAGTGCAGGCCAACACCCTGAACTGCGTGGAAGCCGCCCAGACGCTCGATGACGTATGCCCGGGAC
>JAZUNW010000112.1:0-5067 GCA_045604325.1 Faecousia sp. | reverse complement strand
TACATTCATTTTTACAATTATGAGCGTATCCAGATAAAAACTGGAGTGGCGCCGCTAACGCTACGCCACTCCGCTTAAAACTTAATAATCTTACACAGGGCCTCTTTTTTTGTGCTGTCCGTACAAACTGGGGCAGTCTATCAGCGGTGCCTTTCTTTTTTACTTGCTCATTTGCTTTGCCATGGCCATGGTGACCCGGGCGCAGCGGTCTGCCGCAAGGGCTTCAAAGGTGGGATAATCCATCTCCGCGCTGCCGTCGGCCTTATCGGAAATGGCACGGATAATGACAAAAGGAATGCCGTTGCGGTAGGCTGTATGGGCAATGGATGCACCCTCCATCTCAGCACAGATACCCTCGGTATCGGCGATGATCCGCTCTTTCTGCTCCTTGGAGCAGATGAACTGATCGCCGCTGGCCACGCGGCCGATCTTTGTATGACCGGGAGCAATGCTTTCTGCCGCCGCAAAGGCCATATCCATCATCCTCTCATCCGCAGGGAACGCAATCACATCCATGCCCGGCACCTGCCCGATGGGGCGATCCCAGAACCGCAGGTCAAAATCGTGATGGATGGCATCCCGGCTGATGACCAGATCGCAAATATCCAGCTGGGCAGAAAGTGAGCCTGCAATGCCGGTGTTCACCACATGGGTAACATGAAAGCAGTCAATAAGGATCTGCGTGCACATGGCGGCATTGATCTTACCCACGCCACACTGGACCACCACAGTATTTACGCCCTCCAGCTTGCCCTCATAAAATTCCATGCCCGCTTTTTGGGTGGTGGTCATTTCCTGCATATTTTCTTTCAATGCGGCAACTTCCACCGCCATAGCGCCAATAATACCAAACTTCATTTCGTTTCTCCTTACTTAGGGTAGTTCAGACGGTCGTCTGTGATATTTTCCAGCAACGCGGCATAGCGTCTGCCCCAATAGTTTGCCATGGGAAGATTCATGTCCAGATAATTACCGCAATCCTTTGCGCTGGCGCCGGGAACATCCCCCCGGAAGTCTGCGATAAACCGGAAGCAATCCTTCACGAGCTGCACAATGTCTTTAGCTGTGTGATCTCCCGCCAGCAGCAGGTAAAAGCCGGTGCGGCAGCCCATAGGGCCAAAATACAGCACTTTCTCTTTCCAATTGGGCTCGTTGCGTAAGTAAGTGGCCGCCAGATGCTCCATGGTGTGCATCTCCGCAGTGTTCATCACCGGCTCTTCATTTGGGCTTGTCAGCCGCAGGTCGAAAGTGGTCACCGTTTCCGTTCCCACCTTGTCCTTCCGGGATACATACAGCCCCGGCTGCAGCTTGATATGATCGATGGTAAAGCTTGTGATCTTTTCCATGTTTTGCACCTCGCAAATTGATGTTTTTATCATACCCTAAACACAAAGAAAATGCAAGGAAAATGCCATCCAACCGGCTGTTGAGTGCTCCTCAACCGGGCGTTGAAGAAAATTTTTCTTAAAATTAACGAATGATTGATAGCTTTTTGCTTATAGTTATGGCATGATATAGGAAAGAAAGCCGCAAGGAGGAATACTTATGGAACAAACCATTGGAAAGCGGATATCCGAAAACCGCAAGCGTCTGGGACTTACGCAGGATGCTTTGGCTGAAAAGCTTGGTGTCACCGCCCAGGCCGTCAGCAAATGGGAAAACGACCAATCCTGCCCCGATATCACCATGCTGCCCCGCTTAGCAGAGATCTTCGGCATTACCACCGACGAGCTGCTGGGTCTGCAAACCCAAAAGATCCACGAAGCGGAAGTAGTGGGCGTAAACTGTGCAGAAGAGGAGCAAGAGCCCAAACACAACTGGGAGCTTTCGTGGGATGCAGGCCGGCACGGCAGCATCACCTTCGCCATTTTGGTGCTTTTGGTAGGCGCACTGTCCATGGCAAATGCTATCCTGAAATGGGATGTGGGTTTTTGGAGCATTCTTTGGCCCAGCGCCCTGCTGGTGTTCGGTATCTCCGGTCTATTTAAGAAATTCTCTTTCTTCAGCCTGGGCTGTGGCCTGTTTGGCGGCTATTTTCTCGTTCAAAACCTCGGCGTTTGGCATCTGGACCTCGGCAGCGACTTAATTTGGCCCGTTATCATCATTCTGTTCGGTATCAGTCTGATCGTCGATGCCATCCGCAAGCCCAAAAAGCCCAAGTTCCGTGTTGCCCACAACGGCGTCGAACTGGGTGGCAGCAACAAGTTCCAAAGTGACTTTAATATGGACGAGCGCTCCTTTGACTGCAGCCTTGCCTTCGGAGAAAACGCGCATTACATCGAACTGCCTATTCTGGAAGAAGGTGACATTGATTGTTCCTTCGGCGAGTTGACGGTAGACCTGACCGGCTGCGAATCCGTGGCCGAGCACTGCGAAATCGATGCAGACTGCTCTTTCGGTGAGCTGACCCTGCTGGTACCCAAGCGGTTCCGGGTAGAGCCCAACAGCAGCACAGCCTTTGCAGGCCTGTCCGTCAAAGGGCAACCGGACGCCTTTCCCCAGGGCACTATCCGGCTGGATGCCGACATCAGCTTTGGCAACATCACCGTAAAATACATTTGATTCCCCATCCGGCGGCATTTGTGCCGCCGGATTTTCCGATAAATGATCGTTTACCGTACCACCAAAAATGCTGTCATCCCGAGCGGAGTGAAACGGAGCCGAGGGATCTTGGCACCGATTTTAATGCAAATATAAACAAAATGCGTAGATTCCTCGACTCGCTGACGCTCCCTCGGAATGACATACTTGGTAGTGCTTGCTAAGATAAACGATCATTTATCCTGCTTTCCCCTTTCGATTGACAAACCGGTGCAAACGGGGTAAAATATCTTCATAAATTTACTTATGAGGTGATCCTTATGGACAAGAATCTTCACATGGAAACCCTTTGCATTCAGGCGGGCTATGAGCCCAAGAACGGCGAGCCCCGGCAGATCCCCATCTACCAGAGCACCACATTCAAATATGCCACCTCTGAGGATATGGGTAAGCTGTTTGACCTGGAGGCTTCCGGCTACTTCTACTCCCGTTTGGCAAACCCCACCTGCGACGCCGTTGCTGCCAAGATCGCAGCCATGGAGGGCGGCACTGCCGCTATGCTCACCGGCTCCGGTCAGGCTGCCAATTTCTACGCTATGTTCAATATCGCCGGCTGTGGCGACCATATTGTAGCCAGCACCGCCATCTACGGCGGCACATTCAACCTTATGAGCGTCACCATGAAGCGCATGGGCATCGATGTCACCTTTGTTGATCCCGATTGCTCCGAAGAAGAACTGCAGGCTGCTTTTCAGCCCAATACCAAGCTGCTCTTCGGCGAGACCATCGCCAACCCCGCGCTGAATGTGCTGGACATTGAAAAGTTCGCCAAGGTGGCTCATGCAAACGGCGTGCCGCTGATCGTGGACAATACCTTTGCCACTCCTGTGAACTGCCGTCCCTTTGAGTGGGGCGCCGACATCGTGACCCACTCCACCACCAAGTATATGGACGGCCATGCTTCCGCGGTGGGCGGCTGCATCGTTGACAGCGGCAAGTTCAACTGGACCAAGTATCCCGACAAGTTCCCCGGCCTTTGCACTCCTGATGACAGCTATCACGGCGTGACCTACACCGAGCGTTTTGGTTTGGAGGGCGCATTTATTACCAAGTGCACCGCTCAGCTGATGCGTGACCTTGGCTCCATTCAGAGCCCTCAAAGCGCTTACTATCTCAATCTGGGTCTCGAGAGCCTGCCCTTCCGTATGCGTCAGCACTGCGAAAACGGTCAGAAGATCGCCGAATTCCTGCAAGGGAGCGAAAAGGTTGCATGGGTCAAGTACTGCGGCCTGAAGGGCGACAAGTACTATGAGCTTGCCCAGAAGTATCTGCCCAAGGGCAGCTGCGGTGTTATCTCCTTTGGTCTCAAGGGCGGTCGCAAGGCTGCGGAAACCTTTATGAAGCACCTAAAGCTGGGCTCTATCGAGACCCATGTGGCAGACAGCCGCACCTGCTGCCTCCACCCCGCCTCTGCTACCCACCGCCAGATGACCGACGAGCAGCTGGCTGCCGCCGGTGTGGGCGCTGATCTGATCCGCTTAAGCTGCGGCCTTGAGGATGCAAGCGATCTCATCGCCGATTTGCAGCAGGCCATTGACAAGGTATAACGTATGCCGGATCAACTGAGCCGCACCCGCCTTTTGTTGGGTGACGAAGCCATACAAAAGCTGAAAAATGCCCGTGTCGCCCTCTTTGGTCTGGGCGGTGTCGGCGGCTACACCGCCGAAGCTCTCGCCCGCAGCGGCATCGGACACATGGAGCTCATTGACGATGACACGGTGAGTCTTACCAACCTAAACCGCCAGCTGCTGGCCACCCACGCTTCCATTGGCAAATACAAGGCAGATGTGGCAGCTGAGCGTATCCGTGACATCGACCCCACCATCGAGGTGGTGACTTATAAGACCTTTTACCTGCCGGAAACGGCGGAGCAGTTTGATTTTTCCAAATACGATTATGTAATCGATGCCATCGACACCGTCACCGGCAAGCTGAACCTGATCGCCCAGGCGAAAGCGGCAGGCGTTCCGGTCATCAGCTGCATGGGCACGGGAAACAAGCTGGACCCCACCGCCTTTCAGGTAGCAGACATCTCCAAGACCTCCGGCTGCGCTTTGGCGCGGATCATGCGCAAAGAGTGCGCCAAGAGAGGGCTTAAGGGTGTAAAGGTGGTCTACTCCAAGGAGCTTCCCCACGAGCAGGATGCTGCCGTGGAGATCGAGCCCCAGCGGGAAGGCTCCAGCCGCCGTTCCACCCCCGGCTCTGTGGCCTTTGTGCCGGCAGTTGCTGGGCTCATTATGGCGGGTGAAGTTATTAAAGATCTCTGCAAATAACGACGCACAAGACGCACCACATGGTGCGTCTTTTTTTACAAAACCCACAAATTGCGGTTTATGGGGCAGAGTCTCCCCTAAGATGTCATTCCGAGTATAGCGTAGCGAATCTCAATCATCATGCTTGCCAGCGGCAAGCATACGATAACATTCGCGAAGCGGAATCGAGGAATCTACGCACTAATAGGATATA
>JAZUNW010000111.1:0-5522 GCA_045604325.1 Faecousia sp. | reverse complement strand
CAGCGGTCAAAACAACGAGGAATTTCCAATTTATTCACACTTCCAAACAGAATTTTGAGCCACACAGTTATGTGCGGCTCAAACTTGTTCACTTAGCGGCCCTCGCGGGAGGACAGATACTTGCGGACCATCAGTGCCACCTTAAAGACGATGGCGTGGTCAAACTGACGCAGATCCAGACCGGTCAGCTTCTTGATCTTTTCCAGACGGTAGACCAGGGTGTTGCGGTGCACAAACAGCTTGCGGGAGGTTTCGGAAACGTTCAGGTTGTTCTCAAAGAACTTATTGATGGTGAACAGAGTCTCCTGATCCAGAGAATCAATGGAGCTCTTCTTGAAGATTTCACCCAGGAATATCTCACACAGGGTGGTGGGCAGCTGATAGATCAGACGGCCGATACCCAGGTTTTCATAGTGCATGACGCTCTTCTCGGTGTCGAACACCTTGCCCACATCAATGGCGGTCTGGGCTTCCTTATAGGCGTCAGCCAGCTCCCGCAGGTGCTCAGCCACGGTGCCGATGCCGATGACCACCTTCACGAACAGCTCGCTCTTGAGGGTCTCCTCCATAGCGTGGGCCAGCTTCTCCAGCTCCTCGGCGGAGGTGTTGCTGCCCAGCTGCTTGATGACGGCAATATCATTCTCATTGATGCTCAGCACAAAGTCCTGCAGCTTGTCGGGGAACATGCCGGACAGTACATCCACCGTAGATACATCGCTGTTGCCCACCTGGCGGACCAGGAACACGGCTCTGGGCGCATCGGTGGCAAAGTGCAGCTCCTTGGCACGGATGTAAATATCACCGGGCAGAATATTATCCATAATAATATTCTTCACGAAGGTTCCCCGGTCATGCTTCTCTTCATAGAAGGTCTTGGCATCGTTCAGGGCGATGTATGCCATGTTGCAGAAGGCCTTTGCCAGCTCGTCATCGCCGGTGCAGAACACCACATACTCAAAGTAGTTGGCGCTGCTCATAATGGGACGGAAGGTTTTCTGACCGAAGGTCACCACCTGCTGGTCGCTGCCGGTGATCTTCAGCACTGCGTCGGGCCAACGCTCGCCCAGCAGGACGGGGTCGGTACAGGATACCACATAGCCGTCGGTATCCACCACGCCGAAGGTGCGGTCGGTTGCGTCTTTAAGCTGCACGATTACACTCTGAAAAACACTGTTCGCCATTTTCAGGCCTCCTTTATTATTGCCGCAGGTCTTTTGCGGTCGCCAGTAATTTGCACAAATGCGCATTTCACAAAATTGCCCTATCATTATACAAGCATTTTGCGCATTTTGCAAGTACCTTTTGACATTTTATTGCAAAAAGACCTTGTATTTTTAGTGATTATTCCAAAGTCGGTGGGCAGATTTTGATTGTTGGCAATTTGCTGCGAGATTTTTTGTTTTTTCTTTTGGCATTTTTGACAGCCGATTTGTACAAAAACACGCAGAAGGGGTGGCCGCACATAGGCCGTTTCCTTCCTGCGTGTTTCCATTTATTGATCCAGCAAAGCGATCTCCTGCTCAGTCAGTTCCCGGCATGCGCCCCGGGGCAGATCCCCAAGGGTGAGCACGCCCTCCTGCCGCCGCTCCAGATAAAGAACGGGCATATTGCGGCTCGCCATCATGCGGCGGACCTGGTGGTACTTGCCCTCGCACACGGTCACCAGGCTCTCCCCCGCCCCCAGGCGCTCCAGCCTGGCGGGTAAACATTTGGTGCCGTCGCCCAGGGTCAAGCCGTCGGCAAAGGCTTGCACATCTTCCTGGGTGGCATCTCCCTCGTGGCGGGCGTAGTAGACCTTGGGCACCTCCTTTTTGGGAGAGGTCAGCCGGTGCAAAAGGTCGCCGTCGTCGGTAAACAGCAGCAGGCCCTCGGTGGCCTTGTCCAGGCGTCCCACGGGCTTCAGGTGCCTGTATTGCTTGGGCAGCAGCTCCATGACCGTCCGCTCACGGGCGTCCTCTGTGGCCGTCACGAAGCCTGCGGGCTTATTGAGCATGAGCACGATCCTGCCCCGGAGGCGCAGCTCTTCCCCATCCAGGCGGACGCTCTGCGCCGCAGGGTTTACCTTCCGGGCGCTGTCCCGCTCCGGCTTGCCGTCTACGGTGACACGGCCCGCTTTCAATATTGCTTTCACCTGGCTGCGGGTGCCCACGCCGCAATCGCACAGGAATTTGTCCAATCTTTCCATGGTTCCTCCGTTCTACCTCTGACAAGCCGGGAATATGCTGTGGTGTGAGAACGCTTACAGGAGGTATTTTTATGATGATGATGACCGCAAAGGTCGATTTGAAAAAGATCGTCATTGGTCTTGTGGCAGCAGCGGCTGTGATCGTAGCGCTGATCCTGCTCTTTTCCGGCGGCGGCAACGCCGAGGAAACATCCGCCGGTGCTGTGACCAACAACGACGCACGGGTCCAGTTTCTGAAGAATTTCGGTTGGGATGTGGATGCTTCCCCCACCGAGTCCTCCCAGGTGAAGATCCCGGAGAAAAGCACCGAGGTCTATGACCGCTATAACGCTCTTCAGAAAAGCCAGGGGTATGATCTGACTCCCTACGCAGGCAAGACCGTCATGCGCTATGTGTACAAGATCAACAATTTTCCCGGCGCTACAGAGCCGGTGTATGCCACCCTGCTGGTGTACAAAAACCAGGTCATCGGCGGGGATGTGACCGACACGGCCGCCAAGGGCGTGGTACAGGGCTTCAAAATGCCGGAGAGCACGCAGCCTCCCGCCGAAACGACCCCAACCGAGAGCACTGTCCCCGATCCCACCGGAGAGTAATGCAGAATTCAGAATGCAGAATGCACAATTGCGGTATCGGCTTTGCCGATTAATTTCATAATGGCCACAGGCCATACCTCCATTACGCATTATGCATTTCGCATTCAGCATTATATTTATCTTACCACATTTGCCTTTTCTTGACAACTGCCCGTTGCTATGGTATTCTGTCCGTAAGTTCATAAGATCTTCAGGGCAGGGTGTGATTCCCGACCGGCGGTACAGTCCGCGAGCGCCTCGGCGCAGAATCGGTGCAATTCCGATACCGACAGTAACCGGCTTCTTCATGAATAGCCGCAAGTCTGGATGGGAGAAGTATTTTTTTGATGTATTTTTATGCCCTGGGTAGATGATGCCCGGGGCATTTTTTATGAGGTGCGTTATGGAAAAGTTGGTCAAGCTATGGGAGCAAGTAAAAGATAATGTGGAATTCGTGCTCATCGGCACGGCGATCATTGTGGGTCTGGCACTCATTGCCAAGATCTTTCAGCGGTTTTTGCCGGGCATGCGGAAGGTCTCCCCTGCCCGCCGGATCACCATCGTGGCCATCTGCGCCGCCATCGCCACGGTGCTGCATATTTTGGATTTCCCGATCCCCTTCCTGGCACCGGGATTCTATAAGCTGGACTTTTCTGAACTGCCGGTCATGCTCTGCGGCTTCTACTTGGGGCCTGCCGCGGCAGTATTGTGCGAGGCTGTGAAGATCCTGCTGAAGCTCTTGCTCAAGGGCACCACCACCGCCTTCGTGGGCGATTTTGCCAATTTCTGTGTAGGCTGCAGTCTGGTACTCCCGGCCGTGATCATCTACCACACCAAAAAGACCCGGAAAACCGCTTTCTGGGGTCTGCTGGCAGGCACACTGACGCTGACCGTGTTCGGCAGCGCCTTCAACGCCATCTACCTGCTGCCCAAATTTGCGGAAATGTACTATGGCTCTTCCATCGACAAGATCATTGCCGAGGGCAGCGCCATCAATCTGCACATTCAGAATCTGACCACCTTCGTGCTCTTTGCCGTAGCGCCGCTGAATCTGATCAAGGGCGTGTCCGTATCGGTGCTGACCTTACTGCTATATAAGAAGGTTGCCCGCCCACTATTTGGAAAATAAATTTCGGTTCATTGATCTAATTTATGCTATGAACTTCCCTAAGTGCGTCATTCTGAGTGAGCGTTAGCGAATCGAAGAATCTTCGCATTCACGATGTTGCATAGCAAACATTCAGTGCGAAGATCCTTCGGCTTCACTTCGTTCCGCTCAGGATGACGCTCCTTTGGAATGTCGCTTGCAGCTCGACAAATGGGAATTCAAAGACAACGAAAACTCCCGGTGCAATGTTATATTGCACCGGGATTGTTTATTCTTGGGTTTCCGGGGGCAGGCCCTCGTCGCTGTTACGGCAGGCGTAAATCAGGAACGGCGTTGCTGGTGTCACAATGCTCAGCACCAAAAACAGCACCGCAGAGTTGGGCTTACTGGAAGCGTACAGATCATAGCACGCAATACAGGCAAATACATCATACACGATTGCAACTACCAGTGTCGGGATCAATCCGATTCCTACTGCAGTGAAAAGTACGGAGAATATCTCTTCAACACCGCCGCCTCTTTCCATTTGCAAGAGTATCACAATGCCGGCTGCTATACCGGCGACGCAACCCGCAATAGTCGTAACAGCTTGCACTGCAATCTTCAGCGCCAAAAGCAATTTACCGCGCTTACATGCACGGCCATAGATCTTTTGCTGGTACTGGTCGGAAACTCTGCCAAGCAGCCAGGCATTGGCAAAGGGGACCCAAGCCATCCAGGGCGTGGAAAATCCCCGGCGCTTCGCAATCGTATATAATGCCTTGCCTTCCATTACATAAACGACAGCCAGCCATGCATTCATCACGGCTGCCAAAAGCAGCGCACATACTAAGAGTATACCAAGTGCAATTAAGATTTCCATTGCATTACCTCCTCGCATCGATGAACACTCTTACTGTAAAGATTCCGGCGCAGGTGCTTGCTCCGGGGGCATACCCTCGTCGCTGTTGCGGCAGGAATAGGTCAGGAAAGGTCCTGCGGGAGTCAGAATACTCAGCACCAGGAAAAGCACAGCCTTTTCCGGACGGCAGGAGGTATAGAGATTGTAATAAGCTTTGTACTGATAAACAGTCTGGATCACGGTAAGTACCGCCATGGCAATGCAAAACATCACCATCAGCACCAGCAGAACGACCGCTACAGTTTGCACACTCTCCGGAAGCTCCGGCATGGAAATGCTGTCGCCCAGATTCAGATTCAGGTTAAAGCTTCCGAAAGCAGAGGTGCTCATGGCGCTGGACTGGGTGATGATGCTGAAGATCAGCAGCTTTTTCCGCAGATTGGGGTCCTGACCGTATTTGCGTGTGGCGTACTGGTCAGAAAGGCAGCCCAAAGTCCAGTTGCTGACAATAGGCACCCAGGCCATCCAGGGATTTTTGATCCCCCGTCGGACTGCAATGGCATAAAGGCCCTTGCTGCCCAGGATATAGGCGATGACCGCATAGGCCAGCAGGCCCAAATATAGTCCAAGGAAAAGCAGCACGAACAAGATGATTCCAATGGTAGTTCCAACTTCCATAGCATTTCCTCCTTCTGTCTGTCGTTTGTTCTTTTATTCCGGCCGGTACTCCCGGTCCATGAGCATGTGCACGGCGTCGGCGGGGGCCGCTGCGCCGGTGACGATGGCATGCACCGCCTCCACGATGGGCATTTC
>JAZUNW010000110.1:0-10131 GCA_045604325.1 Faecousia sp. | reverse complement strand
ATTCCGAGGGAGCGTCAGCGAGTCGAGGAATCTACGCATTTCGTTTATATTTGCATTAAAATCGGTGCCAAGATCCCTCGACTCCGTTTCACTCCGCTCGGGATGACAGCATTTTTGGTGGTACGGTAAACGATCATTTATTTTTTGTTACATGAATTTCTGGGAATGGGGAATACTGGTTTTGAAAAGGCGGTGGGGATTGTGAAGGAATTTTCTTGTGATACAAAAATAATTGCCGGTACAGGGGCAATCGGCGCGCTGAAAGAATTGAGAGCAAAGCGCATTTTGGTGGTGACAGACCCGTTTTTTGCGAAGAACGGCACAGCAGAGCGGGTTGCGAAAGCGTCCTTAGCGGCCCAAACGGATTTCTTTGACAAAATAGCGCCGGACCCCTCAGTGGAGTTGGCGGCAGAGGGAACGGCGAAGGTAAAGGAATTTGAT
The DNA here is from genome assembly GCA_045604325.1 of Faecousia sp. Classification (GTDB taxonomy): domain Bacteria; phylum Bacillota; class Clostridia; order Oscillospirales; family Oscillospiraceae; genus Faecousia. Next base: position 9,690 of record JAZUNW010000110.1, on the reverse strand, counting down.
CCGGATGTGGTGGTTGCCCTCGGCGGTGGCAGCGCCATGGACTGCGCCAAGGCAATGCTGTATTTCAGCGGCACAAAGGCAAAATTAGTGGCGATCCCCACTACTTCCGGCTCCGGGTCGGAGGTGACGGATTTCGCCATCTTGACCCACGGTGGGGTGAAGCACCCGTTGGTAGACAAGCGGCTGCGGCCGGCGATTGCCATATTAGACGATGAACTGCTTGCGCTTCTGCCGCCGACCTTAATAGCGGATACCGGTTTTGATGTACTGGCCCATGCGTTGGAGGCTTTTGCAGGCACAAATGCCACGCCCATCACCGATGCGCTGGCAAAGGATGCGTTCTGTACGGTGTATGCATCCTTGCCGGCCTCCTTTGCCGGGCACAAGGATGTACGGCTAAAGATCCACACGGCATCCACCATGGCGGGAATGGCCTTTACCCAAGCAGGGTTGGGGCTGTGCCATGCTATGGCCCACAGCTTGGGCGGCATGTTCCACATCCCCCACGGGCGGTTAAATGCGATACTGCTGCCATCGGTCATTGGGTGCAATGCTTACAGCGCAGGTTCTCGGTATGCAGCTCTTGCAAGGGCGGCCGGTATCAGCGGCAGTGTGGATACGGTGGCGGTACGGAATCTCAGAAACGGTCTTGTGCGGCTGCGGACGGAGCTTAAGATGCCGGGCACACTGGCAGAGGCGGGGGTAGACCCCCGGCAGGTATGGCACTCCATGGGGGATATTGTTGCGGCGGTGCTGAGTGATCCCTGCTGTAACACAAATCCTATGAAAGTAGAGGATTTTATGGTGCGAAAGGTGCTGGAAGAGGTGACGGGCCGTGTCTGAATGGCTCTTAAGCGTGGGGCTGGATGTGGGGACCACATCCACACAGATGGTAGTTTCACAGCTGAAGATCGAGAACACATCTTCCGGGTTTACGGTACCGGAAATGGTGATCTCTGACCGGAAGGTGCGGTATCGCAGCCCTGTGCATTTTACGCCGCTGGTGGGAGAGAACTTAGTTGACGGCGAGGGAATCCGGCAGATCGTTATAGAGGAATATGCCCATGCGGGCATTCAGCGGCAGGATGTGGATACCGGGGCGGTAATCATTACCGGTGAGACTTCACGAAAGGAAAATGCCAAGGCGGTGCTTGCGGCTCTTTCTGACTTTGCAGGGGATTTTGTGGTGGCCACGGCTGGGCCGGACTTAGAAAGTGTACTGGCGGCAAAGGGTGCAGGGGCGCTTAGCTTTTCGGAGCAGACGGACAAATCGGTGCTGCACATGGATATCGGCGGTGGAACGGCAAATTTAGCGCTGATTGAAGACGGAAAGGTGGTGCAGACCGGCTGTTTAAATGTGGGCGGCAGGCTGCTGAAATTGGATGAAACGGGGAAAGTGACCTATGTTTCGCCGGTTTTGGATGGGTTGACCTCTCTGCGTGTAGGCGATACTGCGACAAAAGAGCAGGTTTGGGAAGTGGCGCAGAGGCTCACGCAGGCGCTGGAGATGGCGGCAGGCTTACGGGAAAAGACCGGGCTGTTGGATAAGCTGACTACGGAAGAGGCGGCCGATTCTTGGATCGTGCCAAAGGAAGAAGTGGTGATCTCCTTTTCCGGTGGGGTGGCGGATTGTATTGAAAAAGAGTTGCCTTGGCTGGAATTCGGGGATATTGGGTCTGTTCTGGGACAGGCGATTAGGAAGAGCAGGCTTTGTAAAGGGCAGTATCGTTTGGGTGAAGAGACCATTCGGGCTACGGTGATTGGTGCGGGGTGCCACAGCGCCCAGCTTTCGGGCAGTACCGTATTTCACAAGAATGTGGAATTTCCTTTGAAAAACCGGCCGGTGGTACGGCTTAGTGAGCAGGAGCAGAGGCTGCCGGAAGAGGAGCTTACGGCGCTGATCGGGAGAAGACTCTCCCGGCAGGATACGGAGGCGGTACTCTCCATGCCCGGATTTCCGTCCCCGGACTATGGCAGCATCAAGGCGCTGGCCCGGGCTGTGGCGCGGGGAATGGAGCGGCAGGCGGCTTTGGTGGCGGTGGAAAGGGACATGGCAAAAGCCTTGGGGCAGGCTATGGCGCTGGAGCTGCCGGAAAGCAAAAGCTGCTTGTGCATTGATTCTGTGAAGCTCCTTGACGGCAGTTTTCTGGATGTGGGCGCGCCGGTTGGGCCGGCGATGCCGGTGGTGGTAAAAACACTGGTGTTGGGAAGATGAATGGGGTTTATGGGGCAGCTTGCGCTGCCAAATGGACAATTGAAAATGGACAATGGACAATTATGGTGTCCGCTTTGCGGACTTATTTAAATTATTTGCGTTAGCAATACCTCAATTGACAATTGTCAACTGTCAATTGTCAATTTCCTCGTCAGAGCGACAAACTGAAATTTGGATAGGAGGTCAAATATGGTACTGAAGACTACCCTTTTGGGAAAAACATATGCCTTTCGGGATGTAAAGGAAGTTCTTGCAAAGGCAAACGAGGAAAAGACCGGCGACAAACTGGCTGGCCTTGCGGCTGAATCGGCCCAGGAGCGGGTGGCGGCGAAGGTGGTGCTGTCCGCGCTGACCCTTGGGGATTTGCGGGAGAATCCCGCTGTGCCTTATGAAAAAGATGAGGTCACACGGATCATTCAGGACGATGTAAATGAAAAAATGTATCAAAAGATCCGCAACTGGACGGTTAGTGAGCTGCGGGAATGGATATTGGCAGAAACCACAAGCTGCGATGATATTCACAAGCTTAGCCGAGGGCTGACCTCGGAAATGGTGGCGGCGGTTTGCAAGCTGATGAGCAATCTTGACCTTATCTATGCAGCAAACAAAATTACGGTTACGGCCCACTGCAACACCACCATCGGTCTGCCGGGTACGCTTAGCTGCCGTCTGCAGCCAAATCATACCACCGATGACCCCGAAGGCATTACGGCATCGGTTTTGGAGGGGCTTTCCTTTGGCGCAGGCGATGCGGTGATCGGCCTGAACCCCGTAACCGACAGTCCGGAGCAGGTGGGGAAGGTGCTTCGCAGATTTCAGGAGATCAAGGAGCATTGGGAAATTCCTACGCAAATTTGCGTCCTTGCCCATGTGACGGCACAGATGAAGGCGGTTCGTGCCGGTGCGCCCTGCGATCTGATCTTCCAGTCCATTGCAGGCAGTGAGGCAGGCAATGCGGCTTTCGGCTTTGATGCGGCTACCATTGCGGAGGCAAGAGATCTGCTGCTGCGGGATGGCACGGCAGAGGGGCCAAATGTGATGTATTTTGAGACCGGGCAGGGCTCGGAGCTATCGTCGGGTGCCCATCACGGCACCGATCAGGTGACCATGGAGGCTCGGTGTTACGGCTTTGCCAAGCGATTCCAGCCGTTTCTTGTTAACACGGTGGTGGGCTTTATCGGGCCGGAGTATCTGTATGATTCCAAGCAGGTGACGAGAGCCGGTCTTGAGGATCATTTTATGGGCAAGCTGACCGGCATTTCTATGGGCTGCGATTGCTGCTACACCAACCACATGAAAGCGGATCAGAATGACATCGAGAATCTGGCGGCGCTGCTGACCATGGCGGGGTGCAACTATTTTATGGGCATTCCTCACGGTGATGACATTATGCTCAACTATCAGACCACCGGTTTCCGGGAGACGGCTGCGCTCCGTGAATTGACGGGCAAGACCGCCATTCCCCAGTTCCAGCGATGGCTGGAAAAGATGGGCTTTATGGAATGCGGTAAGCTGACGAAAAAGGCCGGCGACGGCTCCAGTTTGCTGTTTTAAGGAGGTGCGACGATGACCAAACAGGAACTTACCAATATGGTGGCGGAGATCCTCAGCCAGATGAACGGTGAGCAGCCCCAAGTCAAGGGCAGCGACTATAAAACGGTAGTTTATAACGAAGACAGGCCTGCTAAGGAGCATCACGACGGCGACTTTGTGCCGGATGTGACGGAGCTGGATCTTCGAAAGCTGTATTTGGTGGATAGCCCTGAGAATGGGGAAAAGTATAAAAAAATGAAAGAAAAGACCCCTGCGCGGTTGGGCAGCGGCAGGGCTGGTCCACGGTACAAGACTTTGACCATGCTGCGGTTTCGCGCCGATCATGCGGCGGCCCAGGATGCGGTTTTTTCTCAAGTACCGGAGGATTTTGCGGAAAAGAACGGTCTTGTAGGCGTGCAGACCTGCTGTAAGGATAAGGACGAATACCTCACAAGACCGGATCACGGGCGGTGCTTTGATGAGGAGAATCAGAAGATCATCCGCAGCGCCGTCAGCGCTGCACCGAGAGTGCAGGTCGTGGTAGGCGACGGCCTTTCCTCTGCTGCCATTCAGGCCAACGCCATGGATTGCCTTGCTGCCATGAAGGACGGACTCAAGGCAAGAGGAATCGAGCTGGGGCAAAGCATTTTCGTGCGGTACTGCCGGGTCGGTGCCGGTGATGCGGTGGGAGATGTGACGGGCTGCGAGCTTGTTTGCGTGCTGGTGGGCGAGCGTCCGGGCCTTGTGACGGACAAGAGCATGTCCGCCTATATCACCTACAAGCCCCATACCGGCGTATCGGAATCTGCAAGAACGGTTGTATCCAACATCCATGCCCAGGGCACGCCTGCGGTGGAGGCGGGGGCATATATCGCAGAGCTCATCGACACCATCCTTAAGAAGAAAGTGTCCGGTGTAGGGCTGCATGCGGAGGCGAAGAATTGATACCGGTGAATATTCTGGCGGTGCGGTATATCGCCAACGCAGAGCCGGGATTGGCAAAATCCCTGGGGGCACCGGAGGGGTATCCCAGCCTTGCGATGCTGACCACCGATTGCGATGATGCCACCTATATTGCTCTGGATGAAGCAACAAAAGCGGCAGATGTGAAGGTCTGCTACGCAAAAAGCTTTTATGCCGGTGCGGCAAATGCATCCACCCCTTATGCCGGCGAGGTTATCGGCATTTTGGCGGGTCCTACACCGGGGGCGGTGCGCAGCGGCATGGATGCGGCACTGGGGGCGCTGAAACGGCTGGGTTTCCGGGATTTGGGCGGCGTGCCGTGTCTTGCCCACACGGTGGCCAGCGTAGGCACCCATCTTGCGAAAGAGGCAGGAGTGCCGGAGGGGGCGGCGATTGCGTATTTAATTGCGCCGCCACTGGAGAGCATGTATGCAATGGATGCGGCGCTGAAGGCGTCGGATGTAAAGTTATGTAAACTATATGGTCCGCCCAGCGAGACGAATTTCGGCGGCGGGCTGCTTTCGGGAAGCCAGTCTGCCTGCAATGCGGCCTGCGATGCCTTTGCTGAGGCGGTTGCCGAGGTGGCGGAACGGCCCTTGGAGGGATAAATGATCGTTTACCGTACCACCAAAAATGCTGACGCTCCCTCGGAATGACAAACTTGGTGGTGCTTACTAAGATAAACGATCATTTAGTAGAAAAAAGTGAAGGAGTGAAGCTATGGAACTGGATAAGGACTTAGCGGCACGGCAGGAAGCGCGGTTACTGTGCCGGCAGGCGGAAAAGGCACAGAGCATTCTTGCCGGCATGAGCCAAGGACAGCTGGATACCATTGTAGAAGCGGTGGCAAAGGCCTTTTCCGCAGCAGCGGTAGAGCTGGCATCGCTGGCGGCCAAGGAGACCGGTTTCGGCAATGCCGAGGATAAGACCACCAAAAACCGGTTTGCGTCGGATACGGTGGCGGCTGCCATCCGTGATATGAAATGTGTAGGTGTATTAAAAGAACCGGTCGGGGAAAAGCTATGGGAGGTAGGTGTTCCCGTTGGTGTCATTGCGGCCATCGTGCCCAGCACCAACCCCACCTCCACGGTTTGCTACAAGGCGCTGATCGCCTTAAAAAGCGGCAATGCCATCGTATTTTCACCCCATCCCAAGGCGCTGGAGTGCACCTTGCGGGCGGCAAGGATCGTGGCAGCGGCGGCAGAAAAGGCCGGCGCGCCGGCAGGCTGCGTGAGCTGCCTGAGCATGGGGGCCATGTCCGGCTGCCAGGAGCTGATGGGAGCGGAGGAAGTGCGGCTGATTTTGGCCACCGGCGGGCCGGCAATGGTTCATGCGGCCTATTCCTCCGGTAAGCCTGCCATCGGCGTGGGCGCGGGCAACGGACCAGCCTATATCCACCACAGCGCGGATGTGGCCAAAGCGGTTGCCTGCATTGCAAGGTCTAAAAGCTTTGATTACGGCACGGTGTGCGCCTCGGAGCAGAGTATCATCGTGGAAAAAAGCATGGAAAACGCTGTGCGGGAAGAGGCGAAGAAGCAGGGCTTCTATTTTATGAACACGGAAGAAGCAGGTAAGCTGGCAAAACTCTTGTTTAAGCCAAACGGTGCGTTGAATCCTGCCATTGTGGGCAAACCTGCAATGCAGCTGGCGGAGATGGCCGGGTTTTCTGTGGCGAGGGACACAAAAGTGTTGGTTGCCCGGGAGCAGGAGGCAGGACCTACACGGCCTTACTCTATGGAAAAGCTGTGCCCCGTACTGGCGTTTTTTGTGATGGACAGCGAGGATGCGGTGCTTCAGAAAGCAATTGAGGTTTTGACCCACGAGGGCAGCGGCCACACCTTTGCCATCCACGCGGAAGATGAAAAGGTTGTGCGGAAATTTGCCCTGAAAATCCCAGTTTCCCGTTTTCTCGTAAACACACCGGCGGCTCTGGGCGGCATCGGTGCCACCACAAAGCTGTTTCCTGCGTTGACCTTGGGCTGTGGCGCGGTGGGCGGCAGCTCGTCGTCTAACAATATTTCTCCCATGGATCTCATTAACATCCGCAGAGTTGCCTGGGATGTGGGAGAAAAAGTGCAGAAGAAATCCTGTGTAGACAGTGAGCTTGTGGAGATTTTGACAGCGAAGATCTTGGAAAGATTGAAGTAATAAAAAGGAGTAATGAAAATGGATACGAATTCTTTGGGTATGATCGAAACGAAGGGCCTTATCGGCGCAATTGAGGCGGCAGATGCTATGGTCAAATCTGCCAATGTGCAGCTGGTGGGCAAGGAGCAGGTTGGCGGCGGTCTTGTGACTGTTATGGTTCGGGGCGATGTGGGCGCTGTGAAGGCGGCTACGGATGCCGGTGCGGCTGCGGCGGAAAAGGTTGGCGAACTGATCTCCGTACACGTGATCGCACGGCCTCACACCGAAGTGGACGCTATTCTGCCCAAGGGTCGCAAGAGTGGTCCTGCGCCTAAGGCTTGATGCTCTACACGGAGCAAAATGTCCGGGATAATGTAAGAAACCGGGATGGGAAACGGGTTTTTTACCTTGGAAAAGGGGATCAGCTGACCTCCGGGGCAAGAGATTTTTTGCGCCGGGAGCGAATCGAGATCCTGCCTGCGGAGCAGGCAAAACCGCAGCAGTATCAGCTCCTTGGGGGCGGGTTTGTGACGGAAAAGCCGGAGCATTTGACTCACCTCAACGGAAATGTTCTGGTGCACAAGACCCACCCCCGGATCGCCTTTCGTGGAGCGATGGATACACTGGAGACGGAGCTGATGTTATGTCAACTTGTTGTAGGGCCGGACATTCGCAAAGATTTGGGTGAAATTTTGGAGCTGGCGCGGCGGCTGATCCGCTGTGATGTGTTGGACGAGCCCGTGCCGGAGGGAAAACTTTGCGGGCTTACGGAAGAGGAGCAGCGCAGCCGCAGCCATCGCCCCCAGGATTTTTATGGGCAGCCCCACTTTATGCCGGAATATGCCGATGGGGCGGCAATGCTGCAGCTGAGCCGTGCCCGGTGTACAGCCCGGGATGCGGAATTAAAGGCGGTAGCCGCCTTTTCTGACCGGGAGGGCAATCCCACCCGGGTAGATATACTAAGGGCCATGAATCGGATGAGCAGCATGCTGTATATTCTGATGATAAAAATGAAAAAACAAAAATAAATGATCGTTTACCGTACCACCAAAAATGCTGTCATCCCGAGCGGAGTGAAACGGAGCCGAGGGATCCTAGCACCGATTTTAATGCAAATATAAACGAAATGCGTATATTCCTCGACTCGCTGACGCTCCCTCGGAATGACATACTTGGTAGTGCTTGCTAAGATAAACGATCGTTTACGATATTATAGGAAGTGGGAAGATCCTATGCAGGATATGAATTTACAGGCGGTGGCAGAGGCTGTGATGAAGCGCATTTTTGTACCGCTGGAGGCATCGGGGCGGCATGTGCATGTGACCAAAGAGCAGGCACAGCGGCTTTTTGGGCATGAACTGACTCCCAAGCGCCCTCTTTCCCAGCCAGGGCAGTATCTTGCCAAAGAGCGGGTCACGGTGATCGGCCCGAAAGGCAAGTTTGAGAATGTGGCGGTGCTGGGACCGGAACGGAAAGAAGGCCAGGTGGAGATATCCTTGACCGATGGACGGACTTTGGGCATTACACCGCCGGTGCGACTCTCCGGCAAGGTGGAGAATACTCCCGGTGCGGTGCTGCAGGGGCCCAGGGGACAGGTAGAACTGAAGCAGGGTGTCATTGCCGCCCAACGGCATATTCACATGCTGCCGGAGGACGCCAGCGCCATGGGGGTTAAGGACAAGCAGGTGGTGCGGCTGCAGGTCTTTACGGAAAGACCCCTGATCTTTGATGAGGTGGTGGTGCGCATTAGTCCCGATTTTGCCACCTTTGTCCACCTGGATTATGACGAGGCCAATGCCTGTGGCTTTGGGAACGGCGATTTGGGGAGAATTCTGCCATGACGAGGGCTTTGCTGATCGGGTCGGAGCCGCCTGTCTCGCTGGGGGTCAGCTTTGTTACAGAGCCGCCTTATGATGCAGTAGTCATTGGGTCATTAAGCCTTTCCCAGCTGCTGCGGTTTCGGGAAGAACGGGTGCTTTGTGCTCTGGCAGAGGGGAAAAGCGTGTATCTTTTCACACCGGGGCTTCCCCAGTCGCCCAAAAACCGGGCTTTGGCGGCGGCGTTGGCATCCGGCCAGCGGGAGCTGAAGAACTGGGGCGTGATCTTTACCGATGGCGGCAGAAAAAGGCTTATCACTGCCGAGGAGGCAAGGATCTTGCGTCAGCAGGGGCAGCGGCCCGGCCTGGATGCGGTGATGACACCGCTTGCAAAGGAAATATTGGGGGAACTGGAATGAAAATTGGAACAGTGACCGGCTCGGTATGGGCCACACGAAAGGCGGACTGTCTGCAGGGGCAGACCTTTCTGGTAATCGATTTGGGAGATAAGCTGCTGGTGGCGGCAGATCAGGTTGGTGCCGGCGTCGGTGACCGGGTGCTGCTGGCCACGGGAACGGTTGCGTCCCGGTACTGCATGGATGCCCCGGTGGATGCGGCTGTGGTGGCAATTTTAGATCCTAAGGGATTGGGGAAATGAAGATGTCTGCACATGAGATGCTGATTTTGGTGATGGCGATTTTTGCTGTATTGGGCGCGCTTGACCGGATATTCGGCAACAAATTTGGCCTCGGAAAAGAGTTTGAAGACGGCATTCTGGCAATGGGCTCGCTGGCCATGGCGATGGTCGGTATCATCTCCCTTGCACCGGTATTGGCAGGACTCTTAAGACCCGTAGTGGTGCCGGTATATGAATTTTTGGGTGCTGACCCGGCCATGTTTGCAGGAACGATTCTTGCCTGTGATATGGGCGGAGGATCTCTGGCACTTGAGATGGCAAACGACACCGATGCGGCAATGCTGGGCGGAGTTTTAACAGGCTCAATGCTGGGAGCTACAATAGTTTTCACCATACCG
>JAZUNW010000109.1:0-22400 GCA_045604325.1 Faecousia sp. | reverse complement strand
AACATTGACCAGCACGCCGGTAGCACCGTTGATGGAGGTCTCCAGCAAGGGGCTGTTGATAGCGGCCAGAGCAGCCTGCTCAGCCTTCTCACGGCCGGAAGCAGTACCGACACCCATGTGGGCACGGCCGGCATCCTTCATGACAGCGCTGACATCAGCGAAGTCCAGGTTGATGATGACCTTCTCAGAGAAGCCAACCAGTCCGCAGATGGAGGTAACAGCCTGCTTCAGAACATCGTCAGCAATGCCGAATGCATTGGCAAAGGTGATCTTCTGATCGGTAACGTACTTCAGACGGTCGTTGGGGATGATGACCAGCGAGTCAACCTTGCCAGCCAGCTCGGAAATACCGGCCTCTGCCTGACGCATACGGTTTGCGCCCTCGAACTTGAAGGGCTTCGTAACGATACCAACGGTCAAGATGCCCTGCTCACGAGCCAGATCAGCAACGATGGGAGCTGCGCCGGTGCCAGTGCCGCCGCCCATGCCGGCGGTGATGAACACCATGTCGGTATTCTCCAGAATCTTAGCGATCTGTGCACGGCTCTCCTCAGCGGACTTTCTGCCGATCTCGGGCTTTGCGCCTGCGCCCAGGCCCTGGGTCAGCTTTTCGCCAATCTGCAGCTGGTTCTTGCAAATAGACTTATTCAGGTCCTGCTTATCGGTATTGACGACGATAAAGTCGACACCTTCCACACCGGACTCGATCATGCGGTTAATAACATTGTTACCGGCACCACCGATGCCGATCACCTTGATTTTTACAACGCGCTCGTTGAACATTTCAGACATATGCTCTCCTCCTATGTATCGTTTCGCGGCACATACCCATACCGCTTGAATTTACAATAGTACCCTTATATTCTATCGTGAAAAATCGATTTGGTCAATAACATTTTTTGAAAAAATCATATATTTTCTCAAAGAATTTTCAAAAAATTACATCTTTCGGTCAAAAAGACATATAAACAACCTTTGGCGGGTTTGTAATGTCCAAAATTCCGCTGTCGTGGGTCTTCAGATACTGGTCCAGCGCACTCTTTAGGTAGGCAATTTTAAGAGAAAGATCCTTCTTATCTCCCAGCTCCACCTGATACTGTTTGCCGTACCAAAGCTGCAGACCTCCAAGGTCATTGACATCAATACTGGCGATCTTGCCGATGATGCCGTTATTTTCCAAATAGCCCATAATGTCCAGCGCTGTGCTTAAGCGCTCAGCGGCAGTAACGGTGATGGGAACAAGATCTCCATCCGGATCTGTTGCAGTCTGAGGTTCTTGGTATGCAAGTGCCTGCTCCCCTTCCTTAGGGGCCGACAGCTGGACGCCCAAGACCTTGGTATATGTGTCGATGTTGCTTTCATCTGCTTTTTCGATGACTCTGCCCTCGGAGCTTACCAGCCACCAAGTGCCGTTTTCCGCTTTTACAGCATAGGTAACGCTGACCTCTACGATGTCAATATACACCGTATCCGGCAGCTTTATACCGATCCTTACATCTTTCACATATTTGAGCGCTTTTTTGATCTTTCCCGCAGCCTTGGCTCTGTTGAAGGTCAGCAGGTTGTCGCCATCCTGAATGCCGGATGCCTGGGCGATGTTCCATGGGGTATACTTGTCTGCACCGGAAACGGTGATCTTCTGCGCATCCACCTTGAAGAACACAGAAAGGCCCAATACAAGCGCCAAAACCACAGCAGCAACCGTAGCAAGATGCAAGATCAGTCGGTTGCGGCTAAAGGGCTTGGGCGGAAGATAGACAACATCCTTTGTTGCCTTTACCGCCTGCTCCTTTTTCTGTTTTGGGGCCGGTGCTTTCTGCCTAAGGCTAGATGCCGGCTTTTTGGGGGCTGCAGTACGGGGCTTGCTCGCACCTGTGCTCTTTTTCTTCTTTTGTTTCGTATCCATATCTATTTCCTTTCCGGTGTCAGCTCTTCGCAAGCTCCTCCAGAATATCAGCGATCCGCTCTGCAGAATCCAAAATTACGATTCCACGCAGTGCGCTGCTCATAGCGTCACGGCGATTTTCGTCCGCCAAAAGCAGCTTGATCTCGTTGTAAAGTCTTTCGGCTGTACAATCTTTTTCCAGCAAAAGAACAGCACCGCCATTGCCGGAGAGCACACGGGCGTTCTTTTCCTGGTGATTATCGGTGACATTGGGAGACGGGATCAAAATGGCAGGCGTTCCGGAAGCTGCGATCTCGTTACAGCTGGAAGCGCCGGCACGGCTGATAATCACATCTGCCGCCGCCATAACGGTAGGCATATTGTAGACATACTCCCGCATGTCGATGTTTTCGTTTTCAAGGTCGACCCCAAGTCCCTTAACCTTTTCCGGCATCCATTCCCAGCCGAACTTGCCGGTGGCATGGATGTGGTGGAAAGGATATCCCTCTTTCTTCTCAAGGGCCAGCACACCGGAGATTGCCTCATTCATGGCTCTTGCGCCAAGGCTGCCAAAAGCGGACAGCACTACAGCCCCATCGCCTAAGCCAAGCTCCTTGCGTGCAGCAGCTTTGTCCGTGTAAATAAACGCACGGCGGACGGGCATACCCACAGTTTCGACGCGCTCCGGATTCTTATAGCGCTTTGCGCTCTCCTCAAAGCACACCAGCACCCGATCCACACGGTCGGCAAGCATACGGGTGGTCAGTCCCGGAATGGCATTGCTTTCGTGGACACAGGTGGGAATTTTCATCATTGTACCTGCCATCATTGCAGGAAAACAGGCATAGCCGCCGGTGCCTAAGATCACATCGGGCTTGAATTCCTTGATGATCTTTTTGCAAGTACCTACTGCTTTAACTGTATTTGCTACGGTTTTGACATTCTTCTTGATATCGCTAAAGCTTTTACCGCGGATAAGACCGGCAATATCAAGGCACTTGAGCTCAAACCCCGCCTTGGGCACAAGCTGCTCTTCCATATGTCCTTTTGCGCCGATAAACAGAATATTGGCATCCGGATGGCGTTCCCGGATCTCATTTGCAACTGCGATGGCAGGGTTAATGTGGCCGCCGGTGCCGCCGCAGGTAAAAATCACATTCATATGGAGACCTCCTGAATTTTTGTCTGATCTCGCTGGCGGGAAATGCTGAGCACAATGCCCATCTCCCCTAAGTTCACTGCTAAAGCCGTGCCACCGTAAGAGAAAAACGGCAATGCGATGCCCGTTGAGGGCAGTAAATTTGTCACTACGCAAAGATTCAATATCGTCTGCACTGCGATCAGGGTCACAAGTCCTGCCGCGAAGACCGTAGAAAACCGGTCCGCCGCCCGCAGAGCGATCCAGTAACCGCGCAGGATGGTAGCCGCAAAGAGGGCTATAATCAAAATTGCGCCCACAAGGCCCAATTCCTCACAGATAATGGCAAAAATGTAGTCGTTATACTGAAAAGGCAGGTATAAATACTTCTGCCGGGACTTGCCGAAGCCAAGCCCGAATACACCACCGGAACCGATGGCATACAGCGACTGGAGGATCTGATACCCCGTATCTCCGGGGTCTTCCTCCGGATGCAGCCATGCGGTGACCCGATCACCGGCATAGCCCATAAAGGTAATGTAAATGAGCACAAACAGCGCCGCAACGCCTGCGCCTGCCAGCAGCCACTTCTTCCCTGTTCCTGCAACAAACATCATCACCACTGCAACCATGCCCATGAGCATGATGGCAGAAAGATGCTTTTCCAGCGCCAAAGGAATCAGAATTCCCAGCAGCGCCGCGCCGAAACCAAGCACACCGTAGCGGAATTTCTTGGCATCCGGGCCAAAGCCCTTTGTCAGCCGGGCAAACAGCAAAATCATAGTGAATTTTGCGATCTCCGACGGCTGAAACTGCAATCCTGCAATATTGATCCAGCGCCGTGCACCGTTGACCGATTCACCAATCACCAGCACAGAAAGCAGCAGCACGATGCTGATGCCGTAAAGTGGCCAAGCAAATTTCAGCCAGACTTCGGCGGGAATACGACTGAAAGCCGCCATGCAAACTAAGCCGATGACAGCACAAACCGCCTGCTTTTGCAAATATTTCGTAGAGATGGTATAGCCGGTATCGTACTCACTCTGGGCAGAGCTTGCAGAATACAGCATGATAAGCCCCACAGTAAGGAGCAGTAACACCAGAATCAAAAACGGTGTATCGACTTTTTCTCCCGCCGCAAAGCGGCGGCGTTCCTCTTTGGCATGCAAGATTTTACCTGCTGCCATAAAGGGCTCCTTTCCAAATTACATGGTCTGAATACCGAACCACGCAATGATGCACATAATTGCGGAAACAGCTGCAAAGACAAGAACGATTTTCACTTCTTTCCAGCCGCACATTTCAAAATGGTGGTGGATGGGCGACATCTTAAACAGCCGCTTGCCGTGGGTCAGCTTGAAATAGCCCACCTGCAAAATAACAGAAAGGGTCTCGACAATATAAACAAAACCCACCAACAACAAAATCAGGGGCATATTCAGCGCAAAAGCCAGTCCGCAGACCGCGCCACCTAAGAAAAGCGAGCCGGTATCGCCCATAAACACCTTGGCAGGATGCCAGTTGTAGAAAAGATAGGCGATCAGTCCGCCGATAAGAGCAGCGGGCATCAGTGCCAGATCCATACGCTCTGTCAGCACCGCAGCGGCGGTGAAAAACACCATGACGGGAACGGTAACAGAGCTGGAAAGGCCGTCCACACCGTCCGTCAGATTGACTGCATTGACACAGCCCACAATGACGAACATAGCAAAGAAGATATACACCAGCGGGTGCATTTGGAAACTCAGATCCGTAAAGGGAATGTATACCGTGGTAACGAGCGTACCCTGTCTGTACATCAAATACAAAAAGAGCGCGCTGCCTGCAAGCTGCAGCAGCAGCTTTTGGATAGATGTCAGACCTTCATTCTGCTTTTTCTTCATTTTGCAGAAGTCATCCAAAAAACCGATTGCACCAAAGCAAAGCGCCATAGCCAGCACATAAAAAACGGAGTAGTCCTCCATGGTGGGGATCGCCACCACAAGACAGATAATCAGCGCAAAGATGAACATAAGTCCGCCCATCATAGGCGTGCCCGCCTTGTAATTGTGCCAGGTAGGGCCTACCTCACGAATGGACTGGCCAGCCTTCAATGCCCGCAGCACCGGCAGGATCAGAAAACCGATGAGGCCGCTGAGAACAGCACCTGCACCCACAGTCAGAAGAATTTTCGTCATATGTGTATCCTCCGCTTATGTTTCATCCTTTAAGAACATTTCCAGCGCAATCTCCATGTGCATACCGTGACTGCCTTTGAAGAGCATCACATCACCGGGCTTTGCGATCCGTTTCAAAGCAGTTACCAGGGCCTGCCGATCCTCAAAAGCCAATGCCTTTGTGTCCTGCATACCGCCGGTGAAGCATCCGCTGATAATGCGGCTGCTATTAGGGCCATAAGCCAGCACAAAATCCGCCTTTTCCGCAGCAATTCTGCCCACACGGTAGTGCTCCGCCTGAGTGCAGACACCCAGCTCCAGCATATCGCCCAGCACCGCAATGCGGCGACCGGGCTTATTGCCCAGCACGCTAAGAGCTGCAGCCATAGATTCCGGACCTGCATTGTAGCAATCCTTGATAATAGTATAGCCCTTCGCTTCCAGTATTTCCTGTCGTCCGGCAAGATTCCGGAAGGATGCAAGGCTATTGCAAATGTTTTCATGGCTGACACCCAGCGCAAGACCCACAGAAACAGCAGCCAGCGCATCGGGCACATAGTGGGCGCCCTCAAGAGGCAGAGTGACATCGCCGCAACCCGCAGTAAAGCGGATCGTACCGCTCCCATGCTCCACATTCTTCGCAAGCACGCTGCACTCAGGATTATTTGCACCGAAGTATGTAACCGGGCGGTCAAGCTTTGCGCCAAAGAGCAGCGCATCGTCACCATTCAAGATCACAGTTCCATTTTCGTCCATACCCTCAAGGATCTCTAACTTTGCGGTCAAGATGCCCTCCTGAGAGCCAAGATGCTCGATATGCATGGTGCCAATGTTGATGATGACAGCCACATCGGGCTTTGCAATATTGGTAAGATAAGCGATCTCCCGGAAATGGTTCATTCCCATTTCCAGCACCGCAACCTCGGTATCCTCGTCAATAGAGAGCACCGCCATAGGCATACCGATGTCATTGTTGTGGTTTGCAGGTGTCTTTGCCACCTTATAGGTGCTTTCCAGCACGCAGGCGATCATTTCCTTGGTGGTGCTTTTACCCACAGAGCCGGTAACGCCAACGACCTTCATGCCGATGCGCTGCCGCTCACCGGCTGCGATCTGACCCAAGGCAATGCGGGTATCCTCTACCACAATAGCAGGGAAATCCCCGTCACAATGTGTGCAAAGCACCGCCGCCGCTCCATTTTCTAAAGCCATGGGAATAAAATCGTGACCATCCCTTGCGCCCTGCAAAGCAACAAACAGCTCCCCGGGATTCAGCTTCCGGGAATCGTTATTTGCACCAAAGAATGTAACATCTCCATATTTCGGATCGATCCGGCCACCGCACCACTGTGCCGCCTGCCGCAATGTGATCTTACCCATTCGTCTCCCTCATTTTAAGCGAGAATCTCCGCAACCACTTCGCGTTCGTCCAAGTGGTGCTTCACTCCGCAGATTTCCTGATAAGTTTCATGGCCTTTGCCAGCCAATACTATAATATCATCTTTTTCCGCAATGTCCATAGCATAGCGGATGGCTTTTTTACGGTTTTCGATCACCGTATATTCCCCGCAGGTCTCATCGATACCTTTTACGATATCCGCAATAATGGCCATAGGCTCTTCCGTTCTGGGGTTATCGGATGTAATAACAGCAAAATCAGAAAGTTCCACACCGATTCTACCCATAATGGGCCGTTTCATGGGGTCACGGTTACCGCCGCAGCCAAACACCGCGATAAGCCGCCCTTTGCAGAAATCCCGCACAGACCTGAGAACATTTTCAAGGCCGTCCGGAGTATGGGCATAATCGATGAGCACTGTATAGGGCTTACCGGGTGTAGGCACGACCTCTACCCTGCCCTTTACACCCTTTGCGGTAGCAAGGGCAGCGCCGGCTTTCTCAAGAGAAATGCCGAGCTGCACAGCAATGCCGAGGGCCGTCAACGCATTGTAGACCGTAAACCGGCCCGGAATCGGCAGGTTGATCTGGGCACGCTCTGCATCCATTACAGCGGTAAAGGAAATGCCGTCAGAATGCAGCCGCACATTTTCTGCATAGAGGCCTGCTTTTCTTTTGGCAGAAGTGGTCAGCATCTGGCCAGTGACATTGGGCAGGATTCGTGAGAACCAATCATCGTCGCTGTTGAGCACTGCCTTATCGCAGCGGGAGAACAACTTGGCCTTTGTGTCACAGTAGTTTTCCATAGTCTTGTGGAAATCCAGATGGTCTTCCGTCAGATTGATAAAGGCAGCCACATCAAAATGCACACCGCCGACCCGCTCCAAAGCGATGGCATGGGAAGAAACTTCCATCACCACATGGGTGCAGCCGCTATCGCGCATACGGCCAAACAGCGCCTGCAGGTCATAGCTTTCCGGCGTGGTGCGCTGCGTTGGGATAATTTCATCCCCAACCATATTTTCCATAGTGCCGATGAGGCCTACCTTTGCACCCACGGTTTCTTCCAAGACATGCTTCAAAAGCAATGTGGCGGAGGTCTTGCCGTTGGTGCCGGTAACACCGATTACAGTCATCTGCCGTGCAGGATGGGAAAAGTGGTTTGCACCGATCTGCGCCAGCGCAAGACGGTCGTTTTCCACCAGCACATAGGGAATATCCCCATCCGGCTTTTTCGCAGTTACCACCGCAACAGCGCCTTTTTCCAGCGCCATGGGGATATAGCGGTTGCCGTCTGTGGCAAAGCCGGTAATGGCAACAAACAGGGAGCCCTTCGTCACCTTACGGGAGTCGTAATGGACTTGGCCGATATTCTGTTCCAGATCCGCGGTCATTTCCAGTACAGAAACACCACTTAGCAATTCCTTCAGTCTCATACTTGCTCCTTTGCGCCCTAATCGGCGGCTTTTGTATCCGCAAATTCCAGTCGTATCGTTGTTCCTCTGGGCACGGCCGTTTTGGCGGCTGTGCCTTGGGCTGTAACAGTTACAGCGGTGGATATTTCATCGTTCCCGGTTACTAAGATGTATAACCCTAACTTACCTGCAGCATCGCTTGCCTGCTGACGGTTCATGCCGATAAAATCCGGTACTTCCACCGTTTCTTCCGGCACATCTTCGCCCATGTACAGCAAAACCTCACTGCCACCGGCAATTTCCTGCCCGACAGCGGGAATCTGCCCCGTGACCGTTTCACCCTGCCCTACGATCTGGGCGGTAAGGCTCTGCTCCTTGAGCAGTTTTTGGGCATCCTTTGCGGTCATGCCAGTCATATCTTCCATGATAATGCTGCGGGATGCGGCATCTTCTTCCGAAAACACCTGCTTTACCCCTAAGTAAGGTAAGATGTCTGCCATCACTGCGCCGACTGTGGGCGCAGCCATAACACCGCCGGAAATATAGATGCCGGTAGAGCGGGACGGCGTATCCAGCGCCACCAATACAATATACTCCGGATCTTCCATTGGCGCAATCCCCACAAATGATACGATTTTATCCAGAGTTTTATTGCCGCTCTCGTCCAAAACGTCGATTTTTTCGCTTGTACCGGTCTTTCCGCCTATGGAAAATCCGGCAACTTTGGCATTTTTTGCCGTTCCTTCCTCCACAACGGACTGTAATAGTGTCCGCATGGTCTTGGATGTCTCTTCACTGATGGTCCGTCGGATAACCGTAGGCTCTTGCTTTAAGACTGTGTTTCCATCTGCGTCGATGACCTCAGAAACAATATAGGGCTCCATTAAGTAGCCACCGTTGACCACCGACGCGATACCCCGCACCAACTGCAGCGGTGTCAGCTTGAAGGTCTGACCGAAAGAGCCGGATGTTAAGGATGCCGTACCCCATTTATCCGTATTGGTCACCAGCTCCTTAGCAAAGAAAACACCTTTACTTTCACCCGCAAGGTCGATGCCGGTCTTTTCCAAAATACCGAATTTCTCTACATACTCGTAAAACCGCTCACCGCCCAATTTCAGGGCGATATGCGCAAAGGCAAGGTTGCAGGAATTCTGTAATGCCTGTGGGGTTTTTTGCGACCCATGGCCGGTAGAGCGCCAGCAATGAAGCAGCTGGGATCTTCCGGGAATCTGCTCCGCACCCTTGCAATAAAAGGGCGTATTTAAATCGATGGCACCGCAATCAAGGGCTGCCGCCATGGTCATGACCTTAAAAGTCGAACCCGGCTCATAGCCATCAGAAAGGCAGCGGTTACGCCACTGCTTCAGCCGAGCCTCCGTCAGCGCCTGCAAGTAATTCTCTTTGCCGTCTATATACCCTTGACTGCCCTCTGCTTGGGCAAGATAGCGTAGTCTCAGCTGCTCTAACTTTGCAGATGTATCTGTGTCATACACCTCAAGGTAGCTGTTGGGGTCAAAGCCGCCCAAAGTAGCCATGGCAAGGAGCTCGCCTGTTTTGGCGTTCATCACCATGCCGAATGCACCGTTTTGTACCGCATACCGGTCAATGGCTGCCTTCATTTGCTTTTCAAGGCAGGCCTGCACCGTAGCATCCAGGGTCAAGATCACATCCGAGCCCGGTATGGACTCCACATACTTTTCGTAGGAATAGGGCATATCCATCTCGTTGTTGCCCTTGGTGGTGATGACTCTGCCGGCTGTGCCCTCCAAGTAGCTATTGTAAGCCGCTTCGATGCCCTCAGAGCCGGTATTGGATGCATTTGTAAATCCGATCACCTGAGACGCCAAGGTGCTGTACGGATATGTTCGTTGTGAATTTGGCTCCAAATGGATGCCGGAAATGTCGTTTTCATTGATGTATGTGCGAATTTGAGCGCACGTTTCTTCACTGACACGGGCAGCGATCTGCTTGTACCGCTTGGTGGTATCCTTTGCCTGCTCAGCAATCCAGGCAGGGTCTAAGTTTAGAAGTTCTCCCAATTTCTGCGAAATGGCTGTAATATCTTCTTTCGCCTGCTTTAACTCATGAGGGTCTAAATACACATTTTCCACACTTGTGGAAATCGCAAGGATGTTCATATTCCGATCAAATACCGTACCCCGGTCAGCTGTCACGGTGGTTGTACGGGTCTGATTGCGAAGTGCCAGGCGGGAATAGTAGTCGTATTCATTCACCATCAGATTGGTGAGCTGACATCCAACCGGCACAAAGGCCAGCAGCCCCAATACTGCCATTACCGCAAGTATTCTTCGGTGCTGGCCTGTATCTGCACGAACTCTTACGAAATCCTTGTTTTTACTGTCCTTTGCCATATGCCACCGGCCTTTCCAAGATGCCGCAACCCGTTAATGGGCAGCAAGGGAATCCCTCGCCGCCCATTGCAGCTGCTAATCTATCCTATTGGCCGGAGCCGGCTTTATGCAAACAAGCCGGTCAAAAATGTCACAAAAGATTCCCATGCGCTGGGCTGTTCTGCCTCCTGGGGAAGAACGAGCTGAATGCTCACCTGCTGTGCCTCGGAAATGGGAATCATGCCCCGGGCTTCGGCGATCTGCCGGATCTCTTCAAGATCATAGCCCTGCTCGAATTCTGCACGGAGCTCGGCGTTCTGTGCCTGCAGGGTATGCACATAGTTTGCCATTTGGTTCGCCTGATTTTCAGCGATTCCAAGGCGAACTGCGCCAACGATCATCAGGATAAACATGACAAATGCCACGCAAATACCCAAGATCGCCATGGGATCAACATGAAGCACGATCTTGCCCTTGCGGCGCTGTTTGGGAAGCTTTACTTCCTTTTTAACGAACCGGGGCTCCACCTGATAAGCAGCACTGCCGGCCATATAAAAATTAACATAGCGGATCTCTGTCTGTCTTGCCACGTGAAGCACTCCTTTCAAAATTACACTTTTTCGCAGACCCGGAGCTTTGCGCTGCGGGCTCTGGGGTTTCGCTCCAACTCTTCCTCGGTAGAAGTGATGGGCTTTCTTGCAATGATCTGCACCTGAGGCTTTCTGCCGCAGACACAAACCGGAACTCTCGGCGGACAAATGCAGCCTTTAGCCGCATCATTCATGCCGTTTTTCACGATTCTGTCTTCCAGCGAGTGGAAGGTGATGATGGCCAGCCGGCCACCTTTATTTAGTCTGGGGATGGCTGCGTCCATGACCTTGCGGACAGCACCAAGCTCATCGTTGACCGCGATGCGGATGGCTTGGAAGCTTCGCTTTGCCGGATGCTGCTTTTCACGAAGTGCCGCAGCAGGCATTGCTGAGCGGATAATATCCACAAGCTCCAAAGTTGTTTTAATGGGCTCTAGATCTCTTCTCCTGCAAATAGCATCTGCAATACGGGGTGCGTAGCGTTCCTCACCGTAGTCGAAGAGGATTCTGCGGAGTTCCTCATAAGACCAGTCATTTACCACATCATAAGCGGAAAGTGCGTCTTCCCGGTTCATGCGCATATCCAATGGGGCATCCGCCATGTAGGAAAAGCCCCGCTCCCCATCGTCCAACTGTGGAGAAGACACTCCGAGATCCAGCAGAATACCGTCCACTGTTTCAATTCCAAGTTGATCCAGCACATTTGCGATCTCGCAGAAATTGGAGTGAACAAGCAGAACTTTTCCCTCAAATTCCTTCAGCCGCTCCCCTGCCGCCTTTAAGGCAATGGTATCACGGTCAATGCCGATGAGCTTACCGGTGGTCAGTCGCTTTGCGATCTCGTAGGAGTGGCCTGCACCGCCAAGAGTGCCGTCCACATAAATGCCGTCGGGCTTAATGTTCAGCGCCTCAATGCACTCGTCCAGCAGGACGGAGACATGATGGAATTCACTCATAGTCCGATTGCCTCCAAAGAGGCCAGCAGCTTTTCGGGGGTAAGGTTCTCTGCCTCGAAGGCTGCAAATTCATCTGCCGACCAGATCTCCGCCTGTCCTGCACGACCGACGATCATCACATCCCGCTTGATGCCGGCATAATCCAGCAAAAACTGGGTCAGGCCGAAGCGGAACTGCTTATCCGGCTCGCACTCGGTGGCATTCATGAAGATGAGGCTTGTTGCCGCGCCACGCTGAGAGATGGGCAAGGTATTGTAGTTATCACTCAAGACTTGCCAATCGGGAGCGGTATACACGGTGAGACACCGATGACCGCAGTTGACACCCAAGGTTACGAAGAAATCGCCACCGAGCTCCCCTCTGAGCTTTGCAGGTACAAAAAGCCGATTCTTGTCATCTAACTTTGCAGGGAATTTACCGATCATTTGGTCTCACCTCCTCCACTTTACTCCACTTTACTACAATTTTACTCCACTTAATGACAGTATAACTACTTCTTTTCAAAAATGCAATACTTTTTTTGCTTATTTTTCAAGAAATTTCTGCAAATTTCACCTGTTTTTCTAATTTTAGAACAGTTGTTCTAAAATAAACGGTTATTGAAAGCAAATTTCTCCTTCACAAAGCACACCGTTGATCTTTGCAGCTTTTCTGCTGGTGCGTAGCAAATGCTCCGACAGCGGGCCTTCCACTTCCTGCTGAACAAGCCGCCGCAGGTGCCGTGCACCGTCCTTGGCTTTGCAGCGGCTGCCAAGGCTGGCTGCTAATTCATCCGGCAAGGCAAGCTGTACACCGACCGCTGCCATCCGCTGCTGCAGTTGGGTCAAATACTTCCGGGCAATGGCCTCCATGGCATCTTCCCCAAGGGGCTTAAAGCATACGATGCGATCCAGTCTGCCCAAAAATTCCGGCGTGAAGGTCTGCCGCAAAGCGCCCTCCGTCTCCCCTTCTCTGCCTGCGGGGCAAAAGCCAAGACCGTCACTGCGCAGCTCTCCGCCGATGTTGGAGGTCATTACCACAATGGCATTTTTGAAGCTGACACGGCGGCCGGTGGAATCCGTCAGCTCCCCCTCTTCCATGATCTGCAGCAAAATGCCCGCCACATCATGGTGGGCTTTCTCCAGTTCATCCAGCAGCACAAGACAGTAGGGTCTTCTGCGCACCGCTTCCGTCAGCTTCCCGCCCTCTTCGTAACCAACATATCCGGGAGGCGCGCCGATGAGTCGGGATACTGACTGCTTCTCCATATATTCTGTCATATCCAGACGGATCATGGCATCCTTGCTGCCGTACATCTCTTCTGCAAGAATGCGGCACAGCTCCGTCTTGCCCACACCGGTTGGGCCGGTAAACATGAGACTCGCTACCGGGCGGTTTTCGTCCCGGATACCGGAAAATCCCCGGCGCACCGCCTCTGCAACCGCACTAACTGCCTCTTGCTGTCCGACCACACGCTCGGAAAGAATCGCCTCCAGATTCAGCAATCGCTCCCTTTCGTTAGCGGTAAGCCTGCCTGCCGGAATTCCCGTTCTGGCAGAGACCGCCCAGGCAATGTCCGCTCCTGTGACACATCTTGGGCGCTTGCCGTCACCGGATTTTCCCACCATTTTCTGCATCTTATCCCGCAGCTCAGCCGCCCGCTCAAATTTGCTTTCCCGCACCGCTTCGTTAAGCTCTAACTCCAGATCCTGCCGCAGGGCACTGCCACGGTTGGGACTCATTTCCTCCAGCCGCGCGTGGGATGCTCCCTCATCCAAAAGATCGATGGCCTTATCCGGCAGATACAGGTCCGGCAAATAGCGAACGGAAAGCCGGATCGCCTCTTTCATAGCTTCATCGGTGATTCGCAGGCGATGATGCCGCTCCAGACCGGGTTTCAAGCCCCGCAGGATGGCAGCAGTGGCATCCACATCCGGCTCTTCCACCATGACAGGCCGAAAACGGCGCTCCAGCGCCGGATCTTTCTCAATAAACTTGCGGTATTCCGTCAGCGTGGTGGCGCCTAACATTTGCAATTCTCCACGGCCCAATGCAGGCTTAAAGATATTTGCCGCATCGATAGCGCCCTCTGCCGCGCCTGCACCCACGATGGTATGCATTTCGTCCACAAAAAGGATAATATCCCCACTTCTGCGGATCTCCGCCAACACATCCCGCAGCCGCTCTTCGAATTCACCTCTGTACTTTGTACCCGCAACCAAGTTCGCCATATTCAAGCTGATGAGCCGCTTATCTCTTAGTTGAGGCGGCACATTCCCAAATGCCATCCTCTGAGCAAGCCCTTCCGCAATGGCCGTCTTGCCCACACCCGGCTCACCGATCAGGGCCGGATTATTCTTATTCTTCCGACTCAAAATGCCGATGACCATGTCGATCTCCCGCTGCCTGCCGATCACCGGATCCATAGCCGCGGCCTTTTGTACCAGATCTTCACTGAATTGCTCCAACAGTTTCGTAGATACCGCCTCCTTTTTCATTTTGGCAGGCGCCTTTGCCTCCCAGTTCAAATGGTCAATAATTCTTGTAAATACTTCATCGCTGTCCACATCCGATATGGTCAGCAGCTCCATTGCTGCCGACCTTTTACTGCGCAGCATCCCAAGCAAAATGTGCAAATCTCCCACCTGCCTGCTGCCAAGACGGCGGGCTTCCTTTGCAGCATCTGCCAGTATGTTTCTTGCGGAAGCCGTAAAGGTCTGCGGCAGCGGAAGATCGGAAGTGCCGCTGCCATATAAAAAAGGCACCAGCCGCTCCACAAGCACCGGGTCCAGTCCCGCTCCGCAAAGAATCTGCATGGTCCAGCCGGAAGATCGGACCATAGCCAGCAACAAATGCTCACTGCCCACATAACTATGCCCAAAACGCCTTGCCTGCTGGGCCGCAGAAAGGATCAATCCCGTTGCATCAACCCCAAAACGCATACCTCACACTCCTTTATCCAAGGATTTTCGCCCCGGTGCGTAAAAAATATACACACCTTGCAAAAAAAGGAATTGCATTTTTAAAAATCCATGTTAGAATAGAGGTGCATAACATATATGCGCCAAAACACATATTGGAGGGAAAATCATGGCTTACAATATCACCGATGCTTGCGTCAAGTGCGGCTCCTGCGCTGATAACTGCCCTGTTGAGGCTATCTCCGAGGGCGAGGACAAGTACGTCATCGATGCTGATGTTTGTGTCAGCTGCGGCGCTTGTGCCGACAACTGCCCCACTGAAGCTATCGAGGAAGGCTGATTCTTCCGAATCCGCAGTCAGTCTGCGCGCTCTGGTTTCCAGACTGCGCAGGCTGATTTTTTATGGAGGCCATTATGGAAATACTGCAAAACGGTTTTTCTTTGGACATCGCTCCCGGCACATTCCCTTTAAGTACAGATTCCATGCTGCTGTCCGGCTTTGTAAGACTGCCGAAGAATGCCAGAGTACTGGATCTTGGCGCAGGCTGCGGCACATTGGGGCTGCTACTTTGCGCAGCGGATGCCACCTGCCGTGTTACCGGCGTTGAGATTGAAAATACAGCCCACAATGCAGCGATTCAAAATATTGAACGCAATGATTTAAGTGATCGCTTATTCAGTGTATGCGCGGATCTTCGTGCAGTGGCCACATTGTTTGTCCCCGGCAGCTTTGATGTTTGTATATCCAATCCCCCCTACTTTTCCGGTGGTCCTGCCAGTAAAGCCACCCCCCTGGCCCGCCGCGACGACATCTGCTCTATCAAAGAGCTATTCGATGCCGCATCCTGGGCACTGCGCTACGGCGGCGATTTCTTCCTTGTGCACAAGCCGGAAAGGCTGGCAGAGCTGTGCGCCTGCGCCGCAAACGCAGGACTGGAACCCAAACGGCTACAATTGGTGCGCTATGCACCTAATAAAGATGTCAGCTTGATCCTGCTTTCGTGCAAAAAGGGAGGCAAACCGGGCCTGATTTGGGAGGAGCTGTGCCTTATGCATGCAGACGGCACACCCACGGACGAGTACCGAAAACTTTATCACATTTAGGAGGCATACCATGGCCGGAATGTTATATCTTGTGCCCACGCCCATCGGCAATTTGGGTGACATTTCCCAGCGCTGCCGAGAGACCCTCGAAAGTGCAGATTTTATTGCCGCTGAGGATACCCGTGTTACGCTGAAGCTTTTAAACCATATGGGCATTAAAAAAAGCCTCGTCAGCTACTACGAGCATAACAAGGCTTTTAAGGGCAATGTGATTTTAGACCGGATTCTTGCCGGGGAAGTCTGCGCACTGGTTTCCGACGCGGGCTCCCCTGCCATCTCCGACCCAGGCGAGGAGCTTGTAAAGCAGTGTGCCGCCGCAGGCGTTACCGTTTGCGCGATTCCCGGCCCCTGTGCCGTCATTACCGCCCTGAGCATCTCCGGTCAGGACACCGGCAGATTCTGCTTTGAAGGCTTTCTTTCCACCGCAAAAAAGAGCCGCAAAGAGCACCTGGAATCTCTGGTTACAGAGCAGCGGACCATGGTCTTCTACGAAGCCCCACATAAGCTTTTGAGCACACTTGAGGATATGGCTGCCGTATTCGGTGCAGACCGAAATATCAGCCTCTGCCGGGAACTGACGAAGCTTCACGAGGAAGTAGTAAGAACGACCTTAGGGGAAGCGACTACGAAATACTCGGAAAATCCCCCCAAAGGTGAATTTGTGCTGGTGGTTGCCGGTGCACCCGCCCCGACTAAAGAAACCGCAACCGTCAGCGATGCCGCAGCGCGGGTATCACAACTGATGTCAGAGGGCTTAAGCCGCAAAGACGCCATCAAGCAAACCGCCAAGGAGCTGGATCTGCCCAAGAATGCGGTATACGATGCAGCACTGGAACTGGATGCAGAATAATAAAACCGCGGCAGCTTGCGCTGCCGCGGTCAATTTATGTGCTCAATACCGACCCATATTCCGGATGCAGGCCTGGCATACATTCTTGCCCTTGTATGAAACAAGGCCTTGAGAAGATGCGCAGAACACGCAGGACGGCTCGAACTTCTGGAGGATAATGCGGTCATTCTCCATGTAAATCTCCAGTTCATCCCGCTCGGCAATATCCAGTACCCTTCTGAGTTCAATGGGAAGAACAATTCTGCCGAGTTCATCTACTTTGCGGATGATGCCTGTCGACTTCATATTGTCCGCTCCTTTCATTATTTAGCATTCGTAATAAAATAACGAATTATTTTATTTATCATCATTATAGTAGCAATTTAACAATGTGTCAAATATAATTTTCAAATTTTTGAAAATTTTGGCGAAATATTACAGTATTTTTCCCAGCTTCTATGCATATTGTTGACCAAAGGGGATGTTAACATGGTCATGAGTTGGGTTTGGACAGGTATTTTAACGATTTCCATTCTCTGTGCGTTCCTAACAGGTCGCGGCAGCGAACTGGCAGTCAGCGTGCTGCAAGGGGCGCAAAGCGGTATTACCTTGGCGCTGTCCCTTGCCGGCTCTATATGCTTATGGACAGGCGTTGGCAAGTTGATGGAGCACGCAGGCATCACAGCTTTTCTATCCAGGCTGCTCAAGCCGTTGCTATACAGGGTATTCCCCTCTTCCCGCAAAAACGATGCGCTGCGTAATGCTTTGAGCGGAAACATTTGCGCAAACTTCCTCGGTCTTGGCAACGCAGCAACACCAATGGGCATCCAGGCTGCAAAATTGATGGTTGATTCCAAACGGCCCACACGCGCAACCAACGAAATGTGCAGGCTTATTGTTCTGAACACTGCCTCCATACAGCTGATTCCCGCAAATGTAGCTGCTGTACGGGCGGGGCTGGGTGCAGCCGCTCCCTTTGACATGCTCCCGGCCGTTTGGCTGACAAGCCTTTGCTCGGCAGGCCTCGGTGTCACCGCGGCGCTGCTTTTGGGAAAGGTGTGGCGGCATGACTGACTATGTTGTCCCGTTACTCTTATTGGTAACATCGTTGCTTGCACTGCGCAAAAAAGAAAACACCTACGATCTGCTGCTGAGCGGTGCTGCTGATGGGCTGAAACTGCTTGTATCCATCGTTCCTGCGCTGGTACTGCTGCTGACTGCCGTTTCCATGCTCCGCGCTTCCGGTGCAATCGAGATCATCAGCGACATTCTCGCACCGGTTTTTAATTTCTTCGGTATCCCGCCGGAGACCGCCATGTTGGTGCTGGTACGGCCATTAAGCGGCAGTGCGGCGCTGGCTGTGGGTGCTGATCTGATGGCCGAGTATGGGCCGGATTCGATAATCGGCAGAACCGCGGCTGTCATGCTGGGCTCAACGGAAACTACCTTTTATACCATCAGTGTCTACTTTGGAGCTGCCGGCATTAAAAAGACCCGCTACACCGTGTTTGCTGCCCTCTTTGCAGATCTCATCGGTTTTCTTGTGGCATCATGGGCTGCAAAGCTGTTCTGGACATAAAAATGCGCTGCCAGGCAGCGCATTTTCTTACTTCGCAAGCTCGTTGGTATCAAGACTCTTGCGGTATACCACAAATCTCTGGAACAGAAACTCGGTGATGAAATTCAGCACCATATTGATTGCTGTAACCAGATATTCATTCCAACTCAAAACGCCGGCAAGAAAGTGCTCCAGCCACGCACTCAGCGGTGTAAACACACAGTAATAGGCAAACACCAACAGCATGGCCCGGCCAATATTGCCATCAGACTTAAAAGTATAACGCCGGTTGAATGTGAAGTTCCACAGCACGGAAGCGACCAATGCAATCAGATAGGAAAGCCAATAGTCCCAGTGCAGCAGTTCATTTAAAAGAGCAAAGCCGCCCATCTGAATAATGCCGGCAGAAACGGAAAACAACAGGAATTTCAAGCTTCTGAGCCATTCTTTTGCGTTCATACGTACCTCCAAAAAATGCCGCAGCGGAAGCTGCGGCATTCCTTTTTTTGACGGATTACTCTTCGTCCTCGTCCTCATCCTCCAGAGAGAACTCAAGGGTCTCTCCGCAGTTGGGGCAGATGATAGAGCCTTCTTCCAGGGTCTCCTCGTCGAAGTCGATGATCTCGCCGCAAGCGCACTGCACTTCATAGATGGTGGAGTCCTCGTCGCCGAAGTCGAAGCCTTCCTCGAAGTCCTCATCTTCGTCCCAATCATCGTCGTCATCCCAGTCGTCATCGCCCCAATCATCGTCATCTTCATCCATGATGAAGTCTTCGATGGCATCCAGATCCTCTTCGATCTCATCGAGCTCGTCAGAGATGGCGATGGTGGTATCCTCAATGTCAGTGACTTTCTTGCTGAGGTCGACCAGCAGGTCAACGATGGCAGCGATCATCTTGCCCTCGTCGGACTCGGTGCTCAGCTTCAGGCCATCCATCAGGCCCTTCAGATAGGCGGACTTTTCAGAAATAGTCATAGCACTTACTCCTTAAATTATGCCTTGCTACGGCCCAGGTACTCGCCGGTACGGGTGTCGATCTGGATCTTGTCGCCCTCGTTGATGAACAGGGGCACCTTGATCTCAGCACCGGTCTCGACGGTAGCGGGCTTGGTAACGTTGGTGGCAGTGTTGCCTGCGAAGCCGGGCTCAGTCTCAGTAACCACCAGGTCAACAAAGTTGGGAACTTCGACGCCGAAGACCTTGCCCTTGTAGCTCATGATGGTGCAGATGTCGTTCTCTTTGACGAACTTGAAGCTGTCGTCCAGGTTGCTGCCATCGATGGGCTCCAGCTCGTAGGTCTCCTGGTCCATGAAGTAGTACAGCTCGCCGTCGTTGTAGGAATACTCCATCTTCTTTCTTTCGATGAAAGCGGTGGGGAACTTGGCAGAGGGGTTAAGGCTGGTTTCAGTCACGCCGCCGGTGATGACATTCTTCATCTTGACGCGGACGAAAGCAGCACCCTTGCCGGGCTTAACATGCTGGAACTCGATGACCTGCATAACCTTGCCATCCAGTTCGAAAGTAATGCCGTTGCGAATATCGCCTGCAGAAATCATATGATTTTCCTCCTAAATCTCTACCCTCTTGAGGGATTTTATATAAATGTATAGGTTAGCTGATATATTTTAACCTAAAACGCGCAATATTTCAAGGGGAAATGCGAATATTTTTTAGACAATAATGAGATTTTTGGGGCTGTGGGTGATATTTTCGCAACCATCCTCAGTAAGGATCACCACATCCTCGATTCTCACGCCAAATTTCCCCGGCAGATAAATACCAGGCTCAGCGGAGCAAACAGAAAATGCAGGCATGGGCTTTTCGTTTCCAAGATTGGGACTGGGAGATTCGTGGACCTCAAGACCTAAGCTGTGGCCGTAGCCGTGGCCGAAATATTCACCGTAACCGGCATCCTCGATGACTTTGCGGGCAGCCATGTCAATCTGCTTGCCGACAACGCCGGCCTTTGTGGCAGCAATGCCTGCCAGCTGTGCCTCAAGGACAGTGTTATAGACCTTTTCCATCTCCTCGGTAACAAAGCCGACAGCTACGGTGCGGGTCATATCGGAGCAGTAGCCGTGATACAGCACGCCGAAGTCCATAGTGATAAAGTCGCCCTCGCAGATCACACGGTCACCTGCGACACCGTGGGGCAGGCTGGTATTGGGACCGGAAACAACGATGGGATCAAAGGAAAGACCGTGTCCACCGTTCTTATACAGGCAGTGAATAAGCTCTGCCTGCAGCTCCAGTTCGGTCATACCGGGCTTGATCTTGGTCAGAATCTCGGTAAAGGCCTTGTCGGCGATAGACTGGGCTGTGCGCATAAGATCCAGCTCCCAAGCTTCCTTTTCTCCACGGAATGCGCTGATCTTGGCATTCATGGGGGTCAGCTTTGCATGCAGATTCTTTTCATAGCCCATGAATTCCGCAACGGTGAGGTAATCCTCTTCGTAGCCTAAGTTAGTCACATTAAAATCGGCGATGGCATCGTTAATGCGCTTATGATAACCGTTACCACGGTCTACCATCAGCACCTCAAAGCCCTTGATACCGTTTTCCGCAGACTCGATATAGCGGCTGTCAGTGAAATAGCGACAGCCTGCCTTGGTGACGATGGCAACGCCCTCTGCGATATCGAATTCCGCACCGTAGTAACGGCTGAACCGGGAGGTCAGCAGCAGTCCGTCCACTTCCCCATCCAGCAAAGACAAATATTTCTCCAGATTTTTCATTTTATGATCCTCCTGCTTCTTGCAAAATAGATAAATGGCAGTTCCAGCACATGCCGTGCCTTCAGCCAGAAATTATGATTATCGATGGCGCTCACTAAAATCGATGTAACGCCGCAGCCATTGGCGCCCAAGGTATCGGTAAAGATCTGGTCGCCAACCAACGCGCATTCATTCGCGGGCAGGCCATACTTTTTCAGACACGCCCGAATCCCCTTTGGGAAGGGTTTTTTCGCATGGGTAATGCAAGAAATTCCATATTTGTCACAGAACACCTTTACCCTGTCCCGCTTACTGTTGGACACCACACAAAGCTGAATATCCGATGCTTTCATCATGGTAAGCCACGCGCGCATTTTATCCGTGGGGGTGCTGGTGGTGTAGGGTACGATGGTGTTGTCAAAATCCAGCATCAGCAACCGGATACCGTGGCTTCGCAAAAGTTCCGGTGTTATGTCCGGCGTCTCGTCCAAAATGATCTTGGGCAGCAGGGAAAACGGCATATCAAAACCTGCGCTTTCATAGAATATGTAAGAATTATAACATGATTGGGGGCATTTGTCCATGGCAATTCCGTTATATTTGGCCCAGACTGCGGCAGAATTTGCATCTATTTCCCCCAAGCCTGACCATTTGGCATGGATGGCCTGCCATTTTTCCCCGTACAGCACCGGCATTACCAACCTTCCGGCACGTTTACCGGAAGATTCACTGCTGATCTTAAATGACCGAACCCCAATCAACGGGCACGACCCTGAGATCGTCTGTCAAATGCTGCTGGATACGGTAAGTAAACTGCACTGCCGTGGTATCCTGCTGGATTTTCAGCATCATGGCTGCAATAAGATCGTTGAAACAGCTGCAAAACTCCCCTGTCCCGTCGCGGTAACGGAACGGTATGCAGATGCGGTAGATTGCGCTGTATTTTTATCTTCCCCACCAATCCACAAGCCGTTTCGTGAATACATAGCATCTTGGAAAGACCGTGATATTTGGCTGGAAGCTGCCTTGGGAAATGAAGCGATTACCGTCACGGAAAAAGGAAGTACCTTTACACAATCACCTGCAGACGCAGAATATCCTTTTTATGATGAAATGCTCCATTGCCGCTACCGCATAGAGACAGAGGACAACGCCGTCCGTTTTCATCTGCATAGAGGCAGGAAGGAACTAAGCGCACTTCTTGAAGAAGCCACTGCATTGGGTATCGTCCTTGCAGTTGGCCTGTACCAAGAACTGGGCATATAAATGATCGTTTACCGTACCACCAAAAATGCTGTCATCCCGAGCGGAGTGAAACGGAGTCGAGGGATCTTGGCACCGATTTTAATGCAAATATAAACGAAATGCGTAGATTCCTCGACTCGCTGACGCTCCCTCGGAA
>JAZUNW010000108.1:0-2485 GCA_045604325.1 Faecousia sp. | reverse complement strand
ACTGCTTCAAGCCCTTGGAAATATTGTCGATCATAAACCCTGCCATGTTGACCGGATCTTTCGCGGAGGAATAGGGCGGTGCATAGGCCAGATCCAGATCTTTCAGTTGTGTAGCCTTTAGTCCTGCGTGAATGGCGGTAGCCAGCACATCGATGCGCTTGTCCACGCCTTCGTAACCTACGATCTGGGCACCCAGCAGGCGGTAGGTTTCCTTCTCAAAGACCACTTTCATGGTCATCAGCTTTCCGCCGGGATAGTAGCCCGCATGGCTCATGGGGGAAAGGATAACTGTATCCACATCCAGACCGGCTTTTTTTGCGTTGGTCTCGTTGATGCCGGTGGCAGCTGCGGTCATGTCAAAAATCTTGATGACGCTGCTGCCCTGAGAACCCAGATAGCGGCTGTCACCGCCGCAGATGTTGTCGGCAGCGATCCGTCCCTGTTTGTTGGCAGGCCCTGCCAGCGCGATGAGGGCATCTTCTCCGGTAACATAATGTTTTACCTGTACTGCGTCGCCGACAGCATAAATATCCGAATCAGATGTTTCCATGCGATCATTGACCAGAATACTCCCCTTGATGCCGAGGGCCAGACCGGCCTCTTTTGCGAGCGCAGATTCGGGGGTGACGCCGATGGCAAGCACCACCATATCCGCATGGAGGGGGACGTTGTCCTTCAGCAGCACATCCACGCCGCCGTCCTTTTCTTCGAAGCCTTCCACAGTATAGCCAAGCGCCAGTTTTACGCCGTGCTTGCGCACCTCCGCATGGATGAAGGAGGCCATATCGGCATCAAAGGGATTCATCAGCTGTTTGGGCCGCTGGACAATGGTGACTTCCATCCCCAGTTCCCGCAGATTTTCCGCCAGTTCCAGACCGATAAAGCCGCCGCCCACCATAACGGCAGATTTGGGCTTGTTTTCATTGATAAATTCCTTGATCCGGAAGGTATCCTCCACCGTCCGCAGGGTAAACAGCTTGTCACTGTCCATACCGGGCAGGTTCGGCCACACAGGCTTTGCTCCGGGCGAGAGAAGCAGCTTGTCGTAACCTTCCTCAAAAGCTTCGCCGGTTTCCAGATTTTTCACGGAAACGGTTTTTCTGTCAGGATGGATAGCTGTGACCTCATGATGTACCTTCATTTGGATGCGGAACCGGGAGAAAAAGCTCTCCGGCGTCTGAAGAGTCAGTTCTTCCGGGTCTTCGATGACGCCACCTATATAATACGGCAGACCGCAGTTGGCGTAGGAAATGAAACCTGACCGTTCGAATACCACGATCTCAGCCTGCTCATCCAGTCTGCGGATTCTTGCTGCAGCAGTCGCTCCACCTGCTACGCCACCTACGATCACAACTTTCATGTTATCTTGCCACCTTTCCTGAATAAGCGGCAATGCCGCCGATATTGTTTACATTGGTATAGCCCATGCCTTGCAGCATACTGGTTGCCTGACGGCTCCGGGCGCCGGACTGGCAGTAGACATACAGCACGGTATCTTTATTCTCTGCCACAGAAGCGACCTTGTCAATGGCTTGTAACGGAATGTTTTTGCTGCCGGGGATATGGCCGCCCCCATATTCCTGCGTCGTTCGTACATCCAGCAAGATAGCGCCGGGAGTGGCTTGATAATCCTTTATCCCCTGATTGATATCAGGCTGTTTGAAAAAATCGAAGAAACCCATTATGACACCTCCTTACAGCATCCCAAGAATGGCATTCTTGGGTCTGGCACCCATAGCCTGATTGACGATCTTGCCGTCTTTCATGACAACCAGAGTGGGGATACTCATCACACCGAACCGGCTGGCCAGTTCCGGCTGCTCGTCCACATTGACCTTGCCGACCTTAATATCCTTGCGCTCGCGGGCGATCTCTTCCACGATGGGAGCGACCATACGGCAGGGACCACACCAGGGAGCCCAGAAGTCCAGTAGAACGGGCTTGTCGGAATTCATCACTTCACTCTGGAAGTTGTTTTTGTTGATATTGATAGCAGACATTTTCAAGTCCTCCTTGTTTTTTCTTTATGGCTCTATTATAGCCGACGGCTGGCTGCGTTTCCGTGATGACATCACTTAAACTGCGTTACTCGTTGCCGGATACTGTCTCACCCGGCCAGTCGTTGATACCGCCGAACTCCACAATGTTTGTATAGCCCAGCCTTACCAGCTTTTCAGAAGCCTGTTTACTGCGATTTCCGCTGCGGCAATATACGAGGATCAACTGCTCTTTGTCCGGCAGCTCCGGAATCTCCTCTGTTCCAATGGTCTCGTTAGGAATGTTGATCGCATCGGGAATGTGCTTTTCGGCAAACTCCTCCGGAGTGCGGACATCCAAAATGATATAATCGTTCTTTTCCTCCATCATGGCAATGGCCTCGTCCATGCTGATCTGCCGATAGCTCGATTCCTGTTCCGCAGGGGTTGCGCAGCCTGCCAGGAGCAGCAGAGAAAGAAAAAATGGTGTTAACTTTCGCATGGTGATA
>JAZUNW010000107.1:0-5148 GCA_045604325.1 Faecousia sp. | reverse complement strand
GCGCATGGTTCTAACCGTTGCAAATTCCATTCCCTTTGCGTTTGGGTTTCCCGCTCCGATGCCGACGCGCATACTCAGCAGATCGTCACCTGTAAACAAACCGCCATACCCAAGATCCAGCAAAGCACAGCTGCCGGGAGTGTGTCCGCCTAGATGGACCAGTTCCACCCGATGGCCGCCACCGAGATCGAACAAAAAGCCGTCGGGACAGCCAATTATTTCATAAGGTTTGAAGGTAATTATGTCTGCCTCATCAAATTCGGACCATATACTTCTGCTCTTTCTGTCTCCGTTTTCGAAGAGATAGTCCCACATGCCGCTGTTCTGGTTCTCCAACATGGGTACATCGTATTCGTGGCAGTAGACCTTATCAAATTGCGCGTTCCCGCCCGCATGGTCTGGATGTGCATGGGTATTGACTACGATCAGTTCTTTACCATCCGACAACTGCTCGCAAAGCCCTTTCAAATCACCAATACCGAAACCAGTGTCGATCAGCATTGCCTTTTCAGGGCCAACCACCAAGTACATCCATGGATCACCCATGCCATCCGCATTTTCTGTCAGCAGACCATATACGTTGGACTGAAGCGTGTAAACTTCTACATAGGGATTCACATCATAAATTCTCTTCGTGCTTCCGATTTGGCGCAGTGCCCGCATATAAGACCAGCTCAAAGTATCAATTGGTTCAGTCTGGTACACCCGCTTGATCTTCAATGCATTTTCAATCGGCAGATTCTGTCTGCAGCGCTCCGATTCCGGACGCCGAACAACATCTCGTTTGATCATTGCTTTTCCTCCAGTCCGATGACTACCCGGCTAACTATTATTTCCCCTATTCATCATACGTTTTGCAACTGCTTCCTGATAATATTTCGGAACAGGAATCGGTTGATAGGCCCAAGGAACCAGATCTGCACACAGAACGCAAAAATCCAGTTGACCGGCATCTTGCTGATCCATGCTTCCAGGAACTCACCGATTGTCCAATGGAAATTGATCATGTTAATGATATTGCTGTAGAAGCACATAATGGGGCACATTACCAGCACAGTAAAGCCGGTTCGGATGCACTGATACAGGATCTTGTTGTCTGTGGGATACTTGGCAGCCTGCTTACCGGCAAACTTCTGCACCACAAAAAACTGAAGCAAAAAGGCAACTGGTCCTTTCTGCAGCACAGCGATGCCTACCTGCCGGAACAGTTCCACAGAGAATTCTCCATAGACAAGATATTTGTTGTATGTAGCCATGGTGGTCGCCATCAGCAGCATACCCATAAATGTAAACACAACACGCTGAAAAGTCGTTTTAGGCATAAAAGATTCCTCCTACTCAATTTAGGGTAAGTTACCCTTTGTAAATTCTGTAATTACACTGGGATTTGTCACGATTCTGTGATTCATATCCGCTGTGGATGCTCCACGAAGGGCTGTAATCGGATAACCGTATGTGTCATTGGAAATACCCAGAGATCGCCCTTGGCAATTTAGATAGCACTGACCGCAGCTCTGGCAGTTTTCAGGATAAGCAAGCACGGACTTGTGGGCCACATGGTCAAAGTAAAACACATCCATGGGACAAATACTGACGCAGTTTTCACAGCCAATACACTTGTTCAAATCAATTCGTACAACGCTCATGCAGCTTACCTCCTTCCTTTCCACTTGGGTGCAGGGGGTGTAAAGCCCTTTGCCTTCGGCTCTCCGGGGAAATAATAGTGGTAGCGGTCCGTGTAAGGCTGTGCAGGGTTACCGACCCATTCTTCGGGCAGTTTGACCTTATCCACAGTCATGCCGTCCTCAGTCTTCTGTACTGTTACATAGCACAGGAAGTTTTCGTCATCCCGGTAAGGAATGTCAGAACGGTAGTGGTTGCCCCGGCTTTCCTTCCGTGCCAGACTGGCCCGGAGTTTCATTTCCGCGGAAAGAACCTTGTGCTTCATCTCAATGCACAGCCGCAGGTCGTGACTGGTTCTGGCTGCCAGCCGGGGAATCACATGATCGCGCATATAGATGACCTGTGTCAGTGCCGCCTGCAAGGTTTCTTCCGTCTTTGCCACGCTTACCCAATAGGGAGCCATGATGGAATGTAGCACATCACGGGCCCAGTTGGCATCGAAGCCGCTCTCCACGCTCATGGGAGCGGTAATTTCTTCTGTTTTAGCCGTAATCATTTCTTCAGTGATTTCCGTGATCTCTACACCTGCAGCATAAGCAGCCGCCGCTTTGCCGGCATGGTCGCCATCGATGGAGGTAAAACAAGAGGTGAAGCCCACACCGCAGGGATAGGCCGCGCCGGAGGGAACCGTTGCATGAATGCCGTCTCCGGCCACATACAGTCCGGGAAGTGCCGTTGCACCATTATCCTCACGCAGTCCGCAGAACACGCCGGAGGTCAGATGGCAGCACATGCCCACTGCCGCACCGGGCAGGCTGCTTGCCACCGTCGGGGTGCTCATTTTACCGGAGCGTAATTCTTCCGGATCCGATTCATAAAACTGGGAGCCGCCCCGCCGGGTATAGGAAGCCTGGGCAACATCCTGAATTTCGGAACCGTCTGCCGCGGGCATACCGTTTACCGCCTTGCGCACCCGACCCATGACCATGATATTGCCCTTGGTGGAAGCGTAATCGGAAGCATTCTCCCGGGAGACATCACGGCCGCAGAGCCAGGTATTCTCTAAGTACTGCCAGTGATTGTCCAGAAATACATTGCCGGGAGCGGTTGCCGGAGTTTGATGGAAGTCCTCAAATTCTTTACCCGCAATGGGCAGCCCCAGCTGATAGGCAATGTATTCCCCGTCGAAGGTATCACCGCCCACGGGATACCCGGTGGGTTTGTAGCTACCGCCGCCTGTTGCCATGACCACAGCCTTAGCATTCATGGTGATCACCTGTCCACTGGGAACATGGAAGCCCATAACACCGCAGACCCGGTCATTCTGAACCAACACATCCGTCACCATGGTATGCTCCAGATAGGGAATGTCATAGCGCTGCAACACCTCCACCCACTTCTTATGGCGGTCAAACTGCTCAAAATGCTCCCGATAACCCACAAAATCCTCCCGGGCATAGAAATCACCTGCCTCGGAAGCCTTGGGATATTGGGCAAGAATCCCCCAATCGGTCAGCCGCCGGAAGATACCCTTGGATTCCTTGATCCACATATCGTACCAGTGGAGATTGCTGATATAGTCGCCGCCTTCCTGGATCGCTGCCCGATAAGCATCCGCATCATCTCCCCGCTCCGGGTCGAACCAGCGGAAGCTGGAAGGCCAGGGAGACAGGCCGGAATAGCCGGGTTTGCCTTTGTCGATGACCAGCACGGACTGTCCGGACTCCTTTGCAGACACTGCCGCGTTGAGGCCTGCAAAACCGCAGCCGATAACGGCAACATCATATGTATACTTCTCACTATACGGACACTTCACCTCTTTCGGCCGGAGAAGCTCCATGGTGCGAGGGCAATTCATTTCAATATCCAATCTTAGCACCCCTCTCATACTTATTTTTAATCAAACAATTATGTTTTATTAAAAAGGCACTGCCTGTCGGCATTGCCGATTCCGTTATTTTCAATATAGAAAATAACGGAATCCCGTCTCATATGATCTTCATATAAAAAGATTTAATTCCTGAAATTAAACCTTTTTATTGAATATCAGTATCAAAACAATTCTTCATACCGGGCATGACTGGCAACCTTCTGTGATACCTCTGCCACCTTTTCCGGGGCACGGATCAGCACGGCGCCCTGCAAGCTGCCACCATAAAACCAGTAGGTTTCCCGCCGGCCAATTACATCGTCCCGAATATTGACGGTTCGGTAAGGAATGTCCGTCCCCTTGCCCGGATCGCCGATGGCAAATAAATTCGTCCCAAAGCCTTCCAGATTCAGACCCAGAAGCTGATTGGTATAAGCCACCGCATCTCCGGCAGCATTGGCACCGGCAACTTTGCCCTGGGAGGAGGCCTCCTGCCAAAGCTGGTAATTCACCCCATCAAACTGGGCACAGTCGCCGCAGGCAAACACATCCGAAACGCTCGTTTCCATTCTTTGATTGACCTCGATGGCACGTTCCACAGCAATTCCTGCATCCTTTGCAATCTGCACGTTGGCCCGGTTGCCGCAGGAGACTACCACAAAGTCAGCCGGGAAAAACCGCCCATCTGCAAGGCCCACGCCGATGATCCGTTCTTCACCTTCGATTGCGGTAATGCTGACACCTTCATAGCAGGCCGCGCCCATAGATTCAATTGTCTGCCGCAAAGCAGCCGCAGAATCCGCGTCCACCTGACGGCCAATGATTTGCGGTGCTGCTTCTAAAATCGTAACCTTGATTCCAGCTCTCATCAGTTCGCTGGCAGCTTCCAGGCCCAAAACACCGCCGCCAATAACCACCGCCGTCTTTGCCCCCGGGAGCAGCTGCTCCAGTTTGACAATATCGGACAGATGGCGGATGGTGATCACACCTTCCTTATCCCTGCCGGGGATGGGAGGTACGAAGCATTCCGCGCCCAAAGCATAAATCAGCTTGTCATATGGGATACTTTCACCATCTGCGGTCTGCACTGTTTTCTCTCGAGTATTGAGACCATTCACCGTACATCCCAAACGCAGAGAGATTTTCTGCTCGTCAAACCATTCACGGTCATGGACATACAGGCTTTCCGGAGCAGTCAGAACCGTCTTCATGTCTTTTGTGAGCATGGGACGATTAATGGGCAGATAGGGTTCCTCGGAAATCATTAGGATCGCACCGGTCTTGTCCCGGCTGCGAATTGCTTCCGCTGCGGACAGAGCCGCAATGCCGCCGCCCAAAATTACATAGCGGTTTTCCGTATCCTTTCGGAACAATACCATTTCCTCATCCACCGCCACGCACTGCTCCAATCCCACGCCACACACCGGGCAAATCCCCAGGCTGGCATCGAAGATTTCACCGCAAACAAGACATTTCACATACTTCGGCTTGTGGGTATTGGGGATCTTCTGTAAACTGCAGCCCACGGCATAGCCGTACTCATAGGCATTTTCCAGGATTTGCTTGTCAGGCTTTCCCTGAATAATGAGATCGGAGGTGTTCAAATCGAAGCCCATGGCTTTTAGATACGCCCGCAGGGGCGCAGGATCATAGTC
>JAZUNW010000106.1:0-2177 GCA_045604325.1 Faecousia sp. | reverse complement strand
GTCTATGGGCTGCATGGCCTCCTGCGAGATGAACATTCTGTTCCCGGATTTCTTTGCAGCTTCCTTGCTGGTGGCGGGACAGTGGTCTCCGGAGCGGATGGCAGCGAAATGTACGAACTGCAAACTCTGGATTCTGGTGTCCAATCACGATGCCAAGGCATTCCCCGGTATGAACGCGGTAACGGAAGCCATGGAGCGCTCCGGTGCGAAGATCGGCCGCTATGTCTGGGATGCAAAGGCAGCCCCTGAGGTGCTGGAAGCGGCGGTTTGCGATGCGCTGAAGGATGATGTGGGCATCCGCTATACGGTGTTCTCCGGCAGCTCCGTTGTTCCGGAATACAAGGATGATAATCCGGCTACGAACCATACAAGTACATGGCCGGTTGCGTATGAAATTAAGGGCCTGAAGCGCTGGTTGTTCTCTTGCCAGAAAGAAGGATAATGATCGAACAGCCGCAGGACCACCTGCGGCTGTCACAGTAAATACCCGGGAGGGATCATGTTGGATAAGGTTAAGATAAAGCAGGGCTGGGTGATAGGTAAACCCGGTAAGCTTCCCGGAACCATGGCTTTCTTAGGTGTTCCCTACGCTAAACCACCGGTTGGGGAGCTTCGCTACAAGGCACCGCAGCTTCCGGTAAGCTGGGAGGGTATCCGGGATTGCAGCGAATTTCAACCCAGTTGTATCCAGCCCCAGCGTGGCGAACAGTTCCCGATTTCGGAGGACTGCCTGTATTTGAACGTGTACACGCCTGCCCGTTCTTCTGAGGAGCGGCTGCCGGTTATGTTCTGGATCTATGGCGGCGGCTTCAACGGCGGACGGGCGGATACCCCCATTCTGGATGGAGATGAGCTTAACCGACGAGGTGTGGTACTGATCACCATCAATTACCGTTGCGGCGTAATGGGCTTTTGCGCGTTGCCCGGATGGGAAAATGCGGTAAATGCCGGAATTCTGGATCAGATTGCAGCATTGCGGTGGGTCAGAGAGAATATTGAAGCCTTCGGCGGTGATCCGGACTGTGTTACGATCTTTGGTCAGTCGGCAGGCGGTGTGTCTGTTCGTATGCTGCTGGCCTCTCCGTTGCGTCAGGGCCTGTTCCATCGTGCAATTATCCAGTCCGGCGGTGGACTGAATGAAGCGGATCCCATTCGGTCGAAAAATGAATTTATGAGTATGTGCCAGCGGGCACTGGATCACTTGGGCTGGACGGAAGCGGATCTGATGCAGCGTGATGCGATGGAGATTACGGAATCCATGAATGCGGCAGCACGAGCCTGCTCGGATACGTTTGAAGTGGGTTTCTTTCAACCATTTGTTGATGAATATTCAATCATGGAAGTACCGGGTGTGCGGATTGCCAAGGGCCAATATCAGGATGTAGCGATTATATGTGGCACTGTGGCCGGTGATTCTTGGATGTTCTCACGAAAGGTGAGAAATCAGTTGACGGATGTGGCCCATTTCCGCGGCCTGTCCTATGCCGCAAGTCAGGCATGGGCGCAACTGAACATTCAAACCGGCAGAAAACCGATTTATTCCTATTTCATGGATCGGAAGCAGCCGGAAGCCCCCAACCCACATTGGCGCAACGGACCGCCCCCGTACGGAGCGGATACGCCCCATACCAGTGACGTAGCCTATGTATTTGGGCATCGGGGTATTTCGGGGCTACCATTTGAAGATCTGGATATGGAATTGTCCTGTCAGATGTGCAGCTATTGGTGTAACTTTGCAAAGTGTGGGAATCCCAATGGTGAGGAACTGGAATACTGGCCGATGGAAGTACCCATGCATTTCGGTGATCATGGCTGCAGGGCAGAGAGCATCATTCTGACAAGTCAGGAGCAGAGGATGGTGGATTATACCATCACACATCCGGGGCTGCTGACAACACTGGAAGGATTTTGATATTGGAAAGAAGGTAATTATGATGGATCACAAGTTTTGGGCAGGTTTTGGTAAAGGTGAGATCGTTTTTTCAAAGGAGCTGTTCCCAATAGAAGGGTTCTGCGGAATTCATGACAACCCCGGTGCCAGACTGATGGTGCTGCGCTCTGGGAGTGAACAATGGGCGGTTGTGTCATTGGAGCTTGTGAATCTGCCTGCCAAAGGGATTGAAAAATGCAAGGAGATCATCAGCGAAGCTACCGCTACCAAGCATGAGCATATCTGG
>JAZUNW010000105.1:0-4664 GCA_045604325.1 Faecousia sp. | reverse complement strand
CTTTTATTGGTGCCGCTAACCGGAATCGAACCGGTACGGGTTTTACCCCGAGGGATTTTAAGTCCCTTGTGTCTACCTATTCCACCATAGCGGCATATGACATGGGCTATGGTATCACAAAATTAAGCGTGCGTCAAGCCTTTAAAGCTGGTCAAGATTCAAACTAAATGCGCTCAGGCATTTTTCGATAAACCAGTCAAGCTCCGGCAGTGCCATAGCCTTCATTGCCTTCATGGTAAGTTCCGCTGCAGAGTCGAACTCCGTATTACCCGCCTTCTGCTCCTCAATGCATTTGATATATGCCGACAGCTTATCCGCCGCCTTGACGATAGGATTGACCTCCTCATCGTCTTCCAGCACCAAATGCTCATAGCTATCCACCAACTCATCCGGCAGCATTTTGAGCAGCCGCTGGCCTGCGATCCGCTCCACCTGCTTATAAGCCCCCTTAATGTCGGGGTTATAGTATTTGATGGGTGTGGGCAGATCGCCGGTCAAAATCTCTGACGCATCGTGATAAAGTGCTGCCACAGCGCACCGATCCGGATCAGGACCGTCCAGTTTCAGAATATCCCTGCGGATCAGTGCCAACGCATGGGCCAGCACCGCCACTTGATGGCTGTGCTCCTGAATATTCTCGGAAAAGGTATTGCGCATCAGACCCCAGCGGGTGATATAGCGCATTCTGCCCATCAGGGCGTAAAACTCATTTGCCATTTTTAACCCCAGTTCTTCTTTAAACGAATATCATCGCCCAAAAATGCCACTCTGCGGAAGCTGCCCCGGAGTCGGGACGCAATTTGGGGAGAATACCGTTTTTCGATACCCTCAGTATTTAAGTTTGTGGAAATAATCATGGGCTTACCGGACAAAAGCCGGTCATTAATCAGTGTGTAAAGGGCGGAAGTAGTAAACTGGCCGGCCATTTCCGTACCCAGATCGTCCACAATCAGCAGATCACACTTTGTATACTTGCGGATCTCCTGCTGGGCATCCTCGTCGCCGCCGAACTTGGCCCGCTCCATCTCGGAAAACAGATGTGCCGCACTCTCATACACCACAGAAAAGCCGGAATCCGCCACCTGCCGTGCAATGCAGGCAGAGAGGAATGTCTTGCCCAGTCCGGTATCACCGGAAAACAGCAGATTGCCGGAATCCATGGAAAAATTCCGGGCGTACTGCCGGCAGTTTTGGAAGTTCTTTTCCATGATGGCCCGGATATTATCCCGCTCGGGGTAATAATCCAAACGGAATTGCTGAAATGTGCCCTCGCCGACATGCAGCAGAGTCAGCTCCTTCTTCTGCTCCTGTCGGCACAGTTCCTTCAGACATTCGCACATAGTGCTTCCTACATATCCGCTGCCGCCGCAGCGGTGGCAAATGGGACTTTCGTCCAAATAGCCCTCTTCAAAGTTATCCGCGATCAGCCGCGCACGCTCCTGCTGCAATCTTAGATTTGCCTGCTTTGCCTGCTCCATTAGCCCCTCGGCATTGCCTTGGGACAGAGCCGCACGGGCCGCCATGGCCATGGTCTGCCGCAGCTGCTGATCGATTTGACGCAGGCGGGGCATGCGCTCATAGGCAACCGCTAAATGATGCTGGTTCTCCGATTCTCGATCTGCCTTCGCCTCGGCAAGCCGGGCTCTCGCTCTTGAGATCACTTCTGCGCTGTACGCCATATTTATCCCTCCTGAAGCAGTCTTGCAATGGCAGCCTGCTCGTCTGCATCCAACTGGCGCTTTCCGGGGCGGGGAACTGTGCCCGTCTTGCGGTCACCGCCGTTAATCTGCTCTGCCGTTTTGAAGCCGGCTTCGTGCCAGTTGGTAAGTATCTTGTTCATGTAATTCCAGTTCAGTCCGCCGGTGTTGAGGCAGGTCTTTTCATAGGCCATGGCGATAACACCATCGGCAAAATCCATATCCAGCCAACGCTCGGCATACTTTTCCTCTGCCTGGGTCAGGGCTCTTCCCCGGATCTGTAGCGTGCGCATCAAGCCGGAAAGCCGGGAACTGCGCACATTCCTGCTGTGGATATAAGCTGCCGCTTCCTCCAGAGTATCGATGCCCTGCTCCGCCCAGCTGTAGGCCTCTTTTTCGATGGTACGCAGGCTGGGATTGCGCAGGCTGCCCTTTTGCCGGGCTCTGTCTTTGCAGTAGCTCACCAGCACAGAGATCACCTCGGCAGGCAATCCCAGATACCGGGTAAAGGACAAAAGGATCTTCAGTTCTTCCGTATTTAAGTTCCTGCCCAGCAGCCGCTGGATCTCACCGTAGAGCAGGCGGAAAGCATTGTCGTGATCCATTGCATCCAGTACATCCGTCTCTGAATAGCTGGGCCGCTCTCCTGCCATAACGGGCGTTTTCCGCCGCTCGGGCCAAAGGCCAAGCTGCCGCAAAGTCGCCGCAGCGCAGGAAAACCGTGCACCGCCCATTTGCAGCGCCTGCTCTGCGCCCTCCGGGTCATTTCCGCAATTTAAGTATACGTACAGCAGCGCCGCGTCACCGCTGGCAGCCGCCAGCAGCTTCCGGGCAGATGCCGCATCAATAGTCACATTCTCTATGTTCATGGATAGCTCCTCGCAAAAGTCGTCAGTTAAAATAATTATAACACAGCTTATCCTTTGGCACAACGGTTTTTCGACAAAGAAAATTCCCCAAAAACAGCGCCTATTTTTGGCACTGCACAGCATATTGTGGTTTGCCACCCCCAATAGCCCTATTGTATAGTAAATGATCGTTTACCTTTCGATGCGTCTTGGCTCTCCCTCTGGGAGAGGCAAGTAGGTGCACTTAACGATCATTTATATGCCAAGTACAAAAGGGCGGCTCAAAATGAGCCGCCCTAAAAAAGACTATGTACCGGCGGATCGTTCCCTATCCGCCTTTTTTCGCATCGCACCGCTGCGCTTTGCGGCGACACACTTGACAGAAAATGTACAGGTTGTTT
Source organism: Faecousia sp. (assembly GCA_045604325.1). Lineage (GTDB taxonomy): Bacteria > Bacillota > Clostridia > Oscillospirales > Oscillospiraceae > Faecousia. The sequence continues at coordinate 1,718 of JAZUNW010000105.1, read as the reverse complement.
TTTCGTCGTCACGATCTAAAACGGCTGTTCTTTTCTGTCCAAAGCTATTATGCCCCGGAAACTGCTTGCTATGCGCAATTATTTTTCAATATGCACATTCAGATGCGGATAAGTCATGACAATGCCGTTTTCATCAAAGACCTTTTTCACATTCTGATTTACCGCAAACAGCGCTGCCCAGTAGTCTTCGCTCTTGACCCAGAAACGCAAGGTATAGTCAATTGCGCTTTCGCCATAGTTGACCATCGCCGCAAAGGGCTTTTCGGGACTCTCCAGAATTGCCTCATGGTCTGCCGCTGTCAGAAGGGTATCGATGACCTTCTGCACCGGGCAATCGTAGGATGCGCTTACGGCAATATCCACACGGCGCACACCGGTGGTAGTATAGTTGACGATCTGCGCGGCAACCACGGCACTGTTGGGAATGGAAATCAGCTTGTTGTCCGGGGTGGCCAGCTTGGTATACGACATGCCCACTTCCTGCACCGTTCCGGACTGGCCGGCGATCTCCACAAAATCGCCCGCATGGAAAGGATGGGTATAAAGGATGGTAAACCCGCCGATCACATTGGCCAACATATTCTGCAGCGCCAGAGATACCGCCAGTGTAGCAACCGATGCCAGCGCCACAACACCGGTCACATCGATGCCTAAACTGGATGCTACGATCAGCGCCAGCAGCACGTACATAACGGTCCGGGCAAGGGTCTTGATAAGACCGTGGGCCTGCTTATCCAGCTTGGACTTTTCAAGCACTGTTGTCAGAAGCTTCATGATTAGCCGAACGACCAAACAGCCAATGGCTGCCACGATAACGGCTTTCAGTACATTTCCCAGCGCCGTGCCTGCCAGCGCTGTGATCCAGCTTACAAATGCTTTCATTGTAATCCCTCCATTATTTGTTGGTATTTTCATTATAATTTTATTTTTCCGATAATCAAGCCATAAGTCGGTATATTTTAAAATTTTCTCTTTCATCTTTCGAAAAAACTGTTATAATGGCAGTAAAGGAAACTCATTGGAGGTGTCTTAGATGTATAACATTCTCATTTGCGATGACCAAAAGGATATTGTAAACGCGCTGAAGATATATTTAAGCGCCGAGGGCTATCAGCTTTTCGAGGCCTATAACGGTGTGCAGGCTGTTGAGACCGTAAAGCAGCAGAATATCCATCTGATCCTGCTGGATGTGATGATGCCCCAAATGGACGGCATCACCGCCACCGCCAAAATCCGGGAGTTTTCCAATGCCCCCATCATATTGCTGACAGCCAAGTCTGAAACCGAGGACAAAGTCCTTGGACTGAATGTAGGCGCGGATGATTATATTACAAAGCCCTTTGTCCCTGTGGAGGTTTTGGCCCGTGTCCGCAGTCACCTGCGGCGCTACGCCACCTTGGGCAGCCACGCTGCCGACACAGACGAGCTTACCATTGGCGGCATCTTGCTCAATGATCGAACCAAGACTGTTACCGTAGAAGGCGAAGCAGCTAATCTGACGCCCACAGAATACAGCATTTTGCGGCTTTTGATGCAGAACCCCGGCAGAGTTTACTCCACAAAAGAGCTTTACGAGGCCGTTTGGCAGGAGACCGCCTTGGGCAGCGAGGGTGCTGTTGCCGTACATATCCGCCACCTGCGGGAAAAGATCGAGTTCAACCCCTCTGAACCCCGATACTTAAGTCGGATGTAGCCATGTCGTTCTGTGAGCCAAGGAG
>JAZUNW010000104.1:0-3898 GCA_045604325.1 Faecousia sp. | reverse complement strand
GCAACCATCATATCATTGCCCAGACTTCCACCGGTTGTCTGGGTAACCGTCTTGGTCTGCAGAATCACGAAGATCGCAGCCAGACCAATGGCTACACCGCCGATCAGGAAGGCCTTCAGCATAATGCTGTTCGCTTTGATGCCGGACTGCGCTGCGCTGCGCATATTGCCGCCCAGCAGCTTGGCGCTCTTGCCGAAGGAGGTGTAGTTGAATAGAACCAATGCAACCACGTAAAAGACAAGCAACATCGAAACACCAGTAACCACCACGCCATCTGCGGTGGTGTTGAAATAAGAGGACAGAGACAGGGTCGTTTCCTTGCCCATCAGCACGGCACCAAGGGCGGAGAAGATGCTACCGCCGACGATGGTGACGATAAAAGCAGGAACATGCATAAAGATAGCCATCAGGCCCTTAAAAAGGCCCAGCAGCAGAGCAACAATCATGCAGGACACAAAGGCCAGCGGAACAGAGCCAGTATTCTTACACACCAGCGCGCCCACGATAGCCGTCAGACAGACACTGCCGCTCATGGACATATCAATGGCGCCGCTGGAGAACGCATACACCGCACCGATAGAAACGATGGCTGTGGTGATGATATTGCCGAGGATGGAACGGATGCGGATATAGTCCACCGTGATTTCTTCCTGTGCCATTGCCCAAAGATAGAACAGAATCACAAGGATCAGACCTGCATAGGGAGCCAGAGAGAACAGCTTTTGAGTGTTGATTTTCTTCTTCATTTTGCCGCCTCCTTAGATCATGCAGTCCAGAATGTGGTTTTCTGTGACTTCCCGGCTTCGGATGAATTCTCCGTTCAGACGGCCGTTTTTCATAACCAGAATCCGGTCGCACATACCGATCAGTTCGGTCATTTCTTCGCTGATCATAACAATGGACTTTCCTGCTGCCACCATGTCTTCCATCAGCTGGTACATGGCGGTCTTGACGCCAATGTCCACGCCGCGGGTGGGACAGTCCAGAATCAAAATGCGGGAATCACGGCCTACCCATTTGCCGAATACCACCTTCTGCTTGTTGCCGCCGGACAGATACTGTACATTCTGGTCGATCTCCGCACACTTGATGGACAGATCCTTTACCTGCTTGTCCACATACACTCTTTCTGCTCTGGGGGTAATAATGCCTGCTTTATTGGCAACCTTATCAAATCCTGCTGCGATGATGTTATCCCGAATGGATGCCGTCAGCACCAATGCCTCCCGGTCACGGTCCTTGGAAACATAGCCGATGCCGTTTGCCATGGCGGCAACTGCGGAATCAACCGTATCTCCGGAAGGATAGACTGTAACCTTGCCGGTGGCCAGTTTGCCCTCGCCGAACAGCGCGTGTCCCAGTTCGTGCATGCCGCAGTCGGAAAGACCCGCAACGCCAAGGATTTCGCCCTTATGTAGCTGCAGGCTCACATTGGTCATGATACCGAGACCGCTGGTAAGGTTTTCTGCGGACAGAACCACTTCGTCGGAGATTTCCTTGCCGTAGTCTTCACGGTAATACTTCTCGCCGATTTCACGGCCAACCATGTATTTTTTGACCAGTGCCGCGCTGAAGTCCGTTTTTTCCAGAGTCGCAATCAGATGGCCATCCCGGAGGACACTCAAGCAATCGCAATGCTCCATAACTTCGTCCAGATCGTGGCTGATGAAGATAACCGCCTTGCCAGCATCCCGCTGTTCGTCCATCAGGCGGTAAACGATGTCACGTCCACCCTGGCTCAGGGCTGTGGTGGTCTCGTCAACTACCAGAATTTCAGGATTGCGGTACATAACCTTGGCTACTTCCACCAGCTTCCGTTCCTGCTGGTCCAGCATATCGATCATGTCATCTGCTTTTGCGCGGGTGAAGCCAATTCGGTCCAGTGCTTCCTGTGCGGCCCGGTTCATGGCCTTATGATCCACAAAACCAAAACGGCGGAAATCTTTTTCGCTGCCAAGGAAGATGTTCTGAGCAAGGGTCAGACCGGGGACAGTACCTGCCTCCTGCACGATCATGCCGATACCATGAGCCGCACCATCGATCATACTCTGGGGATGGTAAGGCTCACCGTGGAGGAACAGTTCTCCAGAGGTCGCCTGCTGCATACCTGCCATAATAGAAGAAATGGTGGATTTGCCGGAGCCGTTTTCTCCAATCAGACCGGTAATCTTACCGGGCATGATCTTCACATTTACCTTGTCCAGCGCAATGGTCGGACCAAAATGTTTACACAGGTCTTTGGTTTCGATGATTGGGACGATGGATTCCTGAACCATAGTGATTCCTCCGTTCAATTGCCTGCTATGCTAATTTTCTAATCTTATTCTATCAAAGTGACGATGGTGCTTCCATGTTATAAATTGATTTATATCCGACTTATTTTTACTTTTATATTGACGAAGAAGCGACTTATCATGTACAATTAGTACAGATTTAATGGACATTTTGAGATAGTTATCTATATTTCATCCAATAGGACGACAAAACGAAAGGCGGATATCCATGAGAACTCCGACATTATATACAACACCGGAGCAGGTGGAAGCGTTTGTCTATCTTCACTTTCATAAGACTGGTCAGAGGCTTCTCTTTCCGGAAGCACTGGCTAAAATGATGGCCTTGGGGCTTCTTTCTTCTACGCAACCTCCCGTTCCATCCTTTAGCGGGAATCAGGATCAGGAGAGCTTTTCCAAAGCTTTTGATACCATGCCCCTGAATGCCGGAGTCATTCTTCACAATTCGCACACCTATCTCACAGAAGGCATTGTGGAGGAGGAAGCCCTGTTCCCTATCGGCAAGGATGTTTACTGCATCAAGCATCTGCCCTATATGAACGAGGATGCTCACACCCATACTTATTTTGAGATCACATACATCTACTCTGGAAAATGCACCATGCTGTTTGGCGGCGAAGCCATTGAGATGCGCGAAGGTGATCTTTGCATCGTCCCGCCCGGATCCCCACATGCTCAACCTTTAAAAGGGGGTTGCTTTGCCATCGGACTGATGGTCCGCCGTAGCACTTTTGATGCTTTGTTTGGAGAATTGCTGATTAATAATAACCTGGAGTCACAATTCTTCCGGGATTCCCTGTATGATTCCAACCGGATAAATTTTCTACGTCTGTACACAGATGCCAGTAATGAACAGCTCCGTTGGTATCTACAGACCCTTGCAGGGGAATGCTACCGCACAGATCTTCATGCCAACACCTGTGCCATCAGTCTGGTCAAGCTCTTTTTGGCAGAGGCATTCCGTATGTATGGCAGTACAGCAACGGTCTATCGGGAAGCAGGCCACGGAAGGAAGGTAGACTGTGGACTGATCCTTCAGTATATACAAAACAATTTCCGAACTGTGACGCTTCGTGAATTATCGGAGGTATTTCATTATAACGAAGCCTATCTCTCCCGACTTTTGCAGGATTATGCCCATCAGAGCTTTACAGACATCGTCCGATCACTGCGTCTAAAGCGCGCTGAAGACTATCTATTGAACAGTGATCTAAAAATCCACGAGATCAATCGACTTGTGGGATATGACTCTGTAGATCATTTTTCCCGTACATTCAAAGCCGTATATGGCTGTTCTCCGGTAGTATATAGGAAAAGATATCGCCAGAGCAGTCAGTAATATCCTGGGAAGATCTGCACTTCCCTACACAAAATCCCCACAGTCAATCCTCCAGCAAAGAGGAAATACTGTGGGGATTTCCAATGCCGCACGATAGGAAACTTAGAAAAGATCGTGCAACACGTTTAGTTGCTGTTGAACAGCGGTTTCAGCACATCCGCATAATCTTCAAAGATTTCCAGAAGACAGGCGTTCCAATGGCGGGCATCCTTTTCCGAATTGCCGAAGACATAGTCCTCCTGACCGTAGTCAATCACATCGAATG
>JAZUNW010000103.1:0-19363 GCA_045604325.1 Faecousia sp. | reverse complement strand
ATTCCGAGGGAGCGTCAGCGAGTCGAGGAATCTACGCATTTCGTTTATATTTGCATTAAAATCGGTGCCAAGATCCCTCGGCTCCGTTTCACTCCGCTCGGGATGACAGCATTTTTGGTGGTACGGTAAACGATCATTTACCTCATTAAATCACAAAAGCCGCCCTTTTGCAAGGGCGGCTGTTTCTTTAGACTTCTTTAGATTTCCATAATGACGGGCAGGATCATGGGGTTGCGCTTGGTCTGCCGGTAAAGGTAACCGGAAAGGTCGTTTTTAATGGCGGACTTGATGGCAGCCCAGTCACGGGTGCGCTTACGGCCGCAGCGGTCAATGGCCTCCATAGCCACCTCCCGGAGTTCTTCCATCAGCTCTTCGGATTCTTTTACATAGATAAAGCCTCTTGTGATGATGTCCGGGCCGGAGATGACACTGCCGTCCTGGCTGGAAAGATTGACGCATACAACGATCATGCCGTCCTGTGCAAGATGCTTGCGGTCCCGCAGCACCACACTTCCCACATCGCCCACACCGGTGCCGTCAACAAACACCTTACCGGCAGGCACAGTGCCCGTAGCCTTGCAGCTTTTGCCGGAAAGCTCGAATACAGTGCCGATGTCGCCAATATGCACATTGGAGCTCTTCATGCCCATAGTCTGAGCAAGCTTTCCGTGGATCTGCAGCATCCGCTGCTCGCCGTGGACGGGAATGAAGAACTTTGGCTTGGTCAGCGCGTGGACGATCTTCAGCTCTTCCTGGCAGGCGTGGCCGGAAACATGAAGGCCTTCGCTCTTTTCATAGACCACATCCGCGCCCTTGCGGTACAGCTCATTGATGATCCGTGAGACCGCCTTTTCATTGCCGGGGATGGCAGATGCGGAAATGATGATCCGGTCACCGGAGGTGATCTCCACCTGCTTGTGGGTATTGAAGGCCATGCGGTACAGCGCCGACATATTTTCGCCTTGGGAGCCGGTGGAAACGATGACTACCTTGTTTTTCGGCAGGCTCTTGATGGCGGCAAGGTCTACGATGGTGCCGGCCTTGATCTTAAGGTACCCTAATTCCTGCGCCACCTTCAGCATATTCTCCATGCTGCGGCCGGAAACGGCTACCTTTCTGCCATAGCGCTGGGCGGTGGCAAGGACGGCCTGAATGCGGTGCATATTGGAGGCAAAGGTGGTGACGATGATTCGCTGATCGCAGTTTTTGAACTGCCGGTCAAGACCCTCGGCAACAATGGCCTCGCTGGGGGTATAGCCTCCCCGCTCCACATTGGTGGAGTCGGCCAGCAGCGCCAGCACGCCATTTTTGCCCAGCTCGCCTAAACGGGCAAGGTCTGTCATGCCGCCTTCTGCGGTGGGGTCGATTTTGAAGTCGCCGGTCATCACCACAGTGCCCACCGGGGTGTGGATGGCAAAGGCCACCGCATCGGCGATAGAATGGTTGACATGGATGAATTCCACGGTAAAACAGCCGGCCTTTACAATATCGCCGGGCTTGTGGGTAATGAGCTTGACTACTTTGTCAAGGTTGTGCTCTTCTAACTTCAGCTTAATCAGGCCGTTGGTCATGGCGGTGCCATGGATGGGGCAATTGACTTGCTGCATGCAGTAGGGGATCGAGCCGATGTGGTCTTCGTGGCCGTGGGTGATGAACATACCCCGCAGTTTCTTCTGGTTTGCCACCAGATAGGAAAAATCGGGGATCACAAGGTCTACGCCGTACATTTCCTCATCCGGGAAACCCACGCCGCAGTCCACAACGATCATATCCTAGCCGCATTCCAGCACGGTGATGTTCTTGCCGTTCTCGTCAAGACCGCCAAGGGGGATGATTTTTAATTTTTCTGCCAAGTGATATACTCCTTTCAAAATTGCGGCAAAAAAATGCCATAGCAAAGTAAGCAGCCATCTTCCCAAAATCCGGCCCTGAATCGCCTTTTTCTGGGAAAACGCCCGCATAATGTATGTGTTTTTCTGTGTTGCCCGGGTCTGCCCACCCGGCGCATCCAACCATAGTATAACACATTTTTTGGGAAAAGTATACCATTATTTTTTGGCAGACTTCGGCAGGAAATTCTGTGAAAATATGTTGCACCTTTTGCGCATAAATGTTATAATACACTTTAAAGTAGGAATGCTATGGGGTTTGGTGCCCATTTTGAGGGAGGGAATGCTATGAATAAAAAGCTGAACCGGCTTTTTTGGCCTGGTCTTTGGGCGTATTTTGCAGTCATGGCAGGTTTTGTTATTGCTGCCGCATTGACTGGGAATTATATTCTTGCAGCGGTTGAAGCGGCGCTGACTGTGGCGCTGGTGGTGTATTATGTTTTGGTCCGCAACCGCCGCCATAAGGAGGTTCAGAGCTTCGTCAAGGCGTCCTTCCGTACCGGCGCTGCGGAAACGCCTTTTCCTATGGTACTGCTGCGCTTGGGCGATGGCAGTATCCTTTGGACAAACGACCGATTCAGCGCCATCACCGGCTATCAGGAAAAATACCTGCAGCAGCCTTTGAGTGATTTTTTGCCGGACATTCCCACTGACTGGCTGGCTGCCGGCAAGAATGAGTACCCCTACGATGTGACCTTGGGCGGCCGCCGTTACCGGATCTACGGTACGACCTTTAAAGCAAACGATGCGGAAGGCTCGGTTTTGGGCATGCTGTATTTCAGCGATCTGACAGAATTGTACCAGGTCCGCGACGAATATATCCGTTCCCGCCCCGTAACGGCCATCATTTTGGTGGACAACTACGAGGAACTGACCAAGAATCTGCCGGAAGGCGATATTTCCGGTCTCAATGCCCGCATCAATGATGCCATTGCCCAGTGGACCAAGGATTACCACGGCCTGCTGCGGCGCCTGGAACGAAACCGCTATCTGCTGGTGTTTGAAAAGCGGGACTTAAACCGGGCAATTAAGGAGAAGTTCTCCCTGCTGGAAGACATCCACGCGGTGGAAAATGCATCGGGCCTCGCGGCGTCTATCTCCATCGGCATTGGTGTGGACGCTGTCAACTTTGAAGAAAGCTACAATTTTGCCGCCCTTTCCATCGAAATGGCCCTCAGCCGCGGCGGTGACCAGGCTGTCGTTAAGGATCGTTTCAACTTCACCTTCTACGGCGGCCGCAACAAAGAGGCAGACCGGCGCAGCAAGGTCCGTTCCCGCGTTACGGCAAACTCCTTGATGGAACTCATCGGCCAGTCCAGCCAAGTGTTCATTATGGGTCATAGCAATGCAGACCTTGACGCAGTGGGTGCTGCCATGGGTATCAGCTGCATGTGCCGCAAAAAGGGCAAAAAGGCCTACATCGTTCTGGATATGGAGCGCAATGCTTCCGAAAAGCTGCTTGAGGAGATCCGGCAGGTGCCGGAATACAGAGATACCTTTATTTCCGGTCAGGAAGCTATGCTTCTGTGTGATAACCACAGCATTCTGGTGGTTGTAGATACCAACCGGCCGGATCAGGTGGAGTTCAAGCCCCTGTTGGAGGCTATTTCCAAGGTCTGCGTCGTGGACCATCACCGCAGAGCGGCGGATTACATCAATCCCGTTGTGGTCAACCTCCATGAGCCCTATGCGTCCTCTGCTTCGGAGCTTGTAACGGAGCTTTTGCAGTATGCAGTGGAGCGTTCGGATGTGCTGCCCATCGAGGCAAAAAGCCTGTTGGCGGGCATTTTCCTGGATACCAAGAGCTTTAATGTCCGTACCGGTGAGCGCACCTTTGAGGCGGCAGCAGTGCTGCGGCAGTGGGGTGCAGATACGGTGGAAGTCAAAAAGCTTCTGCAAAACGACTTCCAGGATACCATGGCCAAGTATCAGATCATCAAATCCTCCCGCCTTTACCGGCAGGAGATCGCCATTGCGGCCCTGAACACCACCACCTCCCGCACCCTTGCGGCCCAGGCGGCGGATGAGCTGCTCAACATTGCGGGCATAACGGCATCCTTTGTGCTGTACCCCGAGGATGACAAGGTCATCATTTCTGCCCGCAGTATCGGCGATGCCAATGTGCAGGTGATATTGGAGCCTTTGGGTGGCGGCGGCAATACCGCAACTGCCGGTGCCCAGATCCGTAATTGTACCGTGAAAGAAGCACTGGACCAACTGGTAGCTTCTATCGACCAGTTTTATGAAATGTAAGGAGAATGTATCATGAAAGTGATTTTATTGCAGGATGTCAAGGGCAAGGGAAAGAAGGGTCAGATGATCGAAGTGTCTGACGGCTACGCCCGCAACTTTATGCTGCCCAAGAAGCTGGCACAGGAGGCAACTGCTGACGCCATCAACACCATGCGTATGAACGATAAGGCAACCCAGGAGCGCATCGCCCGGGAGAAGGCAGCCGCATTGGAGCTTTCCAAGCAGCTGCGAGCCATGACCCTCACCGTCACCGCCAAGGGCGGCGGCGCAGGGCGTCTCTTTGGCGCTGTTACCAATCAGGAAATTGCAACAGCTCTGGAAAAGCAGGGCATCAAGCTGGACAAACGCAAGATCGTTCTTGGTGAGAACATCAAGAATGTGGGCACTTATACCGTAACCTGCAAGCTGGGCTACGAGATTTCTGCACCCCTGACGGTGAAGATCGAAGAGGCCTAAGGGAATGCAGAATGCTAAATGCAAAATGCAGAATTGAGTCAGAACCTTTGGCGTGCGTATCTTATACTGTCTGCAAAAAAATGGGCAACTCCATGGTTTTTGGTCTTCTGAATGGTGCCAGTGTTTTGGCACATAGGGGAAATGGCGTTTTAGCATAAGAAGTAAGGTTTCATAAAAATCAATTCATCGCACAGCGATACCATCATTTTGCATTTTACATTTTGAATTTTGCATTATTTAAAAGAGAGGAGAATCACCATGGCTATGGATGAAGAACTGTTAAGCCGTCAGCCGCCCCAGTCGCTGGAGGCGGAGCAGGCTGTTTTGGGTTCGATCCTGATCGACAGCCGCTGCGTTACCGATATCGTGGGCGTTGTCAAGCCGGAGGATTTTTATTTGCAGCAGAACCGGGAGATCTATGAGGTGGTCTACGCCATGTTCAACTTCTCCCAGTCTATCGACCCGGTTACTGTGCTGGATAAGATGCGGGAAATGGGTGTTTACCACGACAATTCCCGGGATTACATCCTGCAGCTGATGGATATCACCCCCACCGCAGCCAATGCGGTGCGCTATGCCAATATTGTAAAAGAAAAGGCTATGCTGCGGGGCCTTGCCCAGGCGGCTTCCGATATTTCTGAGACGGTCTATGACGGTGTCGGTACGCCTATGGAAATGCTGGAGATCGCCGAAAAGAAGATCTACGCTCTGCGCAAGGGCGAGCGGGGCGATTCCTTAGAGCATATCGGTACTGTGCTGCACAAGGTCTTTGACCATCTGACGGAGCTGAGCCAGTCTGACTCTGCCATTCCCGGCTTGTCTACAGGCTTACGGGATCTTGACAGCAAGATCAACGGCCTGAATAAGACGGACCTGCTGCTGGTAGCAGCCCGCCCTGCCATGGGTAAGTCTGCCTTTGCATTGAATCTGGGTGTCAATGTGGCGAAGAAGTACAAAAAGACCGTGGCTATTTTTAACCTGGAAATGTCCCGGGAGCAGCTTGCCATGCGTCTGCTTGCCAGCGAGAGCTTTATCGAGCTGCAGAAGCTGACCGCCGGCAAGCTCAGTGAGGAAGAGTGGACCAAGCTGAGCATGGCGGCTTCCGCTCTGAGCCAGGCGGACATCCGGATCGATGATAATCCCTCCATTACCGTGGCGGATATCAATGCCAAGTGCCGCCGTCTGGAGAATTTGGGTCTGGTGGTTATTGACTACCTGCAGCTGATGCAGGGTTCCGGTTACGGCAAGGGCAGCGACAACCGTGTTACGGTGGTCAGCGATATTTCCCGAGCCTTAAAGATCATGGCCAAGGAACTGAATGTGCCCGTGGTCTGTCTGAGCCAGCTGAACCGTGCCGCAGAAAGCCGCTCCGACAAGCGGCCCATGCTGTCTGACCTTCGTGAATCCGGCGCCATTGAGCAGGATGCCGACATTGTTATGATGCTTTACCGGGATGACTACTATAATCCCGATACAGAGGAGAAAAACGTTGCTGAGTGCATCGTGGCGAAAAACCGTCACGGCGAGACCGGCACTGTAAAGCTGCAGTGGTTCGGCCCCTATCAGACCTTTGCCGATCGGGAGTGGAAGCATGCTGAATGAGCTTTTGTCCCAAATCCGTAAATACGACATGATCGTTTCCGGCGACAGCGTTATCTGTGCTGTTTCCGGCGGCGCGGACTCCATGGCGCTGCTGTGGGGGTTGTATTTGCTGCGGGAAAAGCTGAATATCACCTTGTCTGCTGCCCATTTTAACCACAACCTAAGAGGGGAAGAGTCCCAAAGAGATGAAGCTTTTGTCCGGGAATTTTGCGACCGGTTTGATATTCCCTTATACGTGGAAAGCGGCGATGTGACTGCCGGTAAAAAGGGTTTGGAGGCTGCGGCAAGAGATGCACGCTATGCTTACCTAAGCACGCTTCCCGGCAAGATCGCCACAGCCCACACGGCAGACGACAACGCAGAGACCGTTTTAATGCACATGGTGCGGGGTACCGGGCTCAAAGGCCTGGGTGGTATCGCACCGGTGCGGGGCAAGTTGATCCGTCCCATGCTTACCTGCACACGGCAGCAGGTGCTATTGTTTTTGGAAGAATACCATATTTCTTATGTGGAGGATAGCTCCAACGCAGGAAACGATTTTCTGCGTAACCGCCTGCGCCACCATGTAATGCCCCTTTTAAAGCAGGAAAATCCCAGACTGGCAGAAAATCTTTCTGCTATGGCCATGGAGCTGCGGCAGGATGAGCGGGCGCTTTCTCAAATGGCAGGTTATGATAGCCTGCCGGATGTGGAAGAATTAAGGGGTCTTGATCCTGCCGTTCGCAGCAGGATGCTGGAGCGGTTTTTGAAGGAAAACGGGGTCAAAGAGCCGGAGCGGAGTCATATCGCACTGGCAGAAAGCCTTGTATTTTCCGATAACCCTTCGGCAAAGGCGTATTTTCCCGGCGGTGTGACGGTGCGCAGGGATTATGACCGTCTTACGGTGGCGGCAGATGATACACCCCTGAATACAGTTGTGCTGCCATTGTGTGGCACGGTAACGGTGTCCGGCCTGCGGATCACGGTGCGGTGGGCTGAGGAGATCGTCAACACGGAGAAAGTGTTTACAGTATCGCCTGTAGGCGCTATGGTCATGCGCTGCCGCCAAAGCGGTGACGAGATCCGCACACCCGGTGGCAGAAAATCCTTAAAAAAGCTGTTCATCGACCGGAAGATTCCAGCTGTGCAGCGACTGCAGATCCCAGTGATCGCGGATGATGCCGGTGTACTGGGTGTTTACGGAATCGGCGTGAACTTGGATCGGACAGCGCAAGGTTTTCCTGCTGTGCAGATCCGGTTTGAATTAGAGAAATAAAAGCGGGAGGATCGCTATGGAAAGAGATATTGAGAAAATCCTTGTAACTGAGGAGCAGATCAAGGCGCGCATTGTGGAGTTGGGCAAGATTTTGTCTGCTGAATACGCAGGTAAAGACCCGGTGGTGGTAGGCGTGTTGAAGGGCGTGGTGGTGTTTTATGCCGACATGATCCGTCAGCTTACCGTTCCCTGCCAGATGGACTTCATGTGGATATCCTCTTACTCCGGCACGACCACCACCAACACCATGGAGGTCAAGCGGGATGTGTCCGTGGATATCAAGGGCCGCCATGTGCTGATTTTGGAGGACATCTTCGATACCGGAAATTCTTTGGACTTTACTTACAAGCATTTGATGGCCAAGGAGCCCGCATCCTTAAAGATCTGCACCCTGTTGGACAAACCCTCCCGCAGAAACCCCAACATTACCCTGAAGGCGGACTATGTGGGCTTTGAAGTGCCCAATGCCTTTGTTGTAGGTTACGGACTGGACTTTAACGAGCATTACCGGAATCTGCCCTATGTGGGTGTGCTGAAGCCGGAAATTTACGAAAAATAAGGAGTACCCATTTTGAAAAAACGCAGTATTTTCCCAATTATCCTTTATGCCGGCATTTTGATGTTGCTGTTTTCCTGGGTGCTGGGCTTTTTTGGCGCAGGCAAGGATGACTTAAGCTACTCTCAGGTGGTTGACCTTTTTAAAAATGAGCAGGTCAAAAGCTTTACGGTGCAGGAGCAGCAGATCGAACTTTCTCTTCACGAAGCCTACAATGGAAAGACCAAGCTGGTTTGCGACCTTGCAGACCCGGAAAGCTTCCGGCAGGAGATGTGGATTCTGATCCAGACCCAAAAGGAAAGCGGCATTCTGGAAAGCTATGATTTTATTCCCCAAGAGGGCTTTAGTGTATATGATCTCATCTGGCCGCTGCTGATCGTGGGCGTGGTGCTGCTGCTGGTGTGGTTCATTCTCATGAGCCGCGCACAAGGCGGCTCAAATGCCATGTCTAATTTCGGCAAGGCCCGCACCGTTCTGGGCGTGCCCGATGGCAAAAAGGTGACATTTGACGATGTTGCCGGTGCGGACGAAGAAAAGCAGGAGCTGCAGGAAGTCGTGGACTTTCTTCGCGACCCGCAGAAGTACAAGAATATTGGTGCCCGTATTCCCCACGGTCTGTTGCTTGTGGGCCCTCCTGGCACCGGTAAGACCCTGCTTGCCCGTGCGGTAGCCGGTGAGGCAGATGTGCAGTTTCTTTCTATTTCCGGCTCTGATTTTGTGGAGATGTATGTTGGTGTCGGTGCAAGCCGTGTCCGTGATCTCTTCGATCAGGCCAAGAAGATCGCTCCCGCCATCATTTTCATCGATGAGATCGATGCAGTAGGCCGCAAGCGTGGCTCGGGTCTTGGCGGCGGTCATGATGAAAAAGAGCAGACACTAAATCAGCTGCTGGTAGAGATGGACGGCTTTGGCCGTACTGAGGGCGTTATCGTCCTTGCGGCAACCAACCGTCCGGACATCCTTGATCCGGCGCTGCTGCGACCTGGCCGGTTTGACCGGCAGATCCATGTGGGCCGTCCCGATGTGAAGGGCCGTGAGGACATTCTCAAAGTCCATGCCAAAAATAAGAAGCTGGACAGCTCTGTGGACCTGAAAACCGTGGCCCGTTCTACCTCCGGCTTTACCGGTGCGGACCTGAGCAATCTTCTCAACGAGGCGGCCATCATGGCGGCCCGGGAGAATTGCCCGGTTATCACCATGGAAAACCTCAACGAGGCCATGATGAAGATCGTTGCAGGCCCTGCAAAGCGCAGCCGCGTGCAGACCCGCAGAGACCTTAAGACTACAGCCATCCATGAGGCAGGCCACGCAGTGGCAACTTACTGCCTGCCCACTCAGGACCCGGTGCTGCATATCACCATTATTCCCAGAGGTCAGTCCCTGGGCTCTACCTGGTCGCTGCCCCATGATGATTCTTCCAACATGACCCGCAATGAGATGTACGAGGAGATCGTTAGCCTGCTGGGCGGACGTGTGGCCGAAGAGCTGTTTGTTGGGGATATTTCCGTTGGCGCATCCAATGACATCGACAGGGCTACCAAGCTTGCCAAGGATATGGTCGCCCGTTACGGTATGTGCGAAAGATTAGGTACGGTGTCCTATCTTGACGGCGGTGAGGTGTTCATCGGCCGTGATTACCAGAACACCAAGAGCTATTCTGAAAAGGTGGCAGGCACCATTGACGATGAGGTCAAAGCGCTCATCGACAAAGCCTATGCCCACTGCCGTAAGCTTCTCAGCGAAAAGGAAGACAAGTTTAACGCTGTTGTGGAATACCTTTTGGAGCATGAAGGCATGACCGGCGAGCAGTTCAAAGCCTGCATGGAAGGCAGCGAGATCGGCGAAGCCTCCGCAACTGCTTTGTTTGATGCAACAGAGAGTGAAGAATAATAACAGCACCCGTGGAGAGTTCTCCACGGGTGCTGTTTTTGAAACGCACGGGAAAGATAAATGATCGTTTCGCGCACCTACTTGCCTCTCCCAGAGGGAGAGCCAGGACGCATCGTAAACTAAACGGTCATTTACAGCACATACAGGAAAATGCACAGAAATTGCAGCAGGCTGCCTAAGACGACGAAAATGTGGAACACCGAATGAAACCACCGTTTTTTAGATCCGATGCCGTAAAGGACTGCCCCTACGGTATAGGCGATGCCGCCGCTCAGCAGCAGATAAAAACCGGCAGGTGTCAAAACCTGCATCGCCTCGCGCATAAAGGGAAGAATCGCCCAGCCCATACCGATATAGCAGACCATGGAGAACGCGTTGTATTTCTTCAGATCGATAGCAGTCAGTGTAACGGCAAGGGCGGTCAATGCCCACTGGAAAAAGAAAAGTCCCCAGGCGATACCGGGATACACCGGTCGGAATGCCGACAAAACGATGGGGGTATAAGTGCCGGCAATGAGAAAATAGATGGTGCAGTGGTCCAGAACCTGCAGCACCTTTTTTGCCAAGCCGGGGCGCAGGCCGTGGTAAATGCTGGACATGGCATAGAGGCCAACCATAGCAGCGCCGTAGATCGCCGCACCTACAATGTCCCAGCCGCTTCCTTTCAGCGTAGCGCGCAGGACACCCAGCACCAGCGCGGCCATAGCAATGCCGCCGCCGACGATGTGGGTGACCATATTCATGATCTCTTCGCCTGCGGTGTAATCCGGCAAAAGCCGGTCACGGAGTTTTGTTCGTTTCATAGTGTCTCCTTTCGAAAATGCAAAATGCGATTTGTATTATTATTGTACCGGTAGAATGGCCGTTGCGGTGCTACAGTTGCCTGAAAGTATATAGGCGACGGGTAGAGCGGCACTCTACCGGGGGTAGAGAAAGATAACGGTTGACAAATGTCTCCCCGTGAGATACAATTCTAAGAAGTTACCCATAGGATTTAGGAGAGATACATATGAAAAAGACACCCTTTCTGACATTAGAAAAGGCTAAGGAGATCGCTTCTCAGATTCCCACGCCTTTCCATATTTATGATGAAGCGGGCATCCGCAAGAACGCCCGTGCGCTGAAAGCGGCTTTCAGTTGGAATCCGGGCTATAAGGAGTATTTTGCTGTAAAGGCTACTCCCAACCCCTACATTCTGCAGGTGCTGAAGGAAGAAGGCTGCGGCTGTGACTGTGCTACCTATACCGAGCTTCTGCTGGCGGATGCCGTCGGTGTCAAGGGTCATGACATCATGTTCTCTTCCAATGTCACTCCGGAGCTTGACATGCGCAAGGCCTATGAACTGGGCGCATATATCAATTTGGACGATGCCACCCATGTGGAATTTTTGCATCAGGTTGCAGGAAATGTGCCGGAAACGGTGTGCCTGCGCTATAATCCCGGCGGTTCTTTCTCTTTGGGCAATACCATTATGGATATGCCCCGGGATGCAAAATACGGCATGACAGAAGACCAGATGGCGGGTGCTATCAACCGCCTTATGGCCTTGGGCACAAAGCACTTTGGCATTCACGCCTTCCTTGCTTCCAACACCACCACCAATGAGTACTATCCGGAGCTGGCTGCAAATCTGTTCCGTCTTGCGGTGCGGCTGCGCAATGCCACCGGCGCCCATATCAGCTTTATCAACCTTTCCGGCGGCATCGGTGTGGACTACCGCCCCGAGCAGCCCTGCTGCGACATCGGCGTTATCGGCGAGGGTGTCCGTCAGCGCTACGAGCAGATTCTCACTCCTCAGGGTATGGATGATGTTGCCATCTATACCGAGTTGGGCCGGTTTATGCTGGCACCTTACGGCCATTTGATCTCCACCGTGCTGCACCAGAAGCACATCTACCGGGAGTATGTGGGCCTGGATGCCTGCGCTGCGGATCTGATGCGGCCTGCTATGTACGGTGCTTACCACCATATCACTGTGCTTGGTAAGGAAAATGCCATTTTGGACCATGTGTATGATGTTACCGGCGGTCTTTGTGAAAACAACGATAAGTTTGCCATCGAGCGCAGCCTGCCGGAGGTGGAGATCGGCGATATTCTCGCCATTCACGATACCGGTGCTCACGGCCACGCCATGGGCTACAACTATAACGGCAAGCTCCGCAGCGCCGAAGTGCTGCTAAAGGAGGATGGCTCTTTCAAGCTGATCCGCCGTGCGGAGACACCCGCAGATTATTTTGCTACTTTCGACGGAAGTGAGTTTGAATTTAAATACTGATTTGGTCAAAGTGCACAAATTGCGTGCCGAATTTTCGGCACGCAATTGATTTGTTTACAGTAAATTTTCATGCTATTGGGCTTCAAATGTGCTATAATGTATATGGGCGGGAAAAACCGCCCATAGCGTTGTTTCAATAAAGGAGTCTTTATGAATAATATATTATTTTTTCTTACACCCAAGGCGATGTGTGCCTACCTGTATGATGACTATACCATGCGGCAGGCGCTGGAGAAAATGGAGACCGCGGGTTTTGCTGCGTTGCCTATCCTCAACAAGCGGGGAGAATACCGCGGCACATTAACAGAAGGTGACCTTCTTTGGGCCATCAAGAATATGTGCTACATGGATATGCGACAGGCGGAAGCCCACCGGATCATGGAGATCTCCCGCCGGAGAGACAATGTGCCGGTACGGGTCACTACTTCCATGCAGGACTTGGTGGAGCGGGCCAGCAGCCAGAATTTTGTGCCGGTGGTGGATGATAAGAATACATTTATCGGCATCGTTACCAGAGGCGCCATCATCAAGTATTGCCGCCAGCACCTGTTTTCCGAGGATTGATGCTACATACACCCGCAGGGCACGACCTGTGGGTGTTTCTTTTTTGGGTTGCAATATGACCCCAAATTTGGTAAAATACTATAAAGTATGCCTTGGAGGGAGTTTATGGACGGCGAGAAGCAGAAAAAAATCATCGGTACAAACATTGCGTTGTACCGTAAGCGGGCACGGCTGACCCAAGCCGGTCTTGCGGAAAAACTGAATTACTCGGACAAGGCTGTTTCTAAATGGGAGCGGGGAGAGTCAGTTCCTGATGTGATGACTCTTGCGCTGCTGGCACAGCTGTTGGATGTCAGCGTCAACGACCTTTTGATTGACCCCAATGAGCTGCCGGAACAGTCCGGTGCGGTGCAGCAGGCCATGGAGAAAGTGGTGGAACGGACCTTGAAGCGCAAGGCCAACAAGAACATCATTCTTGGGCTTTCTTCCATTCTGGTTTGGTTTGTGGCGCTGTTTGTCTATGTGGTACTTTCCAGTTTGGATATCTCTTACAGCTGGCTGGCCTTTTTCTATGCAGTGCCTGCCAATGCCATCGTGCTGCTGAGTTTACGGTCTGCGTGGCATGATTTCCGATGGAATCGGGCACTCATCAGCGCCATTATGTGGGGCGCTCTTTTGAGCCTTTACATGACACTGCTGATACTTTTGCAGTTAAATGTGTGGCGAATCTTCCTGCTGGGTATTCCCGGACAGATCGCCATTTTACTGTGGTTCCGGATGTTCCGGCATGAGGTCTTAAAGGAGACAGAAGATGGACAAGAAACAGCTGCGCAAGCAGATCAGGGAAATGAAGCGGGCCATGAGCCTGGCTGAGATAGAAGAAAAAAGCCGCATTTTGGGTGAAAAGTTCGCGGCCTCGGATGCCTACCGGCAGGCAAGCACCGTCTATGGCTACCTGCCCTATAACCAGGAGGTCCGCACGGTGCCTATGCTGGAGCGGGCGCTGCAAGACGGCAAGCGGGTAGCGGTACCCAAAATATATGGCGATGAAATGAAGTTTATTTACTTGGAGGATCTGACCGCGGTGGCATTGAGCGATTACGGCATTCCTGAGCCTGTGGATGACGGTCCTGTTGCCGACGATCCCACTGCACTGGTGCTGATGCCGGGACTGGCATTCGACCCGGAGGGGCACCGCATCGGTTACGGCGGCGGATTTTACGATAAGTTTTTGGCGGCAGAGCCGAACCATCCGACTTTGGCGCTGTGCTATGATTTTCAGATGCTTGAGAAGCTGGAAACCGAAGAGTTCGACATTCCCGTGGACACCGTTCTTTGGGCTTAAGTAGGAGAAATACATGGAGATTATTGGTGTACTGCTGGTGGCAGCTCTGGTGTTCTTACTATGCTTTGCCATCGACAAGGGGTTTACAAAGCTGTTCCGCAGTCAGGCTCAGCACAAAAGCGGGCTGGCGGTGCGGCTGAATAAGAAGTACGGCGCATTTGGATTGATCCTCGTTGTGCTGGGTGTGGCAACGATTTTTGCGGGGACGTGGCTGCTCATCGCCGCAGGATGCATTATCGTGGCAGTGGGTGTCGGTCTTGTAGTGTATTACATGACCTTTGGCGTTTTCTATGACGAAAGCGGCTTTGTGCTCACCACCTTTGGAAAGAAAAGTACCCTTTACCGTTACAGAGATATTGTCAGCCAGCAGCTTTATAACAGCTATGGCAATATCCTCATTGAGCTTAACCTGGTCGATGGCCGCAGTGTACAGCTGCAGGCGGGAATGACGGGCGTATATCCGTTTTTGGACAAGGCCTTTGCCGCATGGTGCGCCCAGAAGGGAATCGATCCGGCAGGCTGCAGCTTCCATGACCCGGAAAACAGCTGCTGGTTTCCCAGTGTGGAGGAAATGTGATGCATATACCGAAAGGAACGACGGCGGAGCTTACTTTGGTGACTTTTCAGCAGGCGCTGGAGGCCGCCAACACGCCCAGCGAAAATTATGATGTGGAAAAGTGGCTGTATGCTCCTAATTTTTACTCGGAGTACCGGTACATATTGGGCACTCGCGGCAAAAACCCGCTGATCTGCATCGGTATCAATCCGTCCACCGCAGAGCCGGATAATTTAGACAATACCTTAAAATCCGTGGAGCGTATTGCCCACGGAAACGGATTTGACAGCTTTATTATGTTCAATGTCTATGCCCAGCGGGCAACAGATCCGGATGCCATGGAAAAGCAGTGCAATTTAGCGCTGCACAAGGAAAATTTAGAGGCGTTCCAGTATGTACTGTCCATCTCGGAAAAGCCTGCTGTGTGGGCGGCTTGGGGCGCGATCATTGAAAAGAGGGGATACCTTGCCGACTGCGTCCGGGATATGGTGAATGCAGGGCAGGAGTGCGGCGCAAGCTGGTACTGTGCGGGCGCTATCACCAAAAAGGGTCACCCCCATCATCCCCTTTACCTGCGGAAAGATGAAAAGATCAAGCCCTTTGATATCGAGGGCTATTTGAAAGACCGATAAAAAGGAGGGACAGCTGTTGGACCAGAGTCTGTGTGATACCTGCTGGCATTACGATTATGATGAGGAATATGATGAGTATTACTGCATGATGGACTTGGATGAGGACGAAGTATACCGCTTTTTCGCAAGCTCTCAGAGCCGCTGTCCCTATTACCGGCAGGGTGATGACTATACCCTTGCAAGGAGGCAATGATATGAAGCGATTGCTTGGCTTGATTTTGCTTGTTTTCCTGCTGTGTGGTTGCGCGCAAGCACCGGCAGACGATACAGCAGAACCCACCGAGCCTGCCACCCAGGAGCAGACAGATCCGGGCACATATGAGGCCAATAACCCCATAGAAAGCCAAACAGCCGGCGCGGTGAAGGTGTATGCACCGGATCTTACGGGTTGCACCGGTGTTCTTTCCATGGGCGAAGATCTGCTTGTGTTCCGGGAAGAAAGCCTTACCCTTTTGACCGGCGAGCAGCTGACGGAATTTACTACCGCTGAAGTGCCGGGCTTACCCGCTCCCCACAGCGGCCTTGCTCAGGCCCATGCGGACGGCGTGGCTTATTATAACGAAGAAGAAAAGGCTATCGTGTTTTTGGGCAGCAATCTTCGGGAGACCGTTCGCTTGCAACTGCCGGACAATGTGGTGGGAGGCGTGCATCTGTCACCGGATTGGCAGATGGCTTATTACTGCACAGAGTCCGATGTGCGGGCGCTGGATATGCAGACCGGCATATCTCGTCTGCTGAAGGAGCATGGCGGTGCGAAGGAGACCGTTACCGGTATTTTCCTGAATGGCACAGCCCTGCGGTGCACATCCCAGCAGGATGACGGAACCGAGAAGACTGTGCTGCTCTCCACCAAAACGGGAGAACAGATCCACGAGGGTGATTACCTTGCAAGCCTTGCAACCGGCGAAGATTGGTACTTCCTGCAAATGCAGGAAAGCTCGGTGCCGGAATGGCTCATCGGCAAACGCAGGGACGATGCGAAGTGCCTTTGGCCGGTGGGAGACCCTATAGAATATCGGGTACTGCCGGGCTGTGAGAGCATGGTCACCGTGCGGTCTGAAAACGGCGCTATCATACTGGATCAATATATGTTTGAGACCGGCCTGCGTACCGCCTCTGTCCGTCTGGAGGGCTTAAGCGAAGTACATGAGCTGAGCCAAACGCAAGGCGGTGTGATCTTCCTGTGCAGCGGTGGAAAGGTGTACCGCTGGACACCGGAAAAGAGCCCTGCGGAAGACGAAACAGTTTATGCGGTGTCCCGCTATAATCTGAATCGTCCGGATGAAGAGGGCATTGCAGCGGCGCAGACCGCGGCAAAAGAGCTGGAAAAGCGCTATAAAATTGACCTGCTGCTTCACAGCGAGGCCGAGAGCGTGACCCCCTGGGATTACCGTTTTGAAACCGAGTATATCGGCAAGGCCTACGAAAAAGCCATTGCGCAGTTGGACCAGATCATGGCCCGGTTTCCGGAAGGATTCTTTGCTGCGGCTGCCGAGAAGTCCGCCAACAAAAAATTGTCTATCGTTTTGGTGCGGGGTATTTATGGCGCACCGGAGAGCGGCACTTTGGAATCTGCCCCCGGCGTGCAGTACTGGCTCAGCGGCAAGCTGTATATCGCCTTGTGCATGGGTGAGTCTTTGGAGCGGTACTTTTATCACGAAATGGGCCATGTGATCGATACCGTCGTGCTCAGCAAGACGAAATACTTCTATGAGTGGGAGAAGCTGAATCCTGCCGGTTTTGCGTATGATAACGATTACATTGCCAATTTAGACCGGAAGGATGAGCAGTATCTAAAAGCTGCTGACCGGTGGTTCATCGATATGTATTCCATGAGCTTTGCTGTGGAAGACCGTTCCCGGATCTTTGAGTATGCAAGCCAGCCGGGGAATGAAGCCTATTTCACTTCCCCCAATATGCAGAAGAAGCTGCAGCGGGTCTGCACCGGTATCCGCAGAGCCTTTGGCCTGCGAAACGATCCCAACACATTCCTTTGGGAGCAATATTTGCAGCAATAAAAAAACGCACCGCATAAGCGGTGCGTTTTCTGCTTGTATTAGGTTTCTTCGTCAGCAGAGATGTCCAGCATATCGCCGTCATCAAGGTATTCCGTATGGGAGCCGGTGCTGTCGGTATATGTGACAGCCAAGCCTTGACCGTGGACATAAGCGAAAGTGGGGGCCTCAGCATTTTCGCGGTGATCTTCCACCACATAGCTGTATAGATTGGGCACTCCATCAGTGCCAACTTCGATGTAGTAATGCTTGGAGGTGGTGCCGGTGACTTCCTGCTTGGTGACCTTCATATCCGCTGCCAGGAGCACGAAGTCGCAGTTTTTGTTGGTGCACTTGTTGGTGTCGCCGGTCCAATTGCCGAAGCTGTGGCCGGTGGCGGGCAGAGCGGTCTGCTTTTCCTCTGTGCAGCCTTCATAGGCGCAACCGTGGATCACATAGCCGGGGGCGGTGCAGTTGGTGACCTTTTCGATCTCCTTAGAGAAGTCGTGGTCTGCAATGGGAAGTTCCTGCTGCTCCTGCTCGGTGCAGTCTGTGCCGGAGCAGCCCATGATGACATGGCCGGCTGCCATGCAGGTGGGGGCTACCTTCTCGATCTCCACAGTAAAACTGTGGCCAACAGGGGCTATTATTCCTTTTTTCTGCACATCGGCACATCTGATGCACTTATACTGGGTATAGCCGTTCTTTTCACAGAAAGTGACTTCCTCACCCTCTCCATATTCATGACCCAGAGCATCCACAAAATCATCAATGTCTGTATCGCCGCATTCGCACTTGTAGATAGTGTAGCCCATGTTGATGCAGTTGGGTTCAACGGTTTTATGCTGCGTAGTGTAGGTGTGCTCATGCTTGGGCTCGGTGGGGCCGGTAGTGGGCGGCTCAGTGGGCTCATTGGTGGGGTCAGTTGGAAGGGTGGTTTCTTGCGTAGGCTCTGTGGGAGCGGGGGCAGCAAGAAGGCCTTGGAACATATTCACAGCTTGTCCGACCACGATACCTGCCATGACCACCGTCAGCACGATCAGCGTGCACATGGTGGCAAACAGTATTTTCTTAATATTCATATGGGATACCTCCCCATTATTATTTTTGACTATTATAGCGCTTTCTTCGCTGGATTGCAAGTACCTAAAATAATCCACACCGGCGTGAAAATAAATGATCGTTTAGCAGAGCAGTAACAAGAACCGAGTCATTGCGAGGCGCATAGCGCCGTGGCAATCTCCAGCACAAGTGCTGCAGGTTTTTCTGCACCAATTAACACTGAATATCTTAATTTTTCTATGTTAAGCACCATTTTGCCGTATCCTTCTGCTCTGTAGGAGATTCCCACGGGCCTATGGCCCTCGGAATGACATGCTTGGTGGTGCATACTAAGTTAAACGATTATTCGGCAAACAAACAGTAAAAAATATCCCGGCTCGGATGAGCCGGGATATCAATAATAGGTGGAGTAATTACTTCTTCAGAGCCTCTTCCACAGCAACAGCAACGCTAACGGTCATACCGACCATGGGGTTGTTGCCTGCGCCCAGGAAGCCCATCATCTCAACGTGGGCAGGGACAGAGGAAGAGCCTGCGAACTGTGCGCCACCGTGCATACGGCCCATGGTATCGGTCATGCCGTAGGAAGCAGGACCTGCAGCCATGTTGTCGGGGTGCAGGGTACGGCCGGTGCCGCCGCCGGAAGCAACGGAGAAGTACTTGCGGCCATTCTCCATGCACTCCTTCTTGTAGGTGCCGGCAACGGGATGCTGGAAGCGGGTGGGGTTGGTGGAGTTACCGGTGATGGAAACGTCAACGCCTTCGTAACGCATAACAGCAACGCCCTCACGAACGTCGTCACAGCCGTAGCAGTTAACGGCAGCGCGCTCGCCGGTGGAGTAGGGGATGCGCTCAACGATCTTCAGCTCGCCGGTGTAGTAGTCGAACTGAGTTCTAACATAGGTGAAGCCGTTGATACGGGAGATGATCTGAGCAGCGTCCTTGCCCAGGCCGTTCAGGATAACACGCAGGGGTTCCTTACGGGCCTTGTTGGCGGAACGGGCGATGCCGATAGCGCCTTCGGCAGCGGCGAAGGACTCGTGGCCAAGTCGGATCGTAGCCATGTCGTTCTGTGGGCCAAGGAGGAGCAATAG
>JAZUNW010000102.1:0-2954 GCA_045604325.1 Faecousia sp. | reverse complement strand
TATAACGGCACATTTAAGATCGATCCCAATAACCGCTATGTTGTTTACGCTAAGATTACCGACCATGCAGGCAACATCTTGTATATAAACTCTGACGGTATTGTTTTAGACAACATTGCACCTACGCTTGAAGGTATTGAGGATGGCAAGACCTATTACGGCGACCTTACCGTCATTAAATCTGACGAGCAGTTCTACGACATCAAGATGGTAACACTTGACGGAGAACCAATGGGCTTTGCCGAAGGTACTTACGGTCTTATTCCTGCCGACAATGCAGAGCATATTGTTGTGGTTGAAGATCACGCAGGCAACAAGACCACCTACACTGTGACGGTTATGAAGAACTACACCGTAACCTACAAGGCTGACGGTGAGCCGATTTCTACCGAAACCGTTGGACACGGCAAGGATGCAAACCTTCTCTCTGTTCCTGCAAAGGACGGATACGTTGGCAAGTGGGATAGCGACGGCAAGAACATCACCGGTGATACAACAATTACTGCCGTATATACGGCGATCCCGGTTGTAAAACCTGATGAAGTGAAGCCGGAGGATAAGACCGACCTTGAGGATGCTAAGGCAAAGCTAGAAGAAGAACTGAAGGATGACTCCCACACCGATGAAGATAAGAAGAACATCCAAGATGCCATTGACGATATCGACGATGCGCTTGAAGTGATCGGCAATGTGGAAACAGTCGAAGAACGCATCTCCAAGCTGCCTGCGGCCGATACCGTGAAGCTTGATGATGAAGAAGCGATCAAGGCGATTACGGATGCACAGACCGCCTACAACGCTTTGTCCGACTACGAGAAGTCCCTTGTGGACGAAGCTGTCAAGGCAAATCTGGATAAGCTGGCGGCAGCTCTTGTGGCTTACGACATCATAGAGGGCGACGGCAGCTCCTGGACAGAGGACAGCGACCATAACATCACCTTCGTTGTCAACGGCTTGTTCAGCAAGTTCGTTGGTATCAAGATTGATGGTAAGGATGTTGACAAGGCTAACTACGAGGTCAAGGCCGGCAGCACCATCATCACGCTGAAGGCATCTTATTTGGATACTCTCGCAGTTGGTGAACACACCATCAGCGTTGTCTACACTGACGGTAGCACCGATGGAGCATTCAATGTCCACGCAAAAGCAAATTCTCCTGCAACCGGAGATAACAGCCATATGTTCCTCTGGATCGCACTTCTCTTCATCAGCGGTGGTGCAGTTATCACACTGACCGTTGTTGATAGAAAAAGAAGAATGGCAAGCAATAGATAAATAGAGATTAACCCTAAAGGGCGATGACAGAATCCGTCATCGCCCTTTTCACATCTCAATTTGAAATTAAAAAACAATTGGAAATTCTGCTCATAATTTCTACAAAAAGTGTGATACTAACAAAGAACAAAAACAACAACTCGTCCCAGATAAGGACCTTGGTAGTGTCGTACTTTTTGGATGGAACGAGGCTTGATTTGAACAAAACGAAAAAACCGAAACCCCGCATAAATACTGGGTTTTTGGCACATTTTTAGAGTAGAGAAAAGGAGTAAAATATATGAAAGCAACAGGTATAGTACGTCGCATAGATGATCTTGGAAGGGTGGTTGTCCCAAAAGAAATTCGTCGTACATTACGCATCCGGGAAGGGGACCCTTTGGAAATATTTACCGACCGGAAGGGAGAGATTATTTTTAAAAAATATTCTCCCATTGGAGAACTGCGTGAGTTTGCAGCGACATATGCCGAAAGTGTGGCCAAAACCTCCGGGGCACTGGTCTGTGTGACGGATTGTGACCATGTAATTGCTGCATCCGGGAAGGGTAAGCGTGACTATGAGGGGAAACCAATTAGCCGCCAGATGTCAGACTTGATTGGGGAGAGAAACCGTCGTTTTGCGGATAAAAACGAGCAGGAGTTTTTGAAAATCACACTGGATGATGCTAAGGAGTATGTCAGTCAGGCCATTGCTCCAATCATTTGTCAGGGAGATGCTATCGGAGCAGTGGTACTTTGTCGTTT
The DNA here is from genome assembly GCA_045604325.1 of Faecousia sp. Classification (GTDB taxonomy): domain Bacteria; phylum Bacillota; class Clostridia; order Oscillospirales; family Oscillospiraceae; genus Faecousia. The sequence goes on along the minus strand of JAZUNW010000102.1, from coordinate 935 downwards.
GGAAGAGGGAAAGAGCAGTAAGGAAGCAGAGGAAATGCTAACACTGACAGCAGCAGATTTTTTTGGAAAACAGATGGAACAGTAGAAAAGTCTGTTAAAAAGGACAGTCACAAGGTTGAAAATGTGTTATAGTGGAAAAAACAGAGAGTTTGGGTGTGTTACAAAGGGATGTGACACACCTTATCGTTTATAAAGATGGCAGAATATATAGCTGAATGCAGTGGAGTAGACAGATGAGATTTATACATATTGCCGATGTGCATCTGGGCGTAACGCCAGATGCAGGAAAGCCGTGGGGCGAACAACGAAAACAAGATATCTGGAATAGCTTTTGTGAGGTAATTGCGTGTGCAAAGAAAGAGCAGGTGGAGCTTTTGCTGATCGCAGGAGATCTGTTTCATCGACAGCCACTAAAGCGTGAATTAAAAGAAGTGGCAGGACTATTTTCCCAGATTCCGGATACAGAGATTGTCTTGGTTGCTGGAAATCATGATTATCTGCATCCAAGATCCTATTATCATGGGTTTGACTGGCCACAGAATGTACATATGCTGCTGTCTGATCAGATAGAAGGGGTGCATTTGGAGTCTCTGCAGACCATGGTTTGGGGGGCAAGCTATTGGAAGGCGGAGGATTCCAGGAGAATCTATGATGACGCAGGAGTTTTATTGCAGAACGGGAATGTTTATAAGGTCGGCAGCGAATTGTTAAGTGGCGGTCAGGATGCAAAGCACCATATCTTATTAGTTCATGGTGGCGATGAAAAACACCGCCCGTTTGCCGCGCGACGTCTGGCAGAGGCCGGTTTTGATTATGTGGCATGTGGACATGTGCATGTGGCGGAACAACTCGTGCCGGGAAAGGTAGTTATGGCAGGAGCCTTAGAGCCTACGGATTGCAATGATTTTGGCCCTCATGGTTATTGGTTGGGACAG
>JAZUNW010000101.1:0-2056 GCA_045604325.1 Faecousia sp. | reverse complement strand
CTGTCGCATCGACAATATAAGCCCCTCTACGGCTTTCAGATGTGTGTATTTTCGTTTCTCCATAACAATACCCCCTGTGTAGTTATTATCCTACACAGGGGGCCTTTTTGTCTATTGTCCAGTTTTACTGGTTCGGTGCAGAATGGCAGCCTCTTTCTTTTTCAAAATTTCGTCAAAACAGTTGTTTTTCTGCGGCATTTGTGTTATAATCCAAAAAAATGATGCATAGAGGAGGCACCTTTATGGCAGAAACTCACCGTTTTCGCAGCGCCATTGGCGGCTTCAACCGCCAGGATGTGGTGCAGTACATCGAATATCTCAACACAAAGCACACTTCTCAGGTCAATCAGCTGACCTCCGAGTTGGAATTCCTGCGCCAGCAGTTGGAGCGGGCACAAGCCGGAGCACCGGCAGAGCCCCCTGCCCCCGTTGAGCCGAGTATCCAGAATTTTACCGAGGCAGAGCTGGAGGCATACCGCCGCGCAGAGCGCACCGAGCGCAATGCCCGGGAGCGCGCCGAGCAGATCTACCGCCAGGCCACCGGCACTTTGGCAGACGCAACCGCACTGGTAGACGATGCCGCAGGCCGTTTGGGCACTATGGCAGACTCTGTGAAGGAGCAGCTTGCTCAGCTGCAGAGCGCCATCGAGACCAGCAAGGCATCCTTAAAAGACGCTGCCGATATCATGGCAACCATCCGCCCGGAAGGCACAGAAGAATAAACCACAAATGGGTCTGCAAACGCAGACCCATTTCAAATTCTCATAACAATACGATAAATGATCGTTTATATGCGTAATGCCTTCCCCTCTGGGGTTGGCATTTAGTGCGGCAAACGATCATTCATCTCAACTCAGGAGGCTCCATGCGTATTATAAAAAATTTCTATTTTGACCGCTTCCGCTGTATCGCAGATAAATGTCCCGACAGCTGCTGCAAGGAATGGGAGGTGCTTGTGGATGCTGAGTCAGCCACCCTTTACCGCAGTCTGCCCGGCGACCTTGGCAGCAAACTGCGCAGCGTGCTGAAAGAGGAAAACGGCGAAATCTATATGACCATCGAAAACGGACGCTGCCCCATGTGGCGCAGCGACAGTCTTTGCCGTATCCAAGCGGAACTGGGCGAACAGGCCCTATGCAAAACATGTCGGGATTTCCCCCGCCTGACCCACGATTACGGCGATTTTGTGGAAATGGGCTTGGAGCTTTCCTGCCCGGAGGCCGCAAGGCTGATCCTCACCGAGCCCCCTGCCCCGCCTATCGTGACAGAAGCTCCCGGTGGCCGCGAACCGGAATATGATAAAACCGATATGGCATTGCTCCTGCGCAGCCGCAAGCAGGCTTATGCACTGCTAAAAACGCCCCATATCGGCCATGCCCTCGCCCTGCTGCTGCTCTATGGCTACCACGTGCAAGCGGAGTTGGACGGTGCACAATGTACCCACTTTGATCCTGCGTCTGCATTGGCCTCCGCCAAGGAATTCGCAAATCCTGCCGACATCACTGCCCTGCCCCGGTTTTATTTCGGTCTTGAGATCCTCACGGAGCAGTGGCGCAAACGATTAAATGCACCGACCCCCGCAGATTGGTCAGAGCCTATCCGTGCCCTCGTCCGCTACTGCATCGAGCGCTACTGGCTGCAGGCGATCTCTGACTTTGACCTTGTGGGCCGGGTAAAAATGACCATCGCCGCCTGCCTGCTGGTAAAAACCCTCGGCGATGACCCCATCGAAACCGCACAGATTTATTCCAAGGAAATCGAAAATAACGCAAATAACATTGATGCTATCTTGGACGCAACTTATGAAAGCCCCGCCTTCACCGACGATAAGCTGCTGTGGCTGCTCTTGAATGCAAAATGAAAACGCGGGCCGAAGCGCAAACACCAACACTGTCACAATTCAGCCCGCTAAAATGCGTAAAATATAAAATTACCCCTTGACAAACCCCTATACTTGTTGCTATAATACGAAAGCTGTCTGATGCAGTAACAAAATATGGGGGTATAGCTCAGCTGGGAGAGCGCTTGAATGGCATTCAAGAGGTCAGCGGTTCGA
>JAZUNW010000100.1:0-9230 GCA_045604325.1 Faecousia sp. | reverse complement strand
GCTTCGCGAATGTTATCGTATGCTTGCCGCTGGCAAGCATGATGATTGAGATTCGCTACGCTATACTCGGAATGACATCTTAGGGGAGCCTCTGCCCCATAAACCGCATTTTGACTCATATATTTATCTTAGTATTATACCGAATCTTTAACAAAAAGTAAACCGTATGTTTTCTCGAATTTGGGGGAAAACTTTATTAGCGACCGACAAAAACCGATGGAAGCTGCAAATTTTGAAAAAATTTCTCTCAAAACCCTTGTCAAAGGAGAAAAATCGGTATATAGTCTAACGGCAATGAAAAAACATAAGCAGCAAAGACAAAGGGGTTATATCATGAGTACAGCAAAAAAAGGTACGCCGAAAAATACAGAAGACCTGCAGACCGTAATGCAGAATCTCATCGCTCAGGGTCAGAAAGAGGGCATGATCCGCGCTGACGAGCTGAACGCTCAGCTGGAAAAGCTGGACTTAAGTCCTGAAAAGATCGAGGAGATCTACGACCGGTTTGAGGCTATGAATATCCAGATCCTCAGCAGCGATCTGGACTTGGATCTGGGCGACGATCTGGACATCGTTGACGATCTGGATGATGATATCGACCTGAGCACTGTCGATGACGAGGAGCTTGTGGATCCTGTGGATCTGGCAGCAGAGTACAATCTGGACGATCCGGTGCGGATGTACCTGAAAGAGATCGGTCAGGTGAGCCTGCTGAGTGCCGAAGAAGAGATCGATCTGGCAAAGCGGGTCTCCGAGGGCGACCAGGTAGCAAAGAACAAGCTGACAGAGGCGAACCTCAGGCTGGTGGTCTCCATTGCAAAGAAATACTCCGGCCGCGGCCTGCACATCCTTGATCTCATTCAAGAGGGCAACACCGGCCTTATCCGCGCTGTTGATAAATTCGACTGGACAAAGGGAAACAAGTTCTCTACATATGCAACCTGGTGGATCCGGCAGGCCATCACCCGTGCCATTGCCGATCAGGCCCGTACCATCCGGGTACCGGTGCATATGGTCGAGGTCATCAATAAGGCCACTCGCTGCAACCGCAAGCTGGTGCAGGAGCTGGGCCGTGAGCCCACTGTAGAGGAGATCGCCGCTGAGCTGGGCCTGCCCGTTGAGAAGATCATCGAGGCAAACCGCACCGCTGCCGATACTCTGTCTCTGGATACCCCTGTGGGTGACGAAGAAGATACCTCCATCGGCTCTTTCGTAGAAGACGAGCGCACGCCCGGCCCTGCTGACGCCACTTCCAATGCATTGCTCGCCGAGGCTCTGAAGGAAATTTTGGACACCCTGACCGAGCGGGAGGCCGATGTGCTGCGGATGCGTTTCGGCATGTACGACGGCCGCACCCACACCCTTGAGGAAGTGGGTCAGATCTTCGGCGTTACCCGTGAGCGTATCCGCCAGATCGAAAACAAGGCCATCCGCAAGCTGCGCCATCCCAGCCGCGCAAAGAAAATCAAGGATTTCTACTGCTAATGTAAAAACCAGCCCACAAGGGCTGGTTTTTTATTTTCCTAAAAGCTTATCAATTGGCAGGCGCTTGTGCATGGCATCCATGGAATCTACGGTATCCCGCAGGAGCTGATTCCATTCCCGGGCCGTCATGTGGCCGTCCATTCCCGTGGTAAGGTAGGTGCATCCCGCCAGTTTGGTTTTGCCCATCTGCCGGGCAAAGGCACGGTCCACGCCCAAGGCCATGGCATAGGGCGCAAGGGTGTAATAGTAATCCGGATTGATGGTCAGCAGCTGCTTGACCTCCCCGGTACTCACCGTTTTTAGGTGATGCCGCAGCGCCAGCAGGTCTGCCATATCCTGCTTGCCCATCTCGGTTCTGCGGCCGCCGTAAGCTGCCATCAGTCCCCCAAGGAACTGGGCGGGAATTACGAAAACGGCAGTGTTCCACTCGCCGGCCAGCAAGCTGATGCCAAACCAAAGCACCGCGCAGCCCAAGGCGATGAGCAAGGGCAGCTTATCTCTGCCGTAGGCACGCATAGCGCCCACCTGGATCAGCCACGACGCCACTGCCGTAAAGATCCCCAGGAAGATGGCCAGCACGATCTGCCAGCCGGTATCTCTTACAAAGCCGGTGGCAAGAGAGAATCCTGCAAGAATGCCGATGACGGCCACCAGCACACGGTACACGCTGGGATTTCCGGAAGATCGCAGATAGGTGTTCTGGGCTCCAAGGACGATTTTTGATGCCTTGTCCCACAGCCGGGCATAGTGGTAGCCGGTGGCATCCACGGTTTTGCGCTTGCCGAAAAGACTGCGGAAGTAGCGGTTTTCAAAATCGCTGCGCTCATTGCCCATTTCCATCCGCTTGTGCAGCAGCACCCGCCCGTTGTCATCGGGCTGGATCAGCAGGTAGCCCATTTGGGCCCAGGAAACCACCATCATGGTAAGATCAACGCCTTGACCGGTCACACGGCAAGCCACTTCGCCGGCATTCATACCCTCCGGCGCTGTGGCACGGCGGTGCTTGCGGGGAAGCTTGAAACGCATGGAGATCAGCCAGTATATGATGGCCAGAAACGCCACAGCGATCATCAAAAGGTCAATGGTATCCATGGACCACTTCTTTGCCACGGACTGGGGGAAGATATCTTCAGAAACCGGCAGGGTCATGGTCAGACTTTCATGGTCCTGCAGCCGCACACGGAAGTTGCCGGAGATCACATTGTCTGCGATGACCACATCCATCACCGTATCCGCAGCCTCCTGATAGTAGGTGCTGGTAAAGGTGGGCTTTCGCTCCACAACTCCGGGCAGCGTCACGGTAAAGCTCATTTCTTCTACCGGGTAGGCAAAACCGGACAGCAAAGGCAGGGTAAAGGTCAGATTCTCCTGATTGTCCTCTGTGACGGCATCCGGCAGGCTGTAGCGCATCACCAAGGTGTATGTGCCCGCACCGGAGACGAATTTTGTAAGGTCTACATTGCGCACATTGTCGCCTCTTGCGCTTCTCGTTCCGGAGCCGTTGACGGTGATATTCCGGGCATTGTCCGGCACAGGGAAGGAAAGCTCGGAAACCGGCCCGTCTAACCGCACAGTGACGGTAAGCGTCACTTCGCAGCTGCCGTCAGAGGCGGCTATCGTCTCGCTTTTATAGGTGGTGATACCGGCTGCGCTTACGGATGTTGCAAGCAGCAAGCAGCACAGTATGATGGTTGCGATCCGGCGCACAGCGGCACCCCCTTTCAAAATGTTATTTTCATTCTAACATTATCCCGTGCAAAAAGCAATTTCAAATTTCAGTTTGTCGCTGAGTTGCAAACATCAAACTGTCTTGTCATCCCGAGCGAAGGGGAGGGCTCTTGCCCCATAAACCGCAATTTATCAGTAATGTGCTGCAAAAAACCGCCCCAGGGATTCCCGGGACGGATGTATGTACTCAGTCTGCCAAAAAGCGGGCAGCCCGCTGACGGAACTTGGCAAATTCCTCCTCACCACAGTCAGCGCTGACCCGCAGGGGACGCCGATGATCCAAGCTTACCACACCCATAAAGCTGGTGGCGTTGGCGCTCTGGAATTCATTGCCGAGGAACACCTGAAACGGCTGCACCGTAGCAAGCTTGATAAACTCCTGCGCTTCCTGAAAAGAGCAGATGCGAATATTGAATTCCATAATTTTACCTCCCTTGCTTCTGTACAAATCGGCCTGATTCGTGTATAATGGAAACATCCGACGATACTTATTATATTCCATATCACACAATAATTCAATTGACGGTTTGGACGATTAACACAAAAACACACTATGAATTTTGGTGAAAATGTTATGAAATTTGGCTTCTACACCCTCGGGTGCAAGACAAATCAATATGAAACCCAGGCTATGGAGCAGCTTATTGCCGCCTTGGGCCACACGGTGGGCAATTTTGAGGACCTTTGCGATGGCTACATCATCAACACCTGCTCCGTTACCGCTGTTGCCGACAAGAAAAACCGGGCCATCATCCGCCGCTGCCGGCGGGAGAATCCGGATGCGGTCATCGGTGTTTGCGGCTGCTATACCCAGCATACCCCGGAGGCTGTGCGCTCTTTGGGGGTAGATGTGCTGGGCGGCAGCGGGGGACGGCAGGCCTTTGTGGATATGATGCTCTCTGCCATCGCAAGCAAGGAGCACAAAGAGCACTTGGATGTGGCCTTAAAGCGCAGAGAATTCGAGGTGCTGCCCGCCGGCGGACTGACGGAACGCACAAGAGCCATGCTGAAGGTGCAGGATGGCTGCGTGAATTTCTGCTCCTACTGCATCATCCCCTATACCCGCGGTCCGGTGCGCTCTGCGCCGCTAAGCTTAGCTGTACAGCAGGCCAGGGAGCTGAAAGAAAAGGGCTATCGGGAGATCGTCATTACCGGCATCGAGATCGCATCCTGGGGCGTTGACCTGCCGGGTAAGCCCAAGATGGCCAGCCTCATCGCCGCCATTTGTGAGGCTGTTCCCAATTTGCGGGTGCGGCTGGGCAGCTTAGAACCGAGAGTTATCACGGAAGAATTCTGCAGGGAAATGATAAAATTCCCCAATCTATGCCCCCAGTTCCATCTTTCCATGCAGTCCGGCTGCGATACGGTGCTCTCAAGGATGAAACGCAAGTACGATACCGCCCGCTACTTGGAAAGTGTGCAGCTTTTGAAGACCTATTTCCCCGGCTGTGCCGTCACCACGGATATGATCGTGGCCTTCCCCGGGGAAACGGAAGAAGAATTCGCCGAGAGTCTTCGTTTTATCCGAAAATGCGGCTTTGCAGACATGCACATTTTCCCCTATTCCCGCCGCCCCGGCACACCGGCGGACAAAATGCCGGGCCAGCACGACAACGCCACCAAAGAGACAAGATCCCGGGCCGCCATTGCGGTAGCTGAGGAAATGAGCCGCGCCTACCGGGAAGACCTCATTGGCAGCTCGCAGGAAGTGCTCTTTGAAGAGCCGGACGGCGCATATTTCACCGGCCATGCACCCAATTATATAAAGGTTTACGCCACCGGCGAAAACCTGCACAACCAAGTCAAAACCGTTCGTATCACGGCGCTTTACAAAGACGGCGTTTTGGGAACGATAGAATGACAAAAGACCTCCCACCCGGGAGGTCTTTTCTTGCAAATTGTGGTTTATAGGGCAGAGACTCCCCTAAGCTGTCATTCCGAGTATAGCGTAGCGAATCTCAATCATCATGCTTGCCAGCGGCAAGCATACGATAACATTCGCGAAGCGGAATCGAGGAATCTAAGCACTGATAGGATATATGCAGTCAAATTGGTGCCAAGATCCCTCGACTACGCTCGGGATGACAAGATAGTTTGATGTTTGCATCGCAGCGACAAACTGAAATTTGAAATTCTTTGCTTTATTCTCTGGCGGTATTTTTTCGCACACTTTCGATGCCGGCAAGGGCGGCAGCGTGGGTGGCATAGGCTTCTGAAACCGCGATCACCTTGCCGTTGCGGGCGGTAAGACGGAAGCGGTAGCTCCCCGTTTTATCCCGGTACAGCTGAAATTTTGGGTTTGCCGCCTTTGTCCCCTTGGTCTCGTCTTCAATAAGCGCAAACTGTGCGCATTTGCGAACGCTGTCCATGCCTTTCCGGCAGGCCGCTTCGCTTTCGTAGACCTCGGATGTGGCCACCGTTTCGCCGTTTCCCGCTTTTAAGTCGAATTTGACACCGGTCGGCACTTTGCGCATCACAAATTGACCCATTGCCGCCCCTCCTTTTTTCTTAAAGTATAGCGCCAAGGCGGCATTTTTGTCAATCTTTTACCGGTTTATGAAAAATTCAAAAATTAGGGGCAGACAAGCGGCCAAAAGTGTGCTATACTATGAGAAGGTATACGATTTGATAAAGGAGGTCTTTCCTTTGAAATATTGGCGAGGATATATCGTTGCGGCCCTGTTTGCCGCTCTTACCGTTGCGCTGATGGCATTTTCCAATGCCCACAGTGTCCTTGTGGATATGGTTTATCCCTATGCTTCCCGTCTGATCCAGACATCTTTGGCTGGTTGGGTCAGCGGAGCAGACTTTTGTCTGTGGCAGATCCTTGCGGTGCTGCTGGGCGTTTTGCTGCTGGCGTCCATCGTTCTGATGCTCGTCTTCCGGTGGAATTTCCTGCAGTGGTTCGGCTGGGTCTTGGCATCCGCAAGTTTTCTGTTTATGCTCCACACCGGCATTTACGGTCTTAACTTCTACGCAGGCCCTCTGTCTGACGATGTGCGTTTGGATTCCCTGGTGGATCCTGAGACCGGCGCTCAGCTCTATCTCGACACCGAGCTGGTAGAAACCACCCAGTATTTGCTGGATATTGCCAATGATCTTGCCACCCAAGTGCCCCGTCACGCCGACGGAACTCCCAACTATCCTTCTTTCCGGGAGCTGGCGGAAATGGCGGTAGATGGGTTTGACACACTGGTATACGACAAAACCTATTCCGTATTTGCCGGCTCTGCCGTTCCCGTCAAGGAGCTGGGCTGGGCAGATATGTACACCTCCATGGGCATCACCGGCATCCATATGCCCTTAACCGGTGAATCTGCCGTGAACCCCCAAACTCCTGCCGTCGCCATACCCTTTGTCATGTGCCACGAAATGTCCCACCGGGTGTGCATCGCCCGGGAGCAGGATGCCAATTTAGGCGCATTTTTAGCCTGCGATGCCAACGAAAGCCCCATTTTCCGCTATTCCGGCTATTTTATGGCCTTCCGCTACTGCTATAATGCCCTTGCCGCCCGTAACACCAGTGCTACGGCCGCTGCCGCTGAGCAGATCTACGCCAACATCAGCGACCTTGTGATGCAGGATCTCAGCAGCTACCGCTCTTTCTTCACTGAAAATCAAAACGAAGCATTTTGCAACCTGGCAGATGCCGCTAACGATACCTATCTCAAGGTCAGCGGTGACGAAGAGGGCGTCAAGTCCTACGGTCAGGTCACAGACCTGCTGGTCAGCTGGTATGTGCAGGAGATCTACCTGCCTGCCCACAAGGACGAGGAAGTCACCTTCAATCCGCTGGACAAAAATCAGATCGATCTGAACACATCTGTAACCGAGGGCAGCTGATGGAGAAGATGAAACAGGCCCTTGTTGCCGGTCTTCCCGCATTGGTGCTGGAACTTCCGGAAGAAACGGTGGACACCCTCTGCGCATTTGGCGCTGCTGTGGTCAAGCAAAACGAAGTTATGAATTTGACTGCCATCACCGAGCCGGAGGCCGTGGCAAAGCTCCATTTGCTGGATAGCCTTTCGGTGCTTTCCGTTGCGGATCTGAAGGGCAAAAGCATCATCGATGTAGGCTGCGGCGCCGGATTCCCCGGTGTGCCGCTGGCCATTGCCTGCCCGGATGCCCGGGTAACGCTGCTGGACAGTCTGGGAAAACGAATGAAATGGCTGGAAGAAACTTTGCCGCCGCTCGGTATCCGCGCCCGTTGCATCACCGCAAGAGCCGAGGAAGCCGTAGCCGAGCACCGGGAGAAATTCGATTTTGCCACCAGCCGTGCCGTAGCAAGACTCAATATCCTGCTGGAGCTGACCGCTCCCTATGTCCGCGTGGGCGGTGCGGTGCTGGCACTAAAGGGCGCTGCCGCCCGTGAAGAGCTGGACGAAGCCAAGTCCGCCATCAAAAAACTGGGGCTTAAGCTGGAAGAAATCCGGGATTTTCCCATCGACGGTGCAAACCACAGCGTTATCGTACTGCGAAAAGTCGCTCCCACACCAGCCGGTTATCCCCGCCGCTACGCCAAGATCAAACAATCTCCGCTGTAATACAAAAGCCACGCCTTTCGGCGTGGCTTTTTCTTATTCTTCTTCATTGTCGCTTCTGCGAAAGCCGTCTTTGTCAAAGACCCTTACGATCTGCACATTGATGGCAATGCAGGCGATGGCTGTCAGCGCCAGCTCCCAGCCAAGGCAGGTGACAGCGCTCCATACCATATCCATGGGCTCCATGCGACGGAACGCGTTGCACACCAGCGCCATGATGACGGTCAACACCAGTCCAAGCCCGGACCATACAAGGCCTACCAGCTTATGGGTATACTGCCAGGCGTCCAAGCTGGCCATGCTCCACCAAAAGCGGTAGCCCAAGCTATAATTGGCCTCTTTTGGGGGCGCGAGCCGGTACAGCAGGCCAAAGCCCAGCAGCGCCAAAGGCCCTGCCATCACGCACAGCCGCAGCAAGGTCTCCACCCAGCCCATCAGCGTATTTATTTCCGGCAGGAACGCAGCCAGATCAAAGTCTGTAAACAGCGCCCCAAAAGCACTCATGTCCATGATTATTTCTTCTCCAGATACTGATTGATCTCCCGCACGAAGCCGCCCACATCCTGAAAACGGCGGTAAACGGAAGCAAAACGGATGTACGCAACCTCGTCGATGGTCTTAATGCGCTCCATCACCATCTCGCCGATCTTATCGGTGCTGACTTCCCGCTCCAAGGTGTTCTGCAGGGTCTGCTCGATCTCGGTAGCAATACGCTCCAAGTCAGCAATCTCCACCTTCCGCTTGTCGAAAGCCCGGACCATGGCGTTGAGGATCTTGTTGCGGTCAAAGCTCTGGCGAGTGCCGTCCCGCTTGACCACAATGATGGGCAAGCTCTCCACGATCTCATAGGTGGTAAACCGGCGCTGGCAGGCGATGCACTCACGGCGGCGGCGGATGGAATTGCCGTCTTCAGAGTGACGGGAATCCACTACCTTGCTTTCTTGATCGCCGCAAAACGGACATTTCATGGGAAATCGCTCCCTTCTCATACTGAATTTATTTGATTATAGCAGAATTATGTCCACCTGTCCAGTAAATTTTTCCTTGTCAATGCCCGCCAAATGGGGTATGATAATGGAAATTGCGGTTTAGCGGTGAGATCATCTACATACCCTCTCCCGGGGAGAGGGTGCCCAGTGGAAACACTGGGCGGGTGTGGTGCGGCGTGCACCAATGCTTTGGAATAAGCCTGTTACAGTGCAGAAACCGAAACATTTCCGCCCGCATACCACATCAGTCACCGCTATGCAGCGGCGACAGCTTCTCCCCGGGAGAAGCCATGGCGCTCCCGCGCCACAGCAATAAAACAACAGCCCGCCAAACTGAAATTTGACTTTTAGGAGCGCATTATGAAAAAACGAAACCTTTACATCGCCTGGGGCGTGCTTTATATTTTCTGCACGGTTTTGGGATTTATTCCGGCAAAAGAGGGTGGCTTTTTCGCCTTAAGTATGCTTTTGTCCTTTGGCTTTTTCG
>JAZUNW010000099.1:0-17171 GCA_045604325.1 Faecousia sp. | reverse complement strand
CGCCTACTCCCTTAGCAGGGGAGCCCCTTCGGCCTCTTGGGTATCACTCCGAATCAAAAGAATATTCAATTGATTGCCAAAGTATATTAGCATAGCTTACCATGTTTGTCAAGCAGTAAAAACAGTTCTGACTTGACTTTTGGGCTGTTAGATGCTATTATTTTTGAACATGGAGAGTTGTCCGAGCGGTTTAAGGAGCTAGTCTTGAAAACTAGTGATTCCAAAAGGAACCTAGGGTTCGAATCCCTAACTCTCCGCCAATAAGAAACACACCCTTTCGGTGTGTTTCTTTTTTTGACAATCCTCCCCAGTCATGGTATAATCATCAAAAAGAAAGGAGCTAAAGCCATGCCAAGACCCATTCTCTTTGACCTCGACGGAACTCTGACTGACTCCGGTGAAGGCATCATCAACTGTGCCATCTTTGCCCTTGAGCATTTCGGTCTGCCCATCCCCTCAAGAGAGGAAATGCGTGTCTTTGTAGGCCCTCCCCTTTGGGATACATTCCACAAGTTCGGTGTTCCCAAAGACAAGCTGGATGAAGCTGTGACTGTCTACCGCAGCCGCTATATTCCCATCGGCAAATTCGAAAACCATCCCTATCCCGGCATAGAAAAGCTGCTTTCCGATCTGAAATCTCAGGGTCACAAGCTTTATGTTGCAACATCCAAGCCGGAGCATATGTCCATTGAGATCTTAACAAGGTTCGGCCTTGCAGACCATTTTGAAATCATCGCCGGCGCAACCGTGGACCGCTCCCGTGACGAAAAGAGCAAGGTAATTGCGTATCTTTTAGAGAGAATCGGCGATTCCGGTGATGCAATTATGGTGGGTGACACCTCCTTTGATGTAGAAGGTGCTGCTGCCCACAACATCCCCACCATCGGTGTCAGCTGGGGCTACGGAAAAGTTGAGGATATGGAAAAAGCCGGTGCAAAGGCCATCGCCCACACCATGGACGAGCTGTTTGAACTTCTGAACACATAAAAATGCGTGCTTTTCAGCACGCATTTTCTTTATACAGGATACACATTGATGACCCAAATCACAATCGGCAGCACCAAGGATAATACACTTACCAGCCAGGGAGTCAGCACCCGCTTGGAGCAGAACATCAAAAGCAGGCAAATGGCTGTGACCAGCAGCGGTGCCAGCACCGCAGGAAGTCTTCCCATCTGAACGGCAAATGTGCCATCTGATTGCAAGCTGAAGCCAACCAGCTCCGGCAGCTTACCCAGATTCCGAAGTGCCAACATAATAGCGCCCCATGCCACAGGAACTGCCAAAATGATTTTACGCAGTTTTACAACATAGACCCACACATTGCGGATCACTTGCCATACTTTGGCAAACCATGCAGCCGCAGCAGCTCTTGCGGGCTTTGTTTTATCAAAAAAAGCATTCCAGCTCTGGGTCAGTTTTTCAAAGAATTGCATACGAATCCTCCGTGGTCATCATTGGTATTTTTTATTGTACCATATTTTAGTCGACTATGCAAGGGTGTTTCATGCAAACAAATTATCGCCAAAACACGCAATCAGTCCGTTTTATTGTACTTCCTCTGTTTTATACTGATGCCATCAGATAAAACAAGGAGGAAAACATCATGAAGAAAACACATCGCCGCACCACATCCGGGAAGGTCATCCCCTTCCGTCCCTACGCAAAAAGTAAGCATTACTATCTGGATAAGGTTGTTGACTGGTCATTGGCAGCCATTACGAGCATGGGCGCTGTCACAGCCCTGTGCTTTCTGATTATGCTGTAATGCTTACTTCTTGTTCTCCACGTACAGTGCTGCAAGACCCTTAATGATTAAATCCTTATCATAGATCATGGGGGTCTTGCACATGGGGACAATGAACTTGGCGATGCCGCCGGTGGCAACCACCGTGCACTTGTATCCAAGCTCCTCTTCCATCCGCTCCACCATGCCGTCCAGCAAGCAGGCGTTGCCCAACATGATGCCGCTGCGCATACAGTCGATGGTGTTGCGACCGATGGCCCGCTTGGGCTGATCCAGCTGAAGGCCCGGCAGCAAAGCCGCGCGCTCCGTAAGGGCATCCACAGAGATCTTCACACCCGGGCAAATGCAGCCGCCGATAAGCGCGCCTGTCTCGTCCAGAACCACCATGGTGGTCGCTGTACCCATATCCACAACGATCATGGGGGGCTTGTGCTCCCGCAACGCGGCAACACTACCCACAACCAGGTCTGCACCGGTCTGAGAAGGATTTTCTACTTTGATATTTAAGCCCGTCTTCAAGCCGGGTCCCACCACAAGGCTCTGCTTTCCGGTGAGCTTTTTAATGGCGGTCTGCAGAGAGTTCAACACCTGCGGCACAACGGACGCAATGATGCTGCCTTCAATGCTGTTGACGTCCACCCTGTATACATCCATAAGGATTTTGAGATCGACACAATATTCGTCGGATGTTTTGGTGCTGTCAGTACGCAGCCGTGCTTCAAAGAGTATCTTCTCCCCTTCCACGCCGCCAATGACGATGTTAGAGTTGCCAATATCTACAGTTAATATCATTGTAAATCCTCCAGATCCTCCTGCCGCAAAACGCTGCAGGAGATTATTTCACCGTTATCTGTCTCAATTAAGCCCACACTACCGCCGTAGCTGCCGCAGGAACCGGGATTTAAAACCCAAAGACCATCCTCTTCCTTATGGCAATCCGGGCTGTGGGTGTGACCGTACAGTGCCGCCTGCGCCCCCATGGCTCTGGCATCCGCTACGAGCCGCCCTAAGCCCATTTTTACCCATTGGACATGACCATGGGTCATCAAAAGCCTTACGCCGCACACATTGTAACACAGCTTCTCCGGCACGATCTTATGCATGCGGTTGCGGTCGCAATTTCCGGGAACGAGATGAAACGGGATGTGTAAGAATTCTTCCTGCATGGCTTCACCATCGTCATAATAATCCCCCAAGTGAACAACCGCATCGGGTTTTAAAGACAAAACCGCCATGCGCATAAAGCTCAGCCCCGCGTGGGAATCCGATAAAACAAGAATCTTCATTGTGCACCTTCCCGGTATCTTACGCATATAGTATATCAGTATCCTGACAAGTATTATAGCAGGAATTTGGACGGGAGGCAATCAAATGCAGAAAAAAACTGATGGAATTGGCGATTTT
Organism: Faecousia sp.; assembly: GCA_045604325.1. Lineage (GTDB taxonomy): Bacteria > Bacillota > Clostridia > Oscillospirales > Oscillospiraceae > Faecousia. Next base: position 14,020 of record JAZUNW010000099.1, on the reverse strand, counting down.
TCTATGGCGGATGCTATGAAAATGGCGCAAAGCGACGCAGGCAAGGCGCTTTTTACGCTTCTGCAGAACACACAGGGCGATCGCCTGCGCACCGCAATGGACCAGGCTGCTTCCGGTGACATGGAGCAGGTGAAGAAAACCATGCAGGAGATCATGGCCTCCAAGCAGGCTCAGGAACTATTTGCAAGAATGCGGGGCGAAAACGATGGATGATATGGAAAGCAAGCTCAATTCCATTCTTGGAAATCCGCAGATGATGCAGCAGATTATGGCCATGGCACAGGCAATGGGCCAGCAGGAATCCCCCATGCAGGAAGAAAAGCAGCCGGAGCCACCTCCTCCGCCCAAGCCTCAGTCAGCACCTACCATGCCATCCATGCAGGATGCCGCCATGCTGCAGCGGATCGCAGGGATCGCCCGTCAGTCCGGCATAGACAAAAACCAGCAGGCCCTTCTAAAAGCCCTTAGCCCATACTTAAGCCGGGATCGTATCACAAAGTTAGAGCGTGCAATGCGGGCAGCTAAGATCGCAGGCTTTGCAGGAACAGCACTGGGAAGCGGCAATTTCCCATTCCTATCAGGCAGGTGAAATGCATGTATAACCGCTACATTCCACAACCCGACGGCACTTACCGGAGAAACCGCATGGATGACCCAGCTCCGCCTCAAAGGCCAAGACCACAGCCACCAAAGCAAGAGCCGCCTTGCCCACCGCCACCACCGCCTAAGCAAGAAGAATGTCATATGCCCCCACCCTGCCGCCGTGGCATTGACGCGGGGGATTTCTTGCGAAAACTATTGCCCAAAAATATGGACACCGGCGATCTTTTGGTAATTATTTTACTACTGTTAATGGCAGGCGATAATACCGAGGATAAAAACAATGCCCTTTTGACTCTTGCGCTCTACCTGTTTATGTAAAAAACAGCCCACGAACATTCGTGGGCTGTTTTCTTATTTAGCAACAAAGCCGACCTTCTTGTAGACCTTGCGCAGGGTTTTCTCCGCAACATAGCTTGCCTTCTGAGCGCCGTCACGGTACACGCCTTCTAGGTAAGCCTTATCCTTCATCAGGCGGGTAGCCTCTTCCCGAATGGGGCGCAGATGCTCCACAACAGCCTCACCCACAACGGGCTTGAACTTACCGTAGCCCTGACCTGCAAACTCTGCCTCGATCTCATCAAAGCTCTTGCCGGTAACAGCAGAATAGATGGTCATGAGGTTTGCAAGACCGGGCTTATTTTCCTTGTCGTAGCGGATGCAGTTTTCCGTGTCAGAATCGGTGATAGCCCGCTTAAACTGTTTCATGATGACCTCAGGGGCATCCATCAGTAATACACGGCCGGTGTCCTCGTTTTCGGACTTGGACATCTTAGCCAGAGGATTGGTAAGGCTCATGATCCGGGCGCCCACCTTGGGAACAAAAGGCTCGGGGATCTTGAAAACATCGCCGTAAATACCGTTAAAGCGCCGTGCGATGACATGGGTCAGCTCCACATGCTGCTTCTGATCCTCGCCAACAGGTACAAGATCCGGCTGGTACAGCAGAATATCGCCTGCCATCAGGCTGGGATACGTAAACAGACCTGCGTTGATATTGTCCGCATTCTTGGCAGACTTATCCTTAAACTGAGTCATGCGGCTCAGTTCACCGAACATAGAGTAGCAATCCAGTACCCAGCCAAGCTCCGCATGCTGATGGACATGGCTCTGGATAAACAGGGTATTCTTCTCGGGGTCAAGGCCACAGGCAATGTACTGAGCCAACTGCTCTAAGGTGCGCCGCCGCAGGTCTGCGGGATTCTGCCGGACAGTAATGGCATGCAGATCAGCCATAAAGTAAAAACACTCATACTGGTCAGCCCGCTCCGCCCAATTCTTAACAGCACCTAAGTAGCTGCCCAGGGTCAGATCACCACTGGGCTTGATGCCGGATAGCATTCTTTTTTTTGCAACAACGGTTTCTTCCATGGTTAACACCTCATCTATGTGTTCGTTTCCCGTATCTTATCATATCAAAAGGAAAAACGCAATCAAAAATTGACTTTATCTCCTATTGATGGTATATTGAATAAAGAATTTTCGAGAATAGAGGTAGAACCTATGGACTATCAGGCTTTAGCAGAGCTTTTATTCCCCCAAGTGACCGAAACGCCGGAATCTCTGGAGGAAAAATACCCCCTTCGTGAAGTTCCCGAGGGTGCTGTCATCACCCGTATGGCCCCCTCTCCCACCGGCTTTGTCCACTTGGGCAATCTGGTGCAGGGTACGATTTCCGAGCGCATGGCCCATCAGAGCGGCGGTGTGCTGTTCCTGCGTGTTGGGGATACCGATGCCAAGCGGGAAGTTCCCGGCGCTGTGGAGATTCTTATCGACACCTTAAAGCACTATGGCATCCACTTTGATGAGGGTGCTACCCACGACGGTGACAACGGCGTTTACGGTCCTTACCGCCAACGCCAGAGAGCTGCCATCTACCATGTTTACGCAAAGAAACTGGTTGCAGAAGGCAAAGCATACCCCTGCTTCTGCACCGAGGCAGAATTGGCCGCTATGCGTGAGCAGCAGGAAGCAAATAAAGAGACCACCGGCTACTACGGAAAATACGCCATGTGGCGGGATCGCTCTATGGAAGATATCAAAGCCCAGCTAGCCGCAGGCAATCCCTGGGTGCTTCGCTTTAAGAGCGAGGGCTCTATCGAAAATCAATTCAAATTCGATGACCTGGTTAAGGGAAAGCTGACCATCACCGAAAACGATGTTGACCATGTGCTGCTGAAATCTGACGGTATTCCTACCTATCACTTTGCCCATGCAGTGGACGATCACCTGATGCGCACCACCCATGTGGCCCGTGGCGATGAGTGGCTGGCTACCCTGCCCTTCCACATCCAGCTGTTTAAGGCTTTGGGCTTTAAGCTGCCCAAGTACGTCCACATTGGACCGCTGATGAAAATGGACGGCACCAGTAAGCGTAAGCTGAGCAAACGCAAAGATCCCGAACTTGCCTTGACCTACTACAAGGCAGAGGGCTTCCCCATCAAGGCCATTAAGGAATACATGATGACCGTCCTCAACTCCAACTTTGAGGATTGGCGCAGAGCAAACCCCGGTGCAGACCTGGATGAATTCAAGTTCAGCCCCAAGAAGCTGAATCCCGCCGGCAGCCTGTTCGACTACGCCAAGCTGGTTGACGTCTCCAAGAATGTCATCTCCCGCATGGATGCTGAGGATGTCTATTCCCTGCTTCTGGAGTGGGCAAAGGAATTCGATACTGACTTTGGTGAAAAGTTAGCAGGAAACAAGGATTTTGCCGTTTCCATTCTGGCTATCGGCCGTGGCGGCAAAAAGCCCCGCAAGGATCTTGCCATCTGGAAGGACGCCAAGGAATACATGGGCTTCTTCTATGACGAGTATCTGGAGCTGCCTGTATTCGATGACCGTTTTGAAAACGAAACCATTAAGACCGTCCTTGAAAAGTTTTTGGATTCCTATGACCCCGCAGATGATTCTGCAGCCTGGTTTGACAAGGTCAAGGCCATCACCGAGGCGATCGGCTTTACCACTGACATGAAGGCCTACAAGGCTGACCCTACCGCATTCCCTGGCACGGTAGCCGATGTATCCACCTTCATCCGTCAGGCCGTCACCGGCAAGACTAACTCCCCCGACCTTTATACCGTTATGCAGATCCTTGGCAAGGATCGCTCCGTGGAGCGCATCCAAGCCGTCATGGAAACTTTATAAAAGAAACCCGGGTGTGAGATTGCACACCCGGGTTTCTTTTACTTTTCGATTGATTTTACAAAGCCAGCCTTATCCTCAGCCTTAAAGAACGCAGAGCCGGCAACCAGAACATCGGCACCGTTTGCCTTGCAGACTTCACCGGTGACAAGATCCACGCCGCCGTCCACTTCCAGATGGCAGCCGGGGTTCTTCTCGTCGATGTGCTGCTTGATCTTCGCCAGCTTGGGCATCATATCCGCCATGAACTTCTGGCCGCCAAAGCCGGGCTCCACCGTCATGACCAAAATCAGGTCGCACTTGTCGATGAAGGGCAGAACTGCCTCCGCAGGGGTCTTGGGCTTGACCACGATGCCGGGCTTAACGCCGTTTTCGCGGATCAGATCCAGGGTCTTGTGGATATTTTCCTCGGTATCCGCTTCCACATGGATGGTCAGGTAATCCGCACCGGCCTTGCAGAAATTCTCGGCATACTTAATGGGGGTGTCGATCATCAGGTGCACATCCAGCACAAGATCAGTCACAGGCCGCATGGACTGCACCAGCGAATAGCCAAAGGACAGGTTGGGCACAAAATGACCGTCCATAATGTCCACATGGAGCCACTTGACACCGCACTCCTTGCAGTGGTCAAAGTCCCGCTTCATATTCATGTAATCGCAGGACAGGATGGAAGGTGATAAAATAGCCATAATTTACTCCTCACAGTTCAGCATTGTCTTGCCCTTGCCGCACAAGGACTCAAAATCTGCTACGAAATCATTGACGGCAGTGGTGACATTTGCGTTTTTGATAAGATTTTCGATAACATCCGAGGCGATGGTCAGGCAGCCGATGCCGTACTCACACAGCTCCTGGACCTGCTGGGAATTTTTGAAGCCCGCAGCCAGAATCCTGGTGCTCGCATTGCTGTTGACATAGATATCGTGCATTCTCTTGGTAGAGGTAACGCCGTCACCGCCCAAATTATCGATGCGGTTGACGTAGGGCGCTGCATACTCCGCACCGGCTTTTGCCGCCAAATATGCCTGCATGGGCGTGTAAATCGCCGTTGCCGTCACATGGTAGCCCTCGCTTCGCAGAACATTCATTGCCTTTAGGCCCTCCGGGATGGTAGGGATCTTAATATAGGTGTTGTTACCCAACATGCGCTCGATCTTGCGGCCCTCCAGCACCATCTGCTCAGCGGTGGTAGACACCACCTGGACATGGAGGGCGGCCTTATTGCCGATAAATTCACGGATGGCGAACAGCGCCTCGTAGGGATTCTTTCCGTATTTGGCAAGAATTGAGGGGTTGGTGGTCACTCCGTCAATGGGATAATAATTGTATAAGTCTTTAATGCGCTCAATATCCGCATCATCAATTAGAAATGTCATAAGGGCTCCTCCTGTCAGTCGATAGTGTTGATCTTCAAAGCGGCCTTATAAAGGGCGCAAAAGCGGCGGTACTTCCGTTCGGTGTGCTCGGTGGGATTTGGTTCGTACTGCATGGCCATTTCCACGCAGGCTGCTACAGCTTCCTCGTAGCTTTTGAAATTGCCATCGCTGACTGCAGCGATCATGGACGCGCCAAGGCAGGCAGCTTCCTTCTCCTTGGGGATACGCACGGGAAGACCCGTAATATCCGCCTGCATCTGACACCAGATAGGGCTCTTGGCACCGCCGCCGGTGGCAATGATGGAGGTGGGCTTCACGCCGTTTCTTGCGATATAATCGCAGTTCTTGCGCAGAACAAAGCTGACACCTTCCATTACAGCACCTGCCATATCGATGGCGTCATGCTCCTGCCGCAGACCCCAGAACACACCGTTTGCCTCGGTGTCAAACTCGGGAGAGTTCGTACCAACCAGATAAGGCAGGAACAGCAGTTCGTTGGGCTTGCGCTCTGCAAGCTCTGCGTTCATGGTGTCGTAATCAGTTGCGCCCATGCAGGTTCTTCTGAACCACTCAAGGCTCACACCGCCGCTTTCCGCCACAGGCAGCATCACATGGGTATTGGGAATAAAGCCGTAGTGCATGGCGATGCCGCAGCTCCTCGGCGCGGGAACGCCGCACATTGCCGCAAGAGCCATGACCGTTCCGGTAGACAGCGTAATGCCGCCGGGTTGGATATTGCCGGTACCGATCATGCCGGCAAAATGATCCAGAGTACCAACATTGATCTTGGTTGTGGGATCGATGCCGATCTGACGGGCAACCTCGGGCAGCAGAGTGCCTGCAACAGAGCAAGGCTCAACAAGCTCCGGCATCTGGCTCTCAGAAACACCGATGGCCTTCAGCATATCCTGCCAGTAGCACTTGTTATAAATATCAAAATAGAAGGAGAAGGTGGCGATGGACATATCCGCCTTCTTCTGACCTGTGAGGCAGTAGACGATATAGTCCTTCAGCAGCATGTAGCTTGCTGCATTATCATAGATCTCCGGGCGGTTGCGCTTAAGCCACAAAATCTTCGTTGCGGGCCATGTGGGCAGCACCGCCATCTGGCCGGTGATAGCCTCGCAGGTAGCGGGATCAAACTGCTTGCCCAGCTCTTCACACTCCGCTGTGGAGCGCTCATCCATCCAAGAGATGGCATTCATCAGCGGGCGGCCGTGCTTACCGATGACCACCAAAGATTCCGCCTGACCGGTGAAGGCGATCTCAGAGAGCTCAGCTACATGGTTTTTCTCCACCATTTCGTTAAGCAGGCCGATGAGATCGCGGCAATAGGTATACGCATCAAACTCCACAAAGCCATTGTCCCGGATGTAGTTGACGGGGCGGCTCTGACGGTCAATGAGGTTAAAATTCTTGTCGTAAATGGCAGCCTTGATATTGGTACTGCCAAGATCAATTCCAGCGTACATATTTTTCCTCCTGTGGAAAAAAAGCCATCCGGGCCGGATAGCCTTTTTCTCATAAAATTACATGACCAGCTCGATGTCCATCATCTCGCAGAAGTCGATGAGGGCCTCGGTGTAGTCGCCGTAAGCAACGATCACGTGCTGACTGCAAACATTCTGCGCAAACTCCTCAACGGTGCAGGAGTCGGGGAAAACCTCTAGGCTGGGCAGCTGGGGAGCGGGATCGTCCCAGCCAAACTCGTTCCATGCAGGAGGATTCTTTGCCTCAGCAGTATAAACATGCATCTTGTACCAGCCGTTGACATAGGCAAGACGGGCGCAGGTAACATAGCCGGTCTTGACCTTTGAAACATTCAGCAAAGAGGCATTCAGCAGGCCGAAGGCAGCGGGCAGAACGGTGACATCACCCTCGGTAGCAGCCTTGGGCACGAAGTCCGGCACGCCAATGAGCATGCTCTTTTCGAAGAACTCATAGTACTCAAGGTAAGGCACGGTCTGGCCGGAGATGTACTTCATAATCAGCTGCGTAACAGCGCCCATGACATCATTTTCAGGCACAGTCAAAATACCACAATAGTGCTCCAGCAGCATAAAGACCATTGCAGGGGGGAAACCTTCCAGCTTCTTCATGCCGTCCACATCAATGAGCGTGATGGCCTCCCAGCCGCGCTCTTCGATCTTCTTGGTAATGGCAAGGGCATACTTAACGCCCTTCTCAATAACGGAGTCGTCGCACTCCTTCTTGAAGGTCCAGTTCTCCTTAACGAATTTAACACCCTCGGCAACCTTGGCAGCATCCAGAGTGTCGATGGCACGAACCATCTCCAGCATCTCGTAAGGCTCCACCTCTACACCGATCTGACCGCGCATGGAGTTGCCCTCGTACTGAGTGCCGTACAGCAGCATATCCCGGTAACCCATGGTGCCCACGCGGGCAGAGCGCAGGTTGTGACGGGCGTTACATGCGGCAATGTAGGCAGTGATCTTGCCCATGGGCCACTCCTTGCCGATGATGTTGTAGATGTACTTGAAGGTGTAGCCCAGTGCCTCGAAAGCGGGGCGCAGAGCGGTGGTGCCAGCCTGCTCAGCGGTGGTGATGATTCGGCCGTTCTCCTTCCAGCCGCACAGACCCCACAGAATCATGGGAACATGACGGAAGTGATCGGTAACGCGAATGACAGCGTGAGTAGGCACCCAACCGGCAACACAAACCACCAGGCAGCTCAGGTCCAGACCGGCGATCTTAGCATAAGCAGCATCAGCAGTTTCATAAGTGGGATCATCGATGACCAGACCGCCATCCACAACGCCGTCAACCTGAGCCTGCAGGGCAGCCAGAGCCTCGTCGTGCTTCATCTGCAGGCGCTCGATGGGAGTGTTGACCTCACCGAAGCATACAAATCCAACGGTATTCTTCTTCATAATCATTCTCCTTATGTAAAATCAAAGCGCTTTATTGTTAAGACGCTCGCCCACAGCTCCACCGGGGTGAATGAGGGCAAACTGTTCTGCCTGATAGCCGGTCTGCTCGATGATGGCAGCCTGCAGCGCATGGAAGATCATGCAAAGAGCGGTGGTAGAAGTGGTGCCCTGGGCATTCCACTTATCAGTCTCCCGGTTAACATGCTGCTTCAGCACCACATCCGCAGCCTGTGCCAAAGGGGATTCCATATTCTCGGTAACGGTGATGATAGAGACACCCTTTGCTTTGCAAATATCAACGATGGGCAAAAGCTCCTTGGTCTTGCCGCCACGGGATGCAAAAATCATCACATCGCCTGCCTGCAAAAAGCCGGTAGCACCGTGGACAGCCTCAGCGGGGCTGACAAAACGGGCAGGCCGCTCGATGCAGCACATCAGATGTGCCATATGCTGACAGATAATGCCACTGTGGCCGCAGCCGGAAGTGCCAATACGGGGTGCAGAACTAAGCAGCTCCACAGCCTTTGCAAAGGCCTCATCGTCAAAGAAATCCTTCATTTCGGTAATGCAGGCAGCCTCAATATCATAAGCCTGCTTGGCTGCGCGCAACGCTTCCTGAGAAACCATTTTTAACCTCCTTAAATTAGAAAGCTGGGGGTAAAATTTATATGTGCCCACAGCATCCCTACTTTACCTTTAAGGATATAATCTTTTCCAAATTTTTTCAATTCGCAAAATATACAATTTTCCAACTCCTTTTTCGCCAACATGGATAAACCATGAGAAAATTTGGTAAAACAATGTTGACGAAGCGTGGATTGGTTGGTATAATACCATAAGAAACAAATGAAAAAGGAGAGTTTGGGTTTCTATGCAAAACACAACGATCAAAGCACCCTTTTTTGAGATCGGCCCCAAGTCCTATCTCTATGGCGACGACATCCTTGCCCTCGCTCAGGCCGCCGATCTGGCATCTGAAAAGTACAATGTCGACATCATCTTCACCTGCCCTGTGGTAGATATCCGCAGAGTTAAGGAAAACACCAAGCGTATCCACGTTTTCGCTCCTCACATGGACCCCATCCCCGTGGGCCGCGGTCTGGCTGACATTCTGCCCGAGTCCCTGGTTGCTGCCGGCGCAGAGGGCGTTATGCTGAACCATGTGGAGAAGCCCCTGACCTTCGAGGTTCTGGCCGAGACCATCAAGCGTGCTGAAGAAGTGGGCCTGACTACCATCGTCTGTGCCGATTCCATGGCTGATGCTTCTAAGATTGCAACTCTGCACCCCGACATCATCGTTGCTGAGCCCAGTGAGCTCATCGGCACCGGTGTCAGTGTCGGTCCTGAGTATGTTGAGGCTGCTACCAAGTGCGTCAAGAGCGTTGACGAGAACATTCTGGTACTTACCGCCGCAGGTATCGCCAACGGCACCGATGTTTACAACACCATCATCGCCGGCGCAGATGCCACCGGTTCTTCTTCCGGTGTTGCCAAGGCTGCCGACCGTGCCGCTATGGTCGACGAAATGATCGCCGCATGCCGCAAAGCTTGGGACGAGCGTCATAACTAAAGATTCAATAAAATTTACATATTGGAGGAACTTACAATGGATTTCAAAATTGTTCAGAAGGAAATCGAGCTGCAGTCCCGGGGTTGGGCCCCCACCTTCCATGACATCTCCACCGATGTCATGAAGATCGTTGCCGAGTCTGGCATCGTGAACGGCACCGTCAGCATCGTTTCCCACCACACCACCTGCTCCGTCATGATTCAGGAGTGCTCTCACGACTTCGACACCTTCGACCTGGAGTACCTGCACCACGACCTGCTGGACATTATGCGCGGCCTGATCCCCGACTATGTCAACGAGGGTGACTACCGTCATCCCGGCCCTGTCCATGCACAGTTCGGCCGCTATGTTGATGAGCCCGGCAACTTCACCTCCATGAATACCGACGGTCACCTGCGCAGCTGCTTCTTCGGCCGCAGCGAAACCATGACCATCAACGACGGAAAGCTGGATGGCGGCGAGTTCGCTCACATCTACTTCATCGACTGGGACCATGTCCGTGCCCGTCACCGTCAGGCCAACATCACCGTTATGGGCACCACCGAGGATGTGGGCAGCCGTAAGTACAACAACGGTGAGACCATCAACACTCTGCGTAAGTTCTCTGCTGAAGAGAAGGCTTATATGGAGCAGTACGACGAGTGGAGAAAGAGATAATCCCTCTCCCCTGCGAAATAGTTTGGGCTGCCGCTTTTGCGGCAGCCCTTTTGTTATACAAAAGCCGCAGGGATAAACCCTGCGGCTCTTTCATTAGTTGTTAACGCCATGATGAGACTTGGGACTGGTAGGATCCAGCGGCAGAAACTGATAGCCATTGGCCTTGCCCCACTCGATGATCTTTTCGACAGCATCAACGCTGTACTTCTTAATATCGTGCTGGAGAACGATGTTGGTCTTGCCATCCTCACAGCCTCTCCATGTACCCTTTCCGTGAACAACATTGTTGTAGACCTCTTCCGCAGTTCTTGCGCTGCCGGCATCATCGCTGTCCACGTTCCAGTCGAAGTACTGGTAACCCATATCCTCAACCATTTTGGTCAAGCGGGTCATAATGCCCTTGTTGTACTTCTTGCTGGTGGTGTTGGAGCTTCCACCGGGGAAACGCATCAAGGTGGTGCGAACGCCTGTCTTTTCGTAAATGATGTCGCTCATTTTGTTCAGATCGTTAAAAAATGCTTCCTCGCTGGAATAGATCTCACCATAATCGTGAGAAGCCGTATGGATTGCGATGGCGTGCCCCTCATCGACAATATCCTTGAGCAGGTACAAATAATTGGGATTGTTCTTCACAAAGAACGTAGCCTTTACACCGTGCTTTTTCAGCACATCCAAAAGCTGACGGGTATAAGCACCGGGGCCATCGTCAAAGGTAAGGTAGATGGTGCCGCCTGCAGGCGTGACTGTCTGGGGCTTGCTTGCAGCCTTGACAATCAGTGTACGGGTTGCCGTAGAGGTATTGCCGAAGTTATCTGTTACCGTGTAGGTGATGGTGTAAGTACCCGCCTTGTTCGTATTATGCTCATTGGAAATTGTGACCTTAGCGGAAACATCGCCTTCTACATTGTCAACTGCGGTGAAACCGGGATCGGTAAACTTCTGACCTGCTGTGATGGTAACAGTCTCATCGCCCAAGAGGGTCAGAACAGGAGCGATCTCATCGCCGTACTCAATGGGACGCCTAACCTCTGTCCGGTTTCCGGAAGAGTCTAAAACGGTATAGATGACATTGTCGCCAACGACTGTGCGAACGACCAGAGCGGTAAGATCTCCATCATAGTTATCTTCCGCCACAAAACCCTCTTCCACATACTCTTCACCGGGCATGGTGATGGCGCCGTCAACCTCTTTCAGGGTAATGACAGGTGCTTGGGTATCCACCACACGAACAGTGCGCGTTGCGGACACAGATGCCAGCAGATACTTGGCATTGTAAGTGATGGTATATGTACCCAGCTTCTCAAAATTGATCTCGGATGTGCCGGTGCTGGTCACGGGAACAGCTTTATTTCCGGAAACCGATGCAGACGCGCCTTCATCAGTGTATGTGCTGCCGAATTCAACGGTTATTTCGGATGCTCCGTTCAGCACGATCTGAGGTTTCGCAGCACTGAGTACAACAACAGCCACCACCAGCACCAACAAAACCACCGCCAAACTGATGGCCATTACTGTCAATACCGACTTATTCACCTTGGTATCTTTCATATCTATTTCCTCTATTCTGTGGAAAATTGCGGGCAGTGCTACTGCCCTACCTTTGTGGTCATTATACGATAAATTTCGACAAATTGGAAGTAGGATTTTGAAAAATCAAGTAATTTCCAGTCCTAACTCACCGGGCAGGAAACGGGGACACACATTTTCAGCAGTAATGATGACTGACGCAGAAAGGTCTGTGCCAATCTCGCAGGCTCTTTGCAGGCTCTTGCCGTAGGTCAAGCCGATAGCCACACCTGCGCAGAACGCATCACCGGCACCGGTGGTATCGTTGACAGCAACCTTACGGGCAGGACAGTAGCCCTTCTGACCGTCAAGACTTGCATACACCGCGCCGTCACCGCCCATGGTGACGATCAGACTGGGAATATTGGCACGGCTCACCTTTTCCGCAAGGATGTCCACCATCTGCTCCGGCGTCTTTCCGGTGTAATCGTCGGAAAACAGAATCCCTGCCTCCTGCAGATTACACACAAAGCAGTCAATGGACTGCAAAAAATCCCTGCGCTCCAGCGCAATGCTCATATTGGAGACAACAGCATACACATTCTTCTTGTACTTCTCCGCAAGCTGAAATACCCGCTTAACGATCTCCTTATCGATATCGATCTCAATGATGATGCTGTCGGCATCTGAAAAGATCTCATCACCATGCTCGTCCAAAATGTCCGCAATGGGACTAAGGTCCGGACGACGGGATATGGATGCGCAAACATCGCCCTCATTGTCAAATACCGCAAGCCATGTGCCGAGACCATCGGGCGTTGCACGGATATACTTGGTATTGACCTTGTGGTTGTTCAGCTTCCTCAAAACATCGGCGCTGGTGCCGGAGTCATCCACCAAGCTAATAAAAGTAGGACGAAGCTCGCAGTTGGCAATATCCTCTGCCACATTGCGGCCCACGCCGCCGTGGATCTGCACCACTCGGCCGGCATTTCGCCCCGTGGGAATAAATGCCCCCTCCGGATAACCCTTGATATCCACAAAAGTAGCGCCGATCACAACAATGCCCATATCGCTCTCTCCTCTTTTCGCTTTCTTTCATTATACCACAGCTATGCCAATTTGCAACAAAAAAGGCATCCGTACCGACAATCTTATCATAAGTTCTACAAATTTTAAATTCTTTAAAATCAAGGTATTGCAATGTCAAAAAAATGGGATTATAATACGGAATATAAACTATATAGTTGTTTTTAGTTTGAAACGGAGGAAATAAAAATGGCAAACAATATGCGTCCCGAATCCATGCAGCGCATTACCACTCCCGAGCTTGCAAAAGCATTTATCGACGAGCAAATCGCCGAAGTCCGCGCCCAGGTTGGCGACAAGAAGGTTCTGCTGGCTCTGTCTGGCGGTGTTGACTCTTCTGTGGTCGCTGCACTTCTCATCAAGGCAATCGGCAAGCAGCTGGTCTGTGTCCATGTCAACCACGGTCTTATGCGTAAGGATGAGTCCGAAGGTGTCGTAAAAATGTTCCGCGACGAGTTGGATGCCAACCTCATTTATGTTGACGCCACGGATCGTTTCCTGGATCTGTTGGCAGGCGTTGCCGAGCCCGAGCGCAAGCGCAAGATCATCGGCAAGGAATTTATTGAAGTCTTCGCTGACGAAGCCCGCAAGCTGGAGGGCATCTCCTATCTGGCACAGGGCACTATCTACCCCGACATCCTGGAGTCCATCAAGGCTGCCGAGGGCAAGAAGGCTGTTAAGTCCCACCACAATGTAGGCGGCCTGCCCGAGGATCTGCAGTTTGAGTTGGTCGAGCCCATCAAGCTGCTCTTCAAGGACGAAGTCCGTGTGGTCGGCGAAGCTCTGGGTCTGCCCCACAACATGGTCTACCGGCAGCCCTTCCCCGGCCCCGGCCTGGGTGTCCGCTGCCTGGGTGCCATTACCCGTGACCGTCTGCATGCTCTGAGGGAAGCGGATGCCATTCTCCGGGAGGAATTTGACAGGAACGGTCTGGCAGGTAAGGTATGGCAATATTTTATCGCTGTTCCCGATTTTAAGAGTGTCGGTGTAAAAGACGGCAAACGCTACGAAGGATGGGCAGCAATTATCCGTGCGGTTAATACGACCGATGCTATGAGTGCTACAATTGAGGAAATACCATATCCGTTAATTCATCATATTACAAACAGAATCACTCATGAAGTAGATGGCATTAATCGTGTAATGCTGGATGTTACACCGAAACCTATTGGAACAATCGAGTT